>CAMFLK010000275.1 GCA_945957135.1 uncultured Rhodospirillales bacterium
GCCACAACGTCATCGAGGCGCCCGGCGCGATCGGCACGCCCGGCGAGGAGACGGCGATGATCGACTCCGCCTGCCGCCGCCTCGGCCGGCTCGACCTGCTGGTCAACAATGCCGGCACCCCCGGCGTGCGCGCCGCGATTCCCCCCGCCCGGCTCGACCTGATCACCGACGAGCTGTGGGAAACGCTGCTGTCGGTCAACCTGCTTGGCGTGTTCCGCTGTTCCAAGGCCGCCGCGCCCTGGCTGAAGGAATCGCGCGGCGCCATCGTCTCCACCGCCTCCATCGCCGGGCTGCACTCGGTGGGCAGCTCGCTCGCCTATGGCGCCACCAAGGCCGGCGTGGTGAGCCTGACCAAGAACCTCGCCCGCGCCCTGGGGCCGGAAGTGCGCGTCAACGCCATCGCGCCGGGCGCGGTGAATTCGTCCTGGCAGATCGAATGGACGGACGAGCAGCGCCGCCACTCCATCGAGCACGCCACCCTGCAGCGCCGCTGCGAACCCGACGACCTCGCCGAGGTGATCCTGTTCCTGGGCTTCGGCGCCAGCATGGTCACCGGCCAAACGATCACCGTCGATGGAGGATTGACCCTGTGACCCAGACCCCGCCGGTTGCCGGCCGCGCCGTCATCGTCAGCTGCGCCGTCACCGGCGGCGCGGATGCCACCCATCTCAGCCCGCACATCCCCATCACCCCGGAGCAGATCGCCAATGAATGCCTCGCCGCGCGCAAGGCCGGGGCGGCGGTGGTGCACATCCATGTGCGCGACGTGGAGACCGGCAAGCCCTGCATGGACCTCAACCACTACCGCGAGGTGGTGGACCGCATCCGCGACTCCGGCAGCGACGTGCTGATCAACCTCACCACCGGCCCCGGCGCCAGCTTCGTGCCCACCAGCAACGACGCGCTGCGCAACTTCGTCTCGCCCGAGGACCGCGTGGCCCATGTGGTGCAGAACAAGCCCGACATCTGCTCGCTGGATGTGGCGACGATGAATTTCGGCCCGCGCGCCATGGTCAACGTGCCCGCGCATCTCGACAGCATGGCCAAGATGATCCGCGACGCCGGGGTGAAGCCGGAGCTGGAAGTGTTCGACACCGGCCATGTGGCGCTGGCCGCGCACATGGTGGCGCAGGGCGCCTTCGCCGGCACGCCGTTCCTGCAACTCTGCCTCGGCATCCCCTGGGGCGCGCCGGCCACGGCGGAGGGCATGGTGATGATGAAGTCGCTGCTGCCCGCCGGCGCCAACTGGTCCGCCTTCGGCATCTCCCGCGCCCAGTTCCCCATGGTGGCGCAGTCGGTGATCCTCGGCGGGCATGTGCGGGTGGGGCTGGAGGACAATCTCTACCTGTCGCGCGGCGTGCTGGCGCCGGGCAACGCGGTGCTGGTGGAACGCGCCGTGACCATCGTGGAGTCGCTGGGGGCCAAGGTGGCGAGCCCGGCGGAGGCCCGCGAAATCCTCGGGCTATAGCCTGGGGCTGTAGTCCGCCGCCGGGCGTGATAGGCCCGGCGCATGGTCGAGATCATCCCGCTCTGGCTGGTGAAGGCGCTGTCCTTCGCCGCCGTGTTCACCGTCATGTCCTCGGTGGGCACCGCGCTGGCGCCGGGCCAGTTCGTGGACCAGCTCCGCCGCCCCGGCGCGCTGCTGCGCGGCCTCGCCTGCGTGCTGCTGGTGGTGCCGGTGCTGGGATTTGTGGTCGGCGCGGCGATCGGGCTGGGCCTGGACGAGCGCATGGGCCTCGCGCTGATGGCCGCGGCGCCGGGTGCCCCCCTGGCGCTGCAACGGGCCCTGCGCACCGGCGGCCATGCCGGCTTCGCGCCGACCTTGCAGGTGGCCGTGGCGCTGCTGGCCATTCCCGCCCTGCCGCTGTGGGTGGCCATCGGCAACGCGGTGTTCGGCACGCGCGCGGCGATCGCGCCCCAGGCGGTGGCCGTGCAGGTGTTCCTCGCCCAGCTCCTGCCGCTCACCCTCGGCGCCCTGTTGGCACGCTGGTGGCCGGCGCGGGCGGCACGGATCGGCCGGGCCGCCGCCGCCGCGGGCACCATGCTGCTGGTCGCCGCGGTGCTGTCCCAGGCCATCGACCTCTATCTGGTGATCGCCAAGGCCCGCCCGCTGCCCATGCTCGGCGCGGGGCTGGTGACGCTCGCGGCCATCGCCACGGGCTACCCGCTGGGCGGGCGCGACCTGGCGACACGCCACGCCATCGCGGTCGGCGCGGCCCAGCGCAACGTGGGCCTCGCCCTGCTGGTCAGCACCGCCAACGACGCGGCTGACGAGGTGAAGGTGGCGGTCATCAGCTACCTGCTGGTGCAGCTGGCGCTGGTGATCCTGTATATTTCCGTGCGGCAGCGGATTATGTTCAACGGGAGATAAAAAGACAGGAAGGAAGCGCTTCTTTCTTGAAAGAAAGAAGCAAAGAACTTTTTTCGTTTGGCTGCTCCGTGGCTTGTTCTTCCATAATCTCCTTCCCCGTCATGGTCGGACTTGTTTCGGCCATCCACGCGGCGAAGCTGTACTATGCGGCGATGGCTTCGCACGCGGCCGAACCCTCGCGGGCACTCCGCACCGCCCGTGATGCGGCACGATCAAGATAGATACAATTTGTTACTATTTTCTCTGCATTTTCCTGTTGCAGCGCTTTTGCGGGATGGGTATTTGTCAGACAGTCAATATCAACGTTATGCAGGAGACCCAAATGCCCCGCCCCGGCCCCTTCACCCAGATCGTGCAGATGCTCTCTGCCCTGCTGGGTGGGGTGTGGGGCCGGTTGTTCCTGGGGCGGAAGGAATCCACGAGGCTTCGCCAGATCGCCGAGATGATGGCGGCGTTCGACAGGCTCTACGCCCAGTGGAAGGACGGCACGGTGGTGCCGGAGCCCGAGGTGGTGTGGGTGGAGCCGCGGCAGGACAAGCGCACCGGCCGGGTCCGCACGCGGCGGGCCTCTGCCCGCCGGAAGCCGGCGACGCCGGAGGTCGGGCGGCGGATCATCCGCCTCCGGCCGGTGAATTGGGCGGTCATTCCGCGACGGATCGGGCCAAGCGGCAAACGGCGGACGATCACCGTGCCGCGAGCCGACGAGTGGTCGGGATGACGCCCCGGCCCGCCCGCGTTTCGCGCCTTTTCCCCAACCCCAACCGGCTATCCCGAATTTTTTTACCCTGGGTCATTCCCGGGGCGATGGCGCGTGGCCAAGCCCGACCAAGACGAAATTGGGAGGTTTGGAAGAACAAGCCACGGCGCAGCCAGGTAGCAAAAGTTTTTTTGCTTCTTTTTTCCAAAAAAAGAAGTGCTTCCTTCCCTACTCCCCTTCCTTCCGAAACGGCGACTGCTCCGCCAGCGCCGCGATTTGCGCCTGTTTTTCCAGCCGTTCCACCTCCAGGAACTCGGCCACCGCGTGGCGCAGGCCGGTATGGGCGATCCAGTGGGCGGAGTAGGTGGGTTGGGGCAGGTAGCCGCGCTGGATCTTGTGTTCGCCTTGGGCGCCGGCTTCAACGCGGGCGAGGCCGTGGGTGATCGCGAAGTCGATGGCGCGGTAGTAGCAGAGTTCGAAGTGCAGGAAGGGCCAGTCGCCGGTGCAGCCCCAGTTGCGGCCGTAGAGTGTGTCGGTGCCGAGCAGGTTGAGGGCGCCGGCGACGGGGCGGCCGCGGTGGCGGGCGAGCATCAGCACCACCGCGTCGCCGAGCCGTTCGCCGAGCAGGGGGAAGAAGTCGCGGGTGAGGTAGGCGCTGCCCCATTTGCGGTCCACGGTGGAGGTGTAGAATTCGTAGAACGCGTTCCATTCGGCGCGGCCGATCTCCGCCCCGCGCAGGGTGAGGAATTCCAGCCCGGCTTCGTTGGCGTCCCGCCGTTCGCGGCGCAGGGATTTGCGCTTGCGCGAGGAGAGGGCGGCGAGGAAGCCGTCGAAATCGGCATAGCCGTGGTTCTGCCAGTGGAATTGCAGGCCGATGCGTTGCAGCCAGCCGGCCTCGCCGAGGGCCTGCCATTCGGCCTCGGTGCAGAAGGTGATGTGGACGGAGGAGAGGCCGAGCTGGTCCGCGGCCTGGGTGAGGGCGCCGGCGAGGCCGGCGGGGGCGAGCCTGCTGTCCGGGCGGATCAGCAGGCGGGGGCCGGGCACCGGGCTGAACGGCGAGGCGACCTGGAGCTTGGGGTAGTAGCGGCCGCCGGCGCGTTCGAAGGCGTGGGCCCAGCCGTGGTCGAACACGTATTCGCCGTAGCTGTGGGATTTCGCGTACATCGGCGCGGCGGCGAGCACGCGTTCCTCGCCGTCGCGCAGCACCGCGTGCTGGGGCAGCCAGCCGGTGCGCGGGCCGGCCGATCCGCTGTCCTCGATGGCTGACAGGAAGGCGTGGCTGACGAAGGGGTTGTCGGTGCCGGCGCAGGCGTCCCAATCCGCCGCCGGGATTTCGGCGATGGATTTGTGCAGGGTGAGGGTGAGGGCGGGGGAGTCGTCCGGCATGCCCCCGGAAGATGGGGGCGGGCGGGCCTCAAGCAATACGGAACATGCCTTCCACTTCCACCGCCGCGTCGGTGGGCAGCGAGGGCACGCCGATGGTGGAGCGGGCGTGGCGGCCGAGATCGCCGAACACCGCGACGGCGAGGTCGCTGGCCCCGTTCATCACCGCGGCGTGCTGGGTGAACTCGGGCGTGCAGGCGATGAAGCCGCCGAGGCGGATGACCTGGCGCACCCGGTCGAGATCGCCGCCGCAGGCGGATTTCAGGTGGACCAGCACGTTGATGAAGCTCTGCCGCGCGCCGGCATAGCCGTCCTCGATGGAGATGGCGCCGCCGAGCTTGCCGAGCAGGGAGACCTTGCCGTCCACGGCCGGCAGCTGGCCGGAGACCACCACCAGCCCCTCGCTGGCGACGAAGGGCACGTAGTTGGCGATGGGCGCCATGGGGGTGGGCAGGGTGATGCCGAGCTCGGCCAGTTTCGCGTCGATCCGTCCGGCCATGAGGCGCTTCCTTTACTGGCCCACCACCCGCAGGCCGCGGCGGCGCTGGCGGGGGCCATCTTCGCGCGGGAAATCGAGCGGCAGCAAGGGGGCGCGGTCGCGCGCGCCATGGCCGGTGGTGTCCGCGCCCTCGTCCTCGGCCTCGGCCTCGGGGATGTCGGTGCGGCCGAGATAGTTGGCGGCGAGGGTACGGAACACGTAGTCGAGCAGCGATGTGGCGCGGGAGACAGCGGGGTCGCCCTCCACCGTGCCGGCGGGGCCGAAGCGGGTGAAGGTGAAGGCCTCGACGAACTCCTCCAGCGGCACGCCGTGTTGCAGGCCGAGGCTGACGGCGACGGCGAAATTGTCCATCAGGCCGCGGAAGGCCGAGCCCTCCTTGTGCAGGGCGATGAAGATCTCGCCGAGCTGGCCGTTGGCGTATTCGCCGGTGCGCAGGAACAGCTTGTGGCCGCCGATGGCGGATTTCTGGGTGTAGCCGCTGCGCCGGGCCGGCAGGTCGCGCCGTGTGCCGAGCGCCGGGGCGGGCGGACGGGCAGGCAGGGCGGGCATGGCGTGGAGATGGGGGGCGACGGCCTCGTGCATCGCGGCATGGGCGGCGGGGCCGGCGGCGGGGAACGGGTCCTCGCCGGCCAGCATCGCGGCCAGGGCGGTCTCGGCGGTGCGCCCGCTCGCGGCGAGGCGGGCGCGGGCGGCGCGGCTGAGGCCGCCAACGGCGGCGAGGGGAGAGAAGTCGGGCGCGCAGCCGCCGGTCACCACGC
>CAMFLK010000276.1 GCA_945957135.1 uncultured Rhodospirillales bacterium
CCACCGGGTGTTGTTCGCTTTGGGCGGCGAGCAGCACCTTGAGCAGCGAGACCAGGGCGGGGGTGGGGCGGGCGCCTCCGCGCGGCGCGGGGGCGGCCGGCCAGTCGGCTTCGGGCAGGGCGCGGGCGGCGGCGATGGCGGCGAGCAGCCCGGCGCCCATGCGCCCTTCGGCGAAGCCGCGGGTGATGCCGCGGGCGCGGGACAGGGCGTCCGCGTCGGTGGGCGCGATGGCGGCGATTTCCAGCAGCGCCTCGTCCTTCAGCATGCGCTGGCGGGGGATGTTGGATTTCTGCGCCTCGCGTTCCCGCCAGGCGGCGATGGCGCGCAGCGTGGCGAGCATGCGGCGGTTGCCGGTGCGGGGCTTGAGGCGTTCCCACATCGCCTCGGGGTCGGCGCGGTAGGTGGTGGGGTCGGCCAGCGCCGCCATTTCCTCGGCCACCCAGGCGAGCCGGCCGGATTTGGCGAGCTTGGCCTGGAGTTTCTCATAGACCGGGCGCAGATGCGTCACATCCGCGGCGGCGTAGGTGACCTGGGCGTCGGACAGCGGGCGGGCGGCCCAGTCGCTGAAGCGGTGGGCCTTGTCGATATGTCCGCCGGTCAGCGCGCTCACCAGCGCGTCGTAGCCCACCTGGTCGCCGAAGCCCGCGACCATGGCGGCCACCTGGGTGTCGAACAGCGGGCGGGGCACGTCGCCGAAGCGCAGCACGAAGATTTCGATGTCCTGCCGGCAGGCATGGAACACCTTCATCACCGCCGTGTCCGCCAGCAGGGCGCCGAGCGGGGCGAGGTCGATGTCCGGCGCCTGGGCGTCCACCACCGCCACCTCGTTGGCGCCGCCGAGCTGCACCACGCAGAGTTCGGGCCAGTAGGTGCGTTCGCGCATGAACTCGGTGTCCACCGTCACGAAGGTTTCGGCCCGCAGCCGGTCGCACAGGGCGGCGAGGTCGGCGGTGGTGGTGACGAGCTGGGGCGGCGGGAATTCGGCGCGGCGGGACATGGCAACGGTCATACACGCCGGGTAGTGTCACGGAAAGTCACCGAAGCGGGGCTGCCATGCTGACATCCTTTCCGGAGCACCCCGATGGCCCGCATGAGGGGGCGAGCTGGATCGACCTGCTGAACCCCACGGCGGAGGAGGTGAAGCTGGTGGAGGGGCTGACCGGCCTGCACGTGCCCACGCTGGCCGAGCTGCGCGAGATCGAGAGTTCCTCGCGCCTGGCCGAGCGGGCCGGCGCGCTGTACCTGTCGCTGGCCGCCGTCTCGCGCACCGAGGAGGGGTTGCGGATGACCCCGGTGGGTTTCGTGCTGACCGCCCAGCGGCTGCTGACGGTGCGGTTCGACCATCTGGCGGCGATCGAGCAGTTCACCACGCGCTGCCATGAGGGCAACATTCCCGACCGCACCCCGATGGGCGTGTTCATCGGCATCTGCGAGACGATGGTGGACCGCATCGCGGATTCGCTGGAGCGGCAGGGCGACCTGCTCGACCTCGCCTCCCAGCGCGTGTTTTCCCGCCAGCGGATGGAGGGCAAGCGGCCGCGCCAGGCGGAGCTGCGGCTGCGTGGGGTGCTGGCCAGCGTGGGGCATGCGGGGGACACGCTGTCCAAGCTGCGGGACACGCTGCTGGGGGTGGGGCGGATCGTGCCCTATGTGCAGGTGACCGCCGCGGAGTGGACGCCGAAGGAGATGGGCCAGCGCCTGCGCACGCTGCGCAGGGACATCCAGTCGCTCAACGACTACGACACGCATCTGTCCAACAAGGTGCAGTTCCTGCTGGATGCGACGCTGGGCTTCATCAATATCGAGCAGAACAACATCATCCGGGTGCTGACGGTGGTGTCGGTGGTGGGCATACCGCCGACCTTCGTGGCGAGCATGTACGGCATGAATTTCAAGAACATGCCGGAGCTTGAGTGGGCCTGGGGCTACCCGTACGGGCTGGCGCTGATCCTGCTGTCGGCGATCGCGCCGGTGGTGTGGTTCCGGGTGCGGGGGTGGCTGTAGGGGCGGGCTCCTTCGCCCTCATGATTGTGCTTGCGTTGCGTTGGCCGGCTTCGTGGGTACGCTTCGCGCAAGCCCTTGACCCCGTCCCCCGCAACGAAGCGCGGGCACGCAGGCAAAGCCTGCGGGACATGCGAAGAATGATGTGGAGTGAGCCGTTACGCTTCCCTTCTCGTCATGGACGGGCTTGACCCGTCCACCCACGCGGTGGGGCTCTGCCATCGGGTGATGGCTTCGCACGAGGCCGACGCGCGGTGCGTCCCTCCAATCGCCGGCGGCACGGCACGCCGTGGATGGACGGGTCAAGCCCGTCCATGACGGTAATATATTGAGAAATAAACATTTTTCTCTTTCTTCATTCGGCTGAAAAAGGGCCTTTCTTCGCACTGGCCTGATCTCCACGGGGCGTCGCGCGCAGGGGTCGTCAAGGGCTTGAGCGAAGCGTCCCTTGACGACCCCGAGCACGGCGCCATCCTCCAAAAAGGCCGCCACCGCCCGCGCGCTTGACTCACGCGGGGGTGGCGGGTTGTCTCCGCCAGCCTTCGCGGACGGATACGATCATGCACGCCTACCGAACCCATACCTGCGGCGCGCTGCGCGCCGAAAACGCCGGCCAGCCCGCCCGCCTGTCGGGCTGGGTGCACAGCAAGCGCGACCATGGCGGCCTGCTGTTCATCGATCTGCGCGACCATTACGGCCTGACGCAATGCGTGTTCGCCAGCGGCACGCCCGCCTTCGCCGCGGCCGATGCGGTGCGGGTGGAAAGCGTCATCACCGTCACCGGCGAGGTGGTGCGCCGCGAGGGCGCCACCATCAACCCCAGGCTGCCCACCGGCGAGATCGAGCTGAAGGCCAGCGATCTGGTCGTGCAGTCCGCGGCGGACGTGCTGCCCATGCAGGTGGCCGGCGAGGAACGCTACCCGGACGACATCCGCCTGACCTACCGCTTCATCGACCTGCGGCGCGAGCGGGTGCATCGCAACATCATGCTGCGCGCGGGGGTGATCGCCTCCATCCGCCGGCGGATGATCGAGGCGGGGTTCACCGAGTTCCAGACCCCCATTCTGACCGCCAGCAGCCCCGAGGGGGCGCGCGACTTCCTGGTGCCCGCGCGCCTGCACCCCGGCAAGTTCTACGCCCTGCCGCAGGCGCCGCAGCAGTTCAAGCAGCTCGCCATGGTCGCGGGGTTCGACCGCTACTTCCAGATCGCCCCCTGCTTTCGCGACGAAGCGAGCCGCGCCGACCGCTCGCCGGGCGAGTTCTACCAGCTCGATTTCGAAATGAGCTACGTGACCCAGGAGGACGTGTTCGCCACCATCGAACCTGTCATCGCCGGGGTGTTCGAGGAATTCGCGGCCGGCCGCGCGGTGACGAAGCCGCCCTTCCCGCGCATCGCCTACGACCAGGCGATGGCGGAATACGGCAGCGACAAGCCCGACCTGCGCAACCCGCTGCGCATCACCGACGTGACCGAGCATTTCGCCGGCTCCGGCTTCGGGCTGTTCGCCAAGATCGCGGCCTCCGGCGGCATCGTGCGCGCCATTCCGGCCCCGGGCACCGCCGCCAACCCGCGCAGCTTCTTCGACAAGCTGAACGAATGGGCGCGCGAACAGGGCGCCGGCGGGCTGGGCTACATCCAGTTCGATTCGGACGGCGCCAAGGGGCCGATCGCCCGCAACCTGGAACCCGAGCGTGCCGAGGCGATCCGCGCCGCCTGCGGCCTCAACGCCGGCGACAGCGTGTTCTTCGCCGCGGGCAAGAAGGACGAGACGCCGAAATTCGCGGGCGCCGTGCGCACGAAACTCGGCCAGGATCTCGGGCTGATCGAAGCCGGCGAATTCCGCTTCTGCTGGATCACCGACTTCCCGATGTACGAGCTGAACGAGGAAACCGGGCAGATCGACTTCAGCCACAACCCGTTCAGCATGCCCCAGGGCGGCATGGAGGCGCTGAACGGCCAGGACCCGCTGACCATCAAGGCGTTCCAGTACGACATCGTGTGCAACGGCATCGAGCTGTCGTCCGGCGCCATCCGCAACCACCGGCCGGACATCATGATCCGCGCCTTCGAGATCGCCGGCTACCCCGCCAGCGAGGTGGAGGCGCGCTTCGGCGGCATGCTCAACGCCTTCCGCTACGGGGCACCCCCGCATGGCGGCTCGGCGCCGGGCATCGACCGCATCGTGATGCTGCTGGCCGACGAGCCCAACATCCGCGAGGTGATCCTGTTCCCGCTGAACCAGCAGGGCGAGGACCTCATGATGGGCGCGCCCGCCCCGGTCACCCCCGCCCGGCTGCGCGAACTCTCGCTGAAACTCGACCTGCCACCCACGATCCGCAAAGAATAGGAGAGCCCCATGAGCGATCTCGTCGTCATCGCCTTCCCCTCCGAAGCCAAGGCCGAGGAAGTGCGCCAGCGCGTGCTGGACATGCAGAAGGAATATCTGATCGAGCTCGGCGACGCGGTGATCGCCGTGAAGGACGAGAAGGGCCACATCAAGCTCAACCAGCTGTTCCACCCGCTGGCCGCGGGCGTGGCCGGCGGCACGCTGTGGGGGGCGCTGATCGGGCTGATCTTCATGATGCCGCTGGCCGGGGCCGCGATCGGCGCCGCCTCCGGCGCCATCAGCGGCTCGCTGACCGACGTGGGCATCAACGACAACTTCATGAAGGAAGTCGCGCAGGCCATCTCCCCCGGCCAGGCCGCCCTGTTCCTGCTGATCCGCAAGCTGACCGCCGACAAGGTGCTCGCCGACCTCGACGGCGTGGGCGGCACGGTGCTGCGCACCTCCTTCGACGAAACCAAGGAAGCGGCCCTGCGCGCGGCGCTTGCGGGCGTGCATGCGGCGACGCAGCAGCAGAGCTAAGGAAGAAAGCGCTTCTTTTTTGAAAAAAAGAAGCAAAAAACCGCAGTGGCCGGGCGCTTTTCCCGGCCATCCATGCGGTAAATAAAGCAAGGAAGAAAGTGGTTCTTTTTTGAAAAAAAGAACCAAAAAACTTTTGATATATTGAATCCGTGCGTCGGAAATATTGTGCGGGCGCCCCCATCGTCGCGGCCGTGCTTGACGCGGCCATCCACGGGGTGGGGTGCTGTCAGGCGGTGATGGCTTCGCACGAGGCCGATACATATCGTGTCCCTTCCACTGCCGGCGGCACGGAGCGGCGTGGATGGCCGGGTCAAGCCCGGCTATGACGATCATGTAATGACTTTGGCGAAAGGCCCCCCAAACGAATAGGGTCTGGGGCCGAGGCCCCCGCCGCGACCTCTTGTCGCGGCAGCGGGTCCAGGGCAGAGCCCTGGCCTTCCTTTCTTCCCCTTGCCGAGCTGTCTCCGTCAGGTCTATAACCGCCGCATGTCGAGCCAGCTGCATCTCGCAACGCGATTTTGGTACCGTCGGTATTTTCCGGCGGTATAGGGTCGCGCGTTTCACGCAGAACTCCGAAGCCGCCTCGCTCCAGGCGGCTTTTTCGTTTCCGCAGCTCTGCCATTCGAATTTCCGCCACGGGTGAGACGGCTTCCATCAGGAAGGAAGCCATCATGTCCGACGATTTCGATGTTCTGACCGGTCCCGCCACGCCGCCGCCGGCGCCGCGCGAGGGCAGGGGGCGATGAGCGAGGTTCTCGAGCGCGCCTGGTCGCCCGCGAGCTGGCGGGAGCGTCCGGCGGCGCAGATGCCGGACTATCCCGAAATGGCGGCGCTGGAGGC
>CAMFLK010000277.1 GCA_945957135.1 uncultured Rhodospirillales bacterium
CGGCCCACTGCGCGAGCCACGCGGTCAGGCTACGGGGATAGGAGGCCAGCGGCAGCGTGCCGCGCACATACACCGTGCCATCCGGCCGGAAATCGAAATCGGCGGTGTGCGGGCCGAGGCTGACGGGGCGGAACGGCGCGTTCATCTCCGGCATCCTCTCAGCCATGCGACACCTTGGCGGCGCGGCCTTCCAGGAAATCGCGCAGCCGGCGCTTGGCCTCGTCCGACCCCTGGGCGATGGCGGCCATCAGCGCCTCCATCAGCAGCCCGGTCTCCGGGCTGGCCTCGGCGATGCGCGGCAAAGCGTGGAGAATGGCGAAATTGGTCATCGGCGGGTTCTCCGCCGCGCGCCGCGCCAGCGCCACCGCCTTGTCCAGCCCCTCGCCCGCGCCCACCAGATATTGCGAGAAGCCCAGCGCGACACCTTCCTCCGCGCCATAGGTGCGCCCGGTCAGCATCATGTCCATCATCCGGCTGACCCCGATCAGCCGCGTCAGCCGCACCGAGGCGCCGCCGCCGACATAGATGCCGCGGCTGCCCTCCGGCAGCGCGTAGAAGGCGCTGGTCTCGGCGACGCGGATATGCGCGCTGGCCGCCAGTTCCAGCCCGCCGCCCACCACCGCGCCGTGCAGCACCGCGATCACCGGCAGGTCGCCGAACTCGATGCGCGCGAAGGCGTGGTGCCAGGCGCGGGAATGGGAAATCCCCGCCTCCGTGCTGCGCTCGCTGAGGCTGGAGAGGTCGAGCCCGGCGGAGAAATGCGCCCCCTCGCCGCGCAGCACCACGGCACGGGCGGCCTCGGGCGGGTCCTCGAAGAAATCGCGCAGGCCGCGCACGGTGAGGTCGTCCAGCGCGTTGCGCTTGGCCGCGCGGCGCAGGCTGAGCACCGCCACCTCGTCGCGCATCTCGCAATGCAGGCTGTCCGGCAGGCCGCCGCGCATGATCCCTCCCCGGGCATTATTGTTATGAACCATACTTATTTCGCCCCCCGGGGTCAACGCGACTGATATTGGGGACTGCGATTCACCCCTCCGACGATTCCGCCCGCGGTGATCGCAGTCCTGCCATTGCCATCGCCGCCAAGTGGACGTTCCATGCGCGCCGGACCCGAGGAAGAAGGTTGGCCATGCCGCTCGACAACGCCCAAGTGCTTTCCATAATGCGCGCGACGGGAGAGGCGGAGGCGCTGTGCCGCGCCGCCGGCATCGGCCTACCCGAGTTCACCGCCGCGCGCGACGCGCTGCTGCGCGACCTCGCCACCATCGGCGACCAGCGTATCCAGGCCGATATCGGCGGCACGGTGGAGATCCTGCGCGACCGCGCGGGCGTGCCGCACATCTACGCCGCCACCAGCGAGGACCTGCATTTCGGCCTCGGCGTGGCCATGGCGCAGGACCGGCTGTGGCAGATGGACCGGCTGCGCCGGCGCACGCTGGGCCGCCAGGCGGAAATCCTCGGCCCGGCCTATCTGGCCAGCGACATCGCCCATCTCACCGTCGGCACCGACCAGATGGCCGCGCGCGAGCCGGCGCTGATGGACGGCGCCACCTACACGCTGGTCAGCCGCATGGTCGCCGGCATCAACCGCCAGATCGCGGCGTTCGGCGACCGGCTGCCCATCGAGTTCCAGGTGCTGAACTACCGCCCCGCGCCCTTCACGGTGGATTGCGTGGTGGCCATCGCCCGCGGCATCTGGTGGTCGCTGAACGGACGCATCGACCGCATCATGGCCGCCGAGGCGGCCCGGCTGCTGCCGACGGAGGCGCTGCGCACCGCCTATCTCACGCCGGAAGCCTCGGACAACCTCGTGCTGCCCGCCGGCATGAACCAGAGCACGCCCACCGGAACGGACGACGCGACCGGAAGCAACAACTGGGCGGTGGCCGCCGCGCGCAGCGGCAACGGCCAGGCGCTGCTGGCCGGCGACCCGCACCAGCCCTACTGGGTGCCCTCCTCCTGGTACGAATTCGCCCTGCACGGGCCGGAGGACGACATGGCCGGCGCCGGCCATCCCGGCATGCCCGGCATGTGGTGGGGGTCGAACGGCCGGATCGCCTGGACCATCACCAACAACGCCGCCTCCACCCGCGACCTGTATCGCGAGGAGGTCGATCCCGCCCGCCCCGGCCAGTACCGCGACGGCGACACCTGGCGCGCGTTCACCGAGCGGTCCCTTTCCATCCCCGTGCGCGGGGCGGCGGCGCACGACCTGCTGGTGCGCTCCACCGTGCGCGGCCCGCTGGTCAACGGCATCGTCACCTCGGTCACCGAAGGCGGCGAGCCGCCGCTGTCGCTGCGCTGGAACGGCGCGGAGCACCTGAACGACCTGCGCGCCTGCATCGCCATCGGCCGGGCGCAGAACTGGGCGCAGTTCCGCGACGCGCTGCGCGACTGGGCCGGCACGGTGTTCAACTTCGTCTATGCCGACCGCGAGGGGAATGCCGGCTACCAGATGGCCGGGCGCGTGCCGGTGCGCGGGCGCATCCAGCCCGGCCTGCGCGACGCCGCCAACCCGGCCGACCGCTGGCTGCGCCACATCGCCTTCGACGACCTGCCCCGCGCCTACAACCCCGCCCGCCACTACGTGGCCAGCGCCAACCAGCGCATCGTGCCCACCGATTTCGGCGAGCCGATCTACGGCGCCTACTCCCAGGGCCATCGCGGCATCCGCATCGACGAGGTGTTCGCCGCCATGGGCCAGGCCGACCAGGGCGCGATGATCGCGCTGCAGAACGACGTGAAGAGCATCCGCGCCGAACGCACCGCCCCCCTGCTCACCCCGCACCTCACCGGCGACACCAAGCCCCTCGCCGACCTGCTGGCCGGCTGGGATTTCCACTACACGCTCGACTCCGCCGCCCCCACCGCCTTCGAGACCTTCATGGCGATCTGGGTGCGCCGGGTGCTGGAAGTGCATCTGCCCGCCCGGCTGATCGACCTCACCCAGCAGCAGACCGGCCTCGCCACGATGCTGCTGGAACAGCCCGACCTGCCCTATTTCCCCGGCGGAACGGCGGAGGCGGTGCGCGCGGTGGCCCGCGAGGCGCTCGCCAAACTTACCGACCGCCTCGGCCCCGACCCCGCCAAGTGGCGCTGGCGCGACGTGCATTTCGCCCACTGGAAACACCCGGTTTCCACCGGCGCCAGCGAAGCGGAATTCGACATCGGCCCGCTGCCGGTGGATGGCGGCTCCCACACCGTGCGCAACACCGGCGGCGAGGCGCCGCCGCACATGGCCTCCTCCGGCGCCGAATACCGCATCGTGGTGGATTTCGCCGCGCCGGACAGCTTCCTCGCCGTGCAGAACATCGGCAATTCCGGCATGCCCGGCAGCCCCCACTACCGCGACCAGTTCGAACCCTTCCTGCGCGGCGAATACCACGAGGTGAAGCTGCGCCGCGCGGAGATCGCGGTGGAAAGCACGACGACGATCGTGCCGGGGTGAGGAGCGTGGCGAGGTCGCCTATGGTCGCACGACTTCGCCGTCTTCCTTTGTGAAGCCATCGGGCGTGAATCCATCGGGCCGGCGTTGCAGCAGCGACAGCACCACCTCGGACGGGCGGCAGAGTTTCGTGCCCAGCGGCGTCGCGACGATCGGCCGGTTCACCAGGATGGGATGCGCCAGCATCGCCGCGACGATCGTCTCGTCGGACACGCCTTCGCCCAGCAGGCCAAGCTCGCCGGCCGGCGTGCCCCGCTCGCGCAACAGGTCGCGCGGCCGCGCGCCCATGGCGGCGAACAGCGTGTCCAGCAACGCCCGTGTCCACCCCACCTTGCGGTATTCCACCACGGTCGGCGCATAGCCGGCGGCCGCGATCATCGCCAGCGCGTTGCGCGAGGTGCCGCAATCCGGGTTGTGGTAGATCGTGACAGGGAACGGGTCGGTCATTGCGGGCGATCCTCCTTGAACAGCCATGCGAAGAAACCCAGCGCGGCCAGCATGCCCAGCAGCTGCCCGCCGATGAACAGCGGCACGGAGGCCGGGGCGATGCCGGCGAAGCTGTCGGACAGGCTGCGGGCGATCGTCACCGCAGGATTGGCGAACGAGGTGGAGGCGGTGAACCAGTAGGCGGCGGTGATGTACAGCCCGACCGCGACGGGCGTGAAATCCGGCCGCGCCCGCTGCGTGCCGAGAATGGTTCCCAGCAGGCCGAACGTGGCGACGCATTCGGCGAAGCCCTGCGCCGGACCCGGCCGCAGCTTGGTCGAAACCTGCCACAGCGGCTCGGCGAACATGGCGTGCGCCACCCATACGCCCAGCACCGCGCCCACCAGCTGGGCCGCGACATAGCCCGCGGCCGCCGGCCGGCCGATGTCGCGGCGCAGCAGGAACGCCAATGTCACCGCCGGGTTGAAATGCGCGCCGGAGACCGGGCCGAACATATGGATCAGCACGACCAGCCCGGCGCCCGTCGCGATCGTGTTGCCCAGCAGGGCGATCGCGACATTCCCGCCCGCCAGCCGCTCGCCCATGATGCCGGAGCCGATGACGATGGCCAGCAGGAAAGCCGTGCCGGCGCATTCGGAAACGAGGCGCCGGATCATTCGGGCGCCCGGCAGCTTTGCCCGAGTTCCAGCATGGGCGCGCAGATTTCGGGACGGCCGGCGCAGCAATCGGCGACGAGAAAGCCCAGCAGGGCACGCATCCCCTCGTAATCGGCGGAATAGATGACGGAGCGGCCATCGCGGCGCGAGCGGATCAGCCCGGCATGGCCGAGGATCGTCAGATGCGACGAGAGCGTGTTGGGCAGCACGCCGAGCTCGCGCGCGATCTCACCCGCCGCGATCCCGTCCGCCCCCGCCCGCACCAGCAGGCGGAAGACCGCCAGCCGATGCGCGTGGGCCAACGCGGACAGGGAATCGACGGCCTCGGGCAGCCGCATCAGCAGCACGCCACCGCCGGCGGCGGACAGCAGGCCGCCGCCGGGGCGGGCACCGGGGCGGGCACCGGGGCCTCCTCGCCATACTCGGTCGCTTCGCCATGGGTGTAGAAGGTTTCCCAACGAATGCCGGCCGTGTCGGTCACCCAGCTCTTGTCCGATCTCGCGTAGCAACAGGTGGTCGCCGCCTGGTCGAACGTCGCCGCGCCCGCCGCCTTCAACCGCGACGCCAGCTCGGCAAGCTCGTCCGCACTGTCAACCTGCACGCCGACATGATCGACGCCGGAAGCACGGGCACGCGACGAAATCGCCAGGTTCACCCGCGGGTCGTCCAGCATCCACTTGGCGTAGTCGGCCTTCAGCACGGACGGCGGCGCGTTGAACAACACACTGTAGAACGCCACCGCCCGCTCGATGCTGGGAACGCTGAGATGCAGATGCAGACGCTTCATGATCGACACCTTTTTCATTTCCATAATTCGTTTATACCCGAATTATCGATTCGATCAAGCCGGCCCGGCCACGATGGGGCCGAGCCCGTGCCGGCCATCCGCGCGGGAAAGGCAGTAGGGAAGCGCGTTCTTTTTTGAAAAAAAGAACCAAAAACCGCAGTGTCCGGGCGCTTGTCCCGGCCATCCATGCCGGAAATACAGTAAGAAAGTATGTTCTTTTTTGAAAAAAAGAACCAAAAAACTTTTACTCGTTTGGCTGCGCCGTGGCTTCTTCTTTCATACTCCCCACCCAATACCGTCATGGACGGGCTTGACCCGTCCATCCCGCCGCGACC
>CAMFLK010000278.1 GCA_945957135.1 uncultured Rhodospirillales bacterium
TTCGGGTGGAAGGCCGGGCCGGAGAAACGGCCTCTTTCAGCCGACCAGAGAAACGGGAAAGGCTCGCTTCCCCTCATTCTTCGCATGTAGGCGCTGGCTTCGTTGCGGGGACCGGGGTCAAGGCGCTTGAGCGAAGCGTGCCTTGACGCCGGTCTCCGCAACGCAAGCACAATCATCAAAGCGAAGGAGCCGGCTCAGAGGAGCCGGCTCAGAAGTCCACGCACCGCCCCTTGACCTCCCAATCGCCATAGCGCGTCGGTTCCGGCCCTTGCGGCCCGCCGATCTCCTTCGGCGGTTTCGTCGCCTTGGCCGGCGGCGCGGGCTTGGGTTCGGGCGGCTTGGTCTCGGTCTCGTCGGTCATGCACGAGAATGTGGTCGGATCGGCGGCGGAAACAAGCAGGGAAAGCTTGCCCCGGCGCGCGCAACGCGGCATCAGCCGCAGAGTGGTGTGCGGAGGCTGACATGGCGCGATGGCTGGCCGGCGTGGCGCTCGGCCTCGTTCTCGCAACCCCCGCGCTCGCCCAAACGCCGCGCCAGAACGCCACCCCGCCGGCGGCGGAGCGCGAGCTGTCGGTGGTCAACCGCACCACCACCGACATCACCGAAATCTACGTGTCCCCCACCAGCTCCGACCAATGGGGCGAGGACCGGCTGGGTGACGACGCGCTGGGCGCCGGCAAGTCGTTCCGCGTGCGCCTCGGCCGCACCCGCGACTGCCGGTTCGACCTGCGCGTGCTCTACGAGGACGGCCGCCGCGAGGAGCGCAACGGCCAGGATATCTGCCGCAACCGCCAGGTGATCTTCGACGGCTCCGCCGCCACCGCGCCCCCGCCGCCGGAGGCGCCGGAGCACAAGGTGACGCTGCAGAACCGCAGCCGCCGCGCCATCCAGCAGGTGTTCATCTCCTCGGCCGACGCGCCGGAATGGGGCGACGACCGGCTGACCGACGGCACCGTGGCGCCCGGCGAGAGCACCACGCTCGCCTATCGCGGCCCCTGCGTCGCCGACCTGCGCATCGTCTTCGCCAACCGCGCGGCGGAGGAACGGCGCGGGCTCGACCTGTGCGACACGCCCGCCCTGTCCATCACCCCCGGCTGGACCACCGCCGACGACCCGCCCACCCCCGGCCCCGAGACGATCGACGTGGTGAACCACACCAGCCGCGACGTGGTGGAACTCTATCTGCGCCCGATGCGCCGCGCCGATCCCGGGCCGGACCTGCTCGCCGACAAGGTGATCCCGCCCGGCGGCCACCTCGCCGTGCCGCTCGACCGCGGCGAGGACTGCCGCTTCGCCGCCCGCGCCGTGCTCGGCGGGCCGGGCGAGGACAAGGTGCTGGACGGGATCGATTTGTGCGCGACGCAGGAACTGGTGCTGGAGCCGTAGCGCGGCCCCCTCGGCTTTCGAGGATCAGGCCGGGGCGAGAAAAGACCCCTTTCAGTCGAACAGGAAAGGGAAAAAGCTGTGTCATTTTCAATAGATTTCGTCATGGACGGGCTTGACCCGTCCATCCCGCCGCGACCCCTTGTCGCGGCAGCCGTGACGTGCCGCCGGCGGTGGGAGGGACGCACAATGCGTCGGCCTCGCGCCAGACCATCACCGAATGGCGGAGCCCCACCGCGTGGGTGGCCGGGTCAAGCCCGGCCATGACGGTGGGGGGGAGCGAGGGGGCTCACTTCCCCCCCTGTTGCAAGGCCCTTAAGCGAAGCGTGCCTTGACGCCGTCTCCCGCAACGCAAGCACAATCACGAATGCGAAGGAGCCCGCCGCGCAGCAGTGCCGGCCAGCCTTACGCCCGCACCCGCTCCCGCCGGCTCTCGGTGCGCAGCTGCCCGCAGGCGGCCAGGATGTCCCGCCCGCGCGGGGCGCGCACCGGCGAGGAAAAGCCGGCATCCATCACGATGCGCGCGAAGCGGTCCACCGCCGCCGGCGTGCTGGTCTCGTAGGGGCTGCCGGGCCAGGGGTTGAACGGGATCAGGTTCACCTTGGCGGGAATGCCGGCGATCAGCCGCACCAGCTCGCGCGCCTCGGCCTCGCTGTCGTTCACGCCTTTCAGCATGACGTATTCGAAGGTGATGCGCCGCGCGTTGCTGGCCGCGGGGTAGCGGCGGCAGGCGGCGATCAGCTCCTTGATCGGGTATTTGCGGTTCAGCGGCACGATCTCGTCGCGCAATTCGTCGCGCACCGCGTGCAGCGACACCGCGAGGTTCACCCCCAGCTCCGCCCCCACCCGGTCCATCATCGGCACCACGCCGGAGGTGGACAGCGTGATGCGCCGGCGCGAGAGGGCGATGCCCTCGTTGTCCATGATGATGGTCATGGCCTTCGCGACGTTCTCGTAGTTGTAGAGCGGCTCGCCCATGCCCATCAGCACGATGGTGGAGAGCAGGCGCGGGGTCTCGCCCTTGGGGCTGGGCCACTCGCCATAGCTGTCGCGCGCCGCCATGAACTGGCCGACGATCTCCGCCGGGCCCAGATTGCGCACCAGCGCCTGGGTGCCGGTGTGGCAGAACCGGCAGGACAGGGTGCAGCCCACCTGGCTGGAGATGCACACCGCGCCGCGATCCTCGTGCCGGTCGGGGATGTACACCGTCTCCGCCTCCTGCCCGTCGCGGAAGCGGAACAGGAACTTGCGGGTCTCGTCGGTGCTGGTCTGCACCGCCGCCGCCTCCGGCCGCCCCACCACGAAATGCTCGGCGAGCTTGGCCTGCATCGGCCGGGCGATGGTGGACATGCGGGCGAAATCGACAGCGCCCTGGTGGTAGATCCAGTGCCAGAGCTGCTTGGCGCGGAACGGCGCCTCGCCGATCGCCGCCAGCTCGGCGGCCAGCTCGGCGCGCGACAGCCCCACCAGATCGCGCCGCCCATCCGCGAGCTGCGCGGGCGGCGGGGCGAAGCGGGCGGTCTTGGCCAGGATGCGTTCGCGTTCGGCCTCGGTGAGATCGAGCGCGGCGCTCATTTGGGCGGGCACGCCTTGCTGATCGCCGCATAGGCCTGGCTGAAGCCGCGCAGGCTGAACGTGTCCGTCACCGTCGCGTTCTTCGGGCCGGGCGACTTGGCCACCACCTTGTTGCCCTTCTGCATCGCCGCCACCGCCGCCGCGCCCTCGCGCGAGAAGGCGGCGCGCTTGTCCGTGTAGAATTCCTGGGTGACCGCGTCGATCTGCACGGCGACCGAGGCGCTCGCGGCATAGGCGAAGCCGGCGGTCAACGACACCGCGTCGCGCGAGCCGGGCCGCTGGGTCACGGTCAGCAGCACGTCGCCCCTTCCGGGCACGGCGGGCACCGAGCCGAGCACCCGGGCGAAGGTGTAGCAGACGGTCTGCCCGCCCTCGACATGGGTCACCGCCTGCCAGTCGTCGAACTTGCCGATCGACTTCGGCCCGTTGGCCGCCGGCGCCGGCTTGGCGGCCGGCTTGGCCGGGGGCTTGCTTTGAGCCAGGGCAGGGCCGGCGAGAAAGGGCAGCAAGGGGAGGAGATACAGCGCGCGCATGGCCGCAGAAATACGGGCGGGGGCGGCGGCAAACAAGCGCGGGCTGCTCATGTCTCGGTCCCGTCGTCTGTTTTGGCCCAATCCGGAACATGCCGGCGGAACACCGGCCGCCCATGCCCACCGCCCGCCGGCGGTGCTTCGGTAGGGCCGCCGCTCGCCACCGGCCGCTCGGCGAAGCGGCCGTGCTGGATCAGCCGGTCGTACAGCACCAGCGCCCCGGCCACCGCGAGGTTGAGCGCGAAACGCGTGGGAATGCGCACCACATGCCGGCAACGCGCCAGCAGCGCCGGCGACAGGCCGGACCGCTCCGGCCCCAGCACATAGGCCGCACTCAGCGGATGGCGGAAGGACGGCAAATCCACCGCCTCGTCCAGCAGCTCCACCCCCACCAGCACGCAGCCCTGCGGCAGCACCAGCGCCTCCGCGTCCTGGAACCGCCACAGCGGCACATGGCCCGGCGCGTCCGACGTGTCGGCCTGCCGGCCCGCCCGGTTGTCGAAGCCGGTGCCCAGGGTGAAGCAGAACTGCGCCCCGAACGCATGCGCCGTGCGCAGCAGCGCCCCGACATTGGCGGATTTGGACACGCCCTCGGCGCCGATGCCGAAATAGCCGCGGGTTCTGGCAAGCTGCATCTTCCTGCTCTATGCCACCGGCCATGAGCGACGCAACCGACGCCCGCCTGGCCGCGCAATACGAAGCCTACCCCTACCCCCAGCGCGACCCGCGCGACGAGGCGCGGCGGCTGGTGGTGGGCAGCCCCGGCCATCTGCGCGAGATCGACCACTGGGTGTTCGGCGCCACCCGCCCCCGCTCCCGCCCGCTGCGCGCCCTGTTCGCCGGCGGCGGCACCGGCGACGGCACCATCATGCTCGCCACCCAGCTGGCCCGCGAGGGGCGGCCCGGCACCGTCACCTGGCTCGACCGCTCCGAAGCCGCCCTGCGCATCGCCCAGGCCCGCGCCGCCGCGCGGGGGCTGACCAACATCGTCTGGGAACAGCGCTCGCTGCTCGACCTGCCGGGCTCCGGCCTCGGCCCGTTCGACTACATCGATTGCTGCGGCGTGCTGCACCACCTGCCCGACCCCGAAGCCGGCCTCGCCGCGCTCACCGCCGTGCTCGCCCCCGGCGGCGGCATGGGGCTGATGGTCTATGCCCCGCACGGGCGCACCGGCGTGTACATGGTGCAGGACGCGCTGCGCCTGCTCGCCCCGCCCGACGAGCCGCCCGCCGCCCGGCTCGATGCCGCGCGGCGCGTGCTGCGCGCCCTGCCGGCCTGCAACTGGCTGCACGCCAACCGCAACTTCTCCGACCATATCGACGGCGGCGACGCCGGACTCTACGACCTGCTGCTCAACCCGCGCGACCAGGCCTACACGATCGACGCCTTCGCCAGCCTGCTCGCCCGCGCCGGCCTCACCCCCACCTGCCTGGTCGAACCGCTGCGCTACGACCCCGCCGCCTACCTCACCGACCCCCGCCTGCGCGCCCGCGCCGACACCCTGCCCCCCATCGCCCGCGCCGCCCTGGCCGAGGCGCTGGCGGCCAATATCAGCACCCATGTCGTCTATTGCGTGCGCGCCGCCGAAGCCACGCCCCCGGCCGACCCCTTCGCCCCCGACGCCGTGCCCATCGCCCGCGAAACCCCGCCCGACGAAATCATCCGCGCCATCGGCCCGGACGGCACCCTCGCCTTCCTGTTCGACGGCTTCCGCGTGCCCGTGCCCCTGCCCAAACTCGCCCCCGCCATCATCAAACTGATCGACGGAGAGCGCAGCCTGGGCACGATCGCGGCAACCCTGGCCGAACGCGGCATCAGCGCCGAGGCGTTCGCACGGGCATGGCGGGAGACCTGGACACGGCTTTCGACGGTCAATCGAATATTGCTGCGGGGGCCGGCGTAAGGAAGAAATCGGTTCTTTTTTGAAAAAAAGAAACAAAAAACCGCAGTGGCCGGGCACTTGTCCCGGCCATCCACGCGGGAAAGACAGTAAGAAAGAACGTTCTTTTTTGAAAAAAGAACCAAAAAACTTTTACTCGTTTGGCTGCGCCGTGGCTTTTTCTTCCAAAATCCCCTTCCCCGTCTTGGCCGGGCTTGTCCCGGCCAGCCCGCCGCGACCCCTTGTCGCGGCAGCCGCGCCGTGCC
>CAMFLK010000279.1 GCA_945957135.1 uncultured Rhodospirillales bacterium
GGGCGGTGTCCACGCCGAGGCCGGGGCCGCACAGCCAGGCGTTGCGGCGGGGGTCGGCGAGCTGGTGGGCGACGGGGGATTCATCGACCATCACGCCGGCGGCCTCGGCGCGGTAGATGTCCGCACGCCCCGCTGGCGCGATGGTCAGCAGCCCCGCCCCCACCCGCCGCGCGGCGGCGGCGGCGAGGCGGGCGGCGCCGGTCATCGCCGCGCCGCCGAGGATGGTGGCGTGGCCACGCGTGTATTTGTGGTCGGTGGCACCGGGCGCGGGCACGCGCCACAGCCAGGGGCCGTTGCGCCAGGTGGCCGGCCGCACCGCCTCCAGCACCGCGTCGGGCAGGCCGATATCCGCCAGCAGCACCTCGCCGCACAGGGCGCGGCCGGGCAGCAGCAGATGGCCGGGCTTGCGGCGGAAGAAGGTGACGGTGAACAGCGCCGGGGGCGCGAAGCCGCGCGGCTGGCCGGTGGCGCCGTCCAGCCCGCTGGGCACGTCCACCGCCACCAGGCGGCGCGCGGCGGCGAGCACCTCGGTGACGGACGGCTCGACGTCGCGCGCCAGCCCGGCCCCGAACACCGCGTCGATCACCAGCTCCGCCCGCCCCGCTTCCGCCGCGGTGAACGGAAGCACCGGCCCGCGCCAACCCGCGAGGTCGCGCGGGGCGAGGCAGGCGAGCGCGACCGGCCATCCCCACGCCGCCAGCAGCCGCGCGGCCGCCACCCCGTCACCGCCATTGTTGCCCGGCCCGCACAGCACCAGCGTGCGGCACGGGCGCAGGCGCGCGGCCACGGCGCGGGCCACCGCGCGGCCGGCATTGTCCATCAGCCAGGGCACGGAGCGCCCCAGCGCCACTGCCGTCCGGTCGGCCACCGCCATTTCGGCGGGAGTCAGCAATTCCTCGCGCATTCCCCGGCTCTCCGACCCGCTTTGCTTTACCATGACGCCGGCAACGCGGAGTCGGAACGCATGGCGGTGGTGATCACGGTGGCGCAGCAGAAGGGCGGCGCGGGCAAGACCACGCTGGCGGCCCAGCTCGCGGCCCTGCTGGCGGCGGAATTGCGCGTCGCGGTGCTCGACATCGACCCGCAGGCCAGCCTCACCCGCTGGCACGGGCTGCGCGCCGGACGGGCGAACCTGCCGGAGATCACCCATTCCGCCGTCGCGGGCTGGCGCCTGTCCGGCGAGCTGGACCGGCTGCGCCGCGCCCATGACGTGCTGATCGTCGATAGCCCGCCGCAGATCGACACCGACGCCAAGCTCGCCATCCGCGGCGCCGACCTGGTGCTGGTGCCGATCCAGCCCAGCCCGCCCGATCTGTGGGCGGCGGAGGGCACGCTGAAGCTGGCCGGGGCGGAGAAGCGGACGGCCCGGGTGCTGCTCAACCGCGCGCCCGCCGCCACCAACAAGCTGCGCGCCCAGGTGGAGGAGGAGCTGAAACGCGCCGGCCACCCCGCGCTGGAGTCCACCCTGGGCAACCGCGCCGGCTTCGCCAGCGCCTTCGCGCGCGGCATGGGGGTGACGGAGACCGCGCCCCGCTCGCTGGCCGCCGAGGAGCTGCGCGCCCTGCTCGCCGAACTGCGCAAGGTGCTCGGCTGATGGGCGCGCTGGTGGATCCGCTGACCTGGGGCAACGTCCTGCTGGCGCTGCACATGATCGTCGCGGTGGTGTGGGTGGGCGGCATGTTCTTCGCGCTGCGCGTGCTGCGGCCGAGCCTGGGCGTGCTCGCGCCCCCGGAGCGGCTGGCCCTGCACGCGGCGGTGTTCGCCCGCTTCTTCCGCGTGGTCTGGCACGTGATGCCGCTGATGCTGGCGAGCGGCTACGCCATGCTGTTCCTGATCTATGGCGGCTTCGCCGGCGTCCACTGGCCGGTGCATCTGATGCACCTGCTGGGGCTGATCATGGCGGCGGTGTTCCTGGCCCTGGTGTTCGGCCCATGGCGGGCGATGCAGGCGGCGATGGCCGGCGGCGACGCGGCCGGCGCGGCGGCGGCGCTGGACCGCATCCGCCGGCTGGTGACGGTCAACCTGGTGCTGGGCCTGCTGACCGTGGCGGTGGCGGCGCTGGGCTGAACCGCGCCGCCATCCCCGGCGCGAAAGCCGGGTCGAACTTGCGGGCGAACAGGATCTGCGCCCCCTGCCCCGCCGCGCGCGCGAAGCCGGCATCATCCAGCCGGTCCTCGCCGGCCCGGCGCGCCGCGAGATCGGTCCACACCGGCGCGCCCACCGCCCGCCCCGCGAGCAATTCCGGCCGGTCGCCGAGCAGCGTCTGGATCATGTGCTCGTCCGGCACCTGCATGTGGCGGAAGAAGTCCCGCACCGCCGCATCGCGCAGCAGCGGCGCCAGGGCGCGCATCGTCGCCCCGGTCAGCGCCCACCACTGCATGCCGTACCAGTAGCTGGCGAACAGGCGGCGGCGGGGCGGCAGCAGCGGCGCGACCAGGGCGGCCACCTCGCCGCGCAGGAAATCCGCGCGGTCCTGGGCGATGCCGTAGTGGCGCGCGGCCTCCGCCCGGGTGCGCGGGTTCAGCAGCAGGTGATCCCATTCCACCTGGTTCTGGAAGCGCCAGGGCTGCACCCAGCCGTGCCTTCGCTCCGCCTCGGCCGGATCGGCGCCGGCCAGGCTGGGATCGTCGGCCACCGGCAGCAGCTCGATGAACTCCTGGGCGGGATCGCGCAGCCGGGCGCGCAGCGTTTCCGGCGGCCGCACCGGCAGGCTGTCGCCGCTGAGCAGCACGTAGCGGTCATATCCCGGCCCGGCGGCCTCAATCAGCGCGACCGTCGCCTCCATCATCGACCAGCCGCCCCAGAACACCTCCCGGCGCGGGGCGATCAGCCTGGCGCGATCGGGCAGCGACAGCGCTCCGGCGTCGCAGCGCGCGTCGAGATGCACGAACACCGCGAAATCCACGGGGAGCGCCGCCAGCAGGTGGCGCAGCGGACCGTGCTGGTGCGCGAGCACCAGCACGGCGATGCCGGCCACGGATCAGGCGCGATAGAGCAGGATGTTCCAATGGCACACCGGGCCGCGTTCCATCGTGCCCTGGAACTGGCCGGGCACGAACATGCCCGTGGCGCTTCCGCGCACCGGCGCCGCCACGGTGGGGGCCGCCACCGCGTCCGGCGCGGACAGGCTGAAATTGCCGGAGATCCAGAACTCGCGGGAGACCATCTGCACATAGCCGTTCGGCGCGATATCGCCGCTGAACTGGCCGAACTCCACCCGCCCGTTCACCACCCGGAAATTCGCCATGGGGATGCGCGGCGTGCAGGCCAGCGCGGGGATCGCGGGATCGGTGATCTGCGCCTCGCCGTTATAGACCCCGTCGAAGGGCGAGGGCACGCCCGGCCCGCCATCGGCGCACCCGGCGGCGGCCAGGCACAGCAGGGTGGCGGCGAGCGAGCGGATGGCGGTGGTCATCGGGTGGCTCCGTGGTTGCGGCGAATCGTCGGCGCGCAGAATACAGCCGCGAAATCAGATCGGAAGAGTGACAAAACGACAACGGCGCCCGCGGGCGCCGTTGCCACAAGCATCGAACCCGAAATTCAGGCGCGGCGGCGGCGAACCAGGCCGAGCCCGGCGAGGCCGGTGCCCAGCACGGCGAGCGACAGCGGCTCCGGCACGTTGGTGCCGCCCTCGAACGTCGCCACCCAGGCGAGGTCGCCGAAATCGGCGAAATTGTCCCATTGCTTGCTGGTGAGCAGAGAGAAATCGTCGCCATTGTTGAAGAACACGAACCCGCCGCCGCCGGCGCCGCCGACATGCGAGGCGACGCGGCCGAAAACGGTCGTATCCGTGGTCGTGGCCGCGTAGTCGTCGGCGTTCGACACGGTGAACAGGGCGACATAGGCCGTGCCCGGCGACAGGCTGACGCCGCCGGTGCCCACCGACATCTCGATGAAGTTGCCGGTGCCGGTCACCGTGGTGGACGCGCCGGTGAACAACGCGGCCCCCGTGGCCCCGCCGCCGCCGCCGCCCAGCAGCGAGCCGCTCCACTGGAAGACATAGGGGGTGAACACCAGGGTGGTGCCCTGCGGCACGGAGAGGGAGAAGGCGAAGCTGGTCAGCGTGCTGGCGGACGGGGCGATGAAGGTCTCGCCATAGGTCGCCGTCGCGGCATCGCTGCCGAAATTTCCGATCGCCGCCGAACCGTCCCAGCTTCCGTACGAGCTGAAGGTCGTCGTCGCGAAGGCCTGGCCCGCCGCAAGCAGGGCAAAAACCCCGACCCCCAAACCGAGCAAACGCTTCATGGCTGCCCCAAATTGACAATAGTTAACAAAAAAATGACGTCCGAACGATATTTACCCAATTCACGCCGTCTTGCCTACTCGGATTTGTCTCAAAACCCCGCATTCGCCTCCGAAGTTCTACATGCCACGCCGGCTCAAACCGGATCGGCCACGAACGGCCAGGGGCCGGGGTAGCGCTCCACCATGGCGGTATGCGTCACGATCCCCTGCCCTTCCACGAGGGCGTGGACGTGGAAGGCCGGCGGCTCCAGGGTCCACAGGCCGGCGCGGTCGCTGAACAGGTCGAGCTCCACGACATGCGCCACCCCCGGCGCGATGCTGGCGATGGTCTGGGCGAAATGGGTGGTGATGGTGCGGTGGTGGTGGCCGCAGACGATGCGCTGCACCTGGGGGTGGCGGGCCACCAGCAGGCGGAAGGTCTCGGGGTCGCGCAGGATGATGCCGTCCATGTGCTGGATGCCGCAGGCGAAGGGCGGGTGGTGCATGACGATCATGGTCGGCGCGTCCGGCCGGCGGGCGAGCGTCGCGTCCAGCCAGGCCAGCCGGCGCGGGCACAGCTCGCCATCCACGGTGTGGTCGATCAGCGTGTCCAGCATCACCAGCCGGACCGGCAGGTCCTCCACGGTGTACTGGATGAATTCGGGGTCGCTGGTCACGCCGGGCAGATGGCCGAGCCCGGCGCGGAAGGGCGCGCGCAGGTCGTGGTTGCCGGGGATGACATAGACGGGGATGTCGATCAGCCGGTCCAGCATCTCCGCGATGGTGCGGTATTCCGAGTCCAGGCCGTTATTGGTCAGGTCGCCGGAGATGATCAGCGCGTCCGGCCGCGGCTGGAAGTCGCGCACCGCGCGCAGGGCGCGCTCGGTCAGCATGTTGGTCTCGCAGGCGCGCATCGCCGGCAGCCCCACCGGGCGCACATGCAGGTCGGTGAGTTGGACAAGGATCATGCGTCACACTCCGCTGGACGGGCAGCCAGAGGCCGGCAAGTCCCGCCGGCGCGCAAGGGGGGCACGCGCGGGGCCGCGTCTCATTTTCGTGTTGTTGCAGGGCATCATTGCCCGCCCCGATTGACAGCGGCCAGGGCCGCTCGCTCATGCTCGCGCATGACAATCGACGACGCCGCCCTGCCCGGACTGGACGGCCCCGGACTGGACGGCCCCGGACTGGGCGGCCCCGGACTGGACGGTGACGCCCGCCTCGCCACGCCGGACGGCCCGCGCCCGGTGCGCGCGTTGCGGCCCGGCGACCGGGTGGACGTCGCCGAGGGCGGGGCGCGCCGGGTGCGGCGCGTCGATCGCCGCCTGCTCGCCCCGGCCTGGATC
>CAMFLK010000280.1 GCA_945957135.1 uncultured Rhodospirillales bacterium
GCGTGCAGGTGCATGGCGGCATGGGCTTCATCGAGGAGACCGGCGCCGCCCAGCATCTGCGCGACGCCCGCATCCTGCCGATCTACGAGGGCACCAACGGCATCCAGGCGCTCACCCTGCTGCGCCGCGGCCTGCTGCGCGACCAGGGGGCGGCGATGGGCGAGCTGCTGGCCGAGATCGCGGCGGCCGACTACGCCACCCCTGCCCTGCTCGCCGCCGCCGGTGCCGTGCGCGGCGCCGCGGACTGGCTGCGCCAGGCGGACCCGCGCGACGCGGAGGCCGGCGCGAGCCCGTTCCTGCAGGCCGTGGGCACGCTGGTCGCCGGCTGGCTGTGCGCCCGGGTGGTGGCCCATCCCGACGCGCCGGCGCCGGCCCAGGCCGCATCCGTGCTGTTCATGGAACAGATTTTACCCCGCGTGCATTCCCTTGTCGCATGCGCGACGGTGCCGAGCGCGCCCCTGGTGGCGCTCGGCGCGATCGCCTGACCCCGCGAACGGAGGCAAGACCATGACCCTGTTGAAAACCACGCTCGGCCTGGCGCTGGCCGCCGGCGCGCTGGCCGGCTGCACCGTGCCGCAGAGCTGCCCCGCCGTGCCGCCGCTCCAGGCCGAGATCATGCCGCTGCCGCCGGTCTCCGAGCAGCAGCTGGTGTGGCAGCCCGGCGCCTGGGAGTGGAACGGCAGCACGTATCTGTGGCGGGCCGGCCAGTTCGTGCCCAAGCAGGGCAGCACCACCTGGGTGCCCGGCTCCTGGGCCTGGGACACCGCCCAGCGCTGCGTGTGGGTGCCCGCCCACTGGATGTGATCCGCCTTGGCCCCCCTGGCGCCGCCAGAGAGGGCAATGCCTGTGCCGCGCTGACGGCGGAGGAATACGCCGCCGTCAGCGCGCTGGCCGCGCGTTACCTGGAGGCGCGCGGCGGCTTCACCGCCTTCCTCTCGAGCACCGGCGGCTGGGTGCAGCAGGGATTGCAGAAGCTGCCGGCGGCCTGGAAGGACTCGTTCCACGCCAAGGCGCGGGATTCGCTGTGGTGGGCCTATCGCCAGGCGATCCTCGGCATGGACGAGAAAGAGACGGGCAAACGCTCCCTCGGCCTGATGTACCGGCTGATGGCCACCGGCTCCGGGCTGGTGACCGGGGCCGCCGGCCTGCCCGGCGTGCTGGCGGACATCCCCGCCTCCACCCTGCTGGTGCTGCGCTCCATCGCCGACCTCGCCCGCGCCCAGGGACATGACATCCGCGATCCCGCGATCCAGGCGCTGTGCATCGAGGCGCTGGCCTTCGGCGGCCCCACCGACGAGGACGACGACGCCGACCTCGCCTTCTGGTCCGCCCGCGCGGCCGCGCCGGTGATCGCCGATCTGGTGATCGACATCGCCGGCCGCTTCGGCTCCCGCCTGCTCGCGGTGCTGCCGGCCCGCGCGGTGCCGATGATCAGCGTGATCGTGGCCGGGGCGATCAACTGGCACTTCACCGGCTTCTTCCAGAACATGGCCGCCGTGCTGCTGGAGTTGAAGCCGATCGAGGACCGCTACGACCGCGCCATGGTGCGCGCCTGCTTCGCCCAGGTGGTGCGGGAGCAGCGGAGCCTCCGGCGGTGAGCGACCGCCCCACGCGGCTCCGGCAATTCTTCGCGCGGCTGATTTGCGCCCGCGCCGGGGCCGGCCCGCGGATCGAGGCGGCCTTCGCCGCGGTGCCGCGCGAAATCTTCGCCGGCCCGCCGCCCTGGTCGATCTCCGCCGGCGCCGGCGGCTATGTGGTGACGCCGGATGGCGATCCCGCGTATCTCTATCAGGACGCGCTGGTGGCGCTCGATCCCGCGCGCGGCATCAATATCGGCGAGCCCGGCCTGCACGCGCGCTGCCTCGCCGCCCTCGATCCGCAACCCGGCGAGACGGTGCTGCAAGTGGGCGCCGGCAGCGGCTACTACACCGCCATCCTCGCCGAGCTGGTCGGGCCGGACGGGCGGGTGATCGCCTACGAAATCGACCCCGCGCTGGCCGCCCGCGCCGCCACCAACCTGCACGCGTGGCCGCAGGCGGAGCTGCGCCCGCGCTCCGGCGTGGCGGACGGGCTGCCCGTGGCGGATGCGATCTACGTCAACGCCGCCCTCACCCAGCCGAGCCGGGCGTGGCTGGACGCGCTGCGCCCGCCAGCGGAGGGGCGCCCGGGCGGGCGGCTGATGTTCCCGCTGCACGCGCCGGGCGGGTTCGGCGGCATGCTGATGATCACCCGCGCCGCCGGCCCCGCCTGGCCCGCCCGCTTCGTCAGCCCCGCCGGCTTCATCCCGTGCAGCGCGCCCCAGGACGAAGCCGCCGGCCGCGCGCTGACCGCCGCCTTCGCCGACGGAAGCTGGCGCCTTGTGCGCAGCTTCCGCACCGACGCGCCGGACGCGACGACAAGCTGGCACGCCGGCGACGGCTGGTGGCTGTCGACGGCGGAAGTGTGAGGCCCGCCTTTCTCATTGATCTGATCGAAACCACTCCCGCAGGCCAGCACTCCGCCAACCGGGTGAAAAGCTGGCAGCTGAGGGGACGTGATCTTTCAAACCGGCGCCGCATATGCGCCGGCGCCTCTTTCATCTATCGGTTCAAAGAAGTGCTGCCAGGACGTTTCTGATTGGCTCTCGTGCAGCCACCAAACTTTGGTCTGGCCGTCAGTCTGGCTATGGAACTCGTAGGCGAAGCTATTATCATAGGGTCCGTAACCGTCTTGAAGAAAGACCAGCGTTTCACCGGCTATGAAAGTCGCTGCTCCGCTCATGAAACTCTGTTTCACGCGGTATTTGCGTCCTTTTTTGAATATATGCTTCTGCCAAGTCACGGTATCGCAGCGAACCTTGACATGTTTGAGGCGAAGACCTGAAGCGTACCGCCTTCCCCAAGCGCGTTCGGTGGAAGATCGGCGTTTCCGCTGAGCTCGCCACCATAGGCTGAAGAACAATTACATCGTTTTATTGCCTACTTCCGCAGTTCGGGGATGACCCAATAGGGCGCATCGCCGCGCGCCACGCGCTGCACGTTGTCGAAGGCGTTGCGGAAGCGCTTGAAGCGGTTTTCCCAGGTGGGGCCGGCGAGATGCGGGGTGAGGATCACGTTGTCCAGGCTCAGCAGCGGATTGTTCGGCGGCGTCGGTTCCTGGTCGAACACGTCGAGCCCGGCGCCGGCGATGGTGCCGTTGGTCAGCGCCGCGGTCAGCGCCGCCTCGTCCACCACCGGGCCGCGGCAGGTGTTGATGAGGTAGGCGGTGGGCTTCATCAGGCCGAGTTCGCGCGGGCCGATCAGGTGGCGGGTGGCGGGCAGCAGCGGCACGTGCAGGCTGACGATGTCCGACGTCCGCAGGATTTCGTCGAACAGGCGGAAGCGGGCGCCCATCGCGTCCTCGGCGTCCTCGTTCAGCCGCGCCACGTCGAAATACTGCACGGTCATGCCGAAGGCCTTGCCGAGCCGGGCCACCTTCTTGCCGATCGTGCCCAGGCCGATGATGCCCAGGGTGCGGCCGTTCAGCTCGTAGAGATGCTTCTCCATCCAGTCGTTGCCGCGCCAGTTGCCGGAAGCGGTGGTGGTGTGCAGCCAGATCAGCCGCTTGGCGACGGCGAGCATCAGCATCATCGCGTGCTCCGCCACCGCGACGGAGTTGGCGCCGCCATTGTTGGCGATGGGCACGCCGGCGCGCCGCGCGGCCGCGATGTCGCAGCGGTCGTAGCCGGCGCTGAGCAGCTGGACGAGTTTGAGCCTGGGCGCGGCGGCGTAGAACGCATCGTTCATCGAGGCGTCGCCGAGGCCCACGAGGTAGTCGCAGTCCGGCATGGCCGCGCGCAGCTCCGGGCTGCCGGCGGCGGCCTCGACCAGCTCGAAGCCGGCCGGCGCCATGTCGCGCGCGATGCCGCTATCCGCCGGGGCGGCGGGGACGAAGACGATGCGTTGCATGGGACGTTTCCTGGAAGGTGAAGGAAAGAAGGAAGGCTCTTCTTTTTCTGAAGAAAAAGAAGCAAAAAGACTTTGTTCGTTATCCTTCGCACGGCATCGCCGAGGCACGATTTCAACAATTGAAAGTTTTTTGCTTCTTTTTTTCAAAAAAGAAGCGCTTTCTTACTTCCCTTGGAACGCCGGCTTGCGCTTTTCCATGAACGCGCGGCGGCCCTCGATGTAGTCCGCGCTGGCGAAGCACTCGGCCACCAGCCGGTCGCAGCGCGCGATGTCCGGCTGGTCGGAGAGCAGTTCGGCCACGGTTTCCTTCACCGCGCCGATGGTCAGCGGCGCGTTGGCGGCGATCTGGCTGGCGGTGTCGCGCACGAATTCCTCCAGCGCGTCATCCGGCCGGGCGCGGTTGATCAGGCCCATCCCCGCGGCTTCCTCCGCCGTGAAGTGGCGGGCGGTGTAGAAGATTTCCTTGGCGTGGGCGGGGCCGACGAGGTCGATGAGCTTGCGTATCCCCGCCGGCCCGTAGCCGAGGCCGAGCCGGGCGGCGGGAATGCCGAACTTCGCGCCCCCGCCCGCGAAGCGCAGGTCGCAGCCCAGCGCGATGCCCACGCCGCCGCCGATGCAGTAGCCCTCGATCATCGCGATGGTGGGCTTGCGCGCGCCCGCGAGGCGGCGCCCGGCCTCGCCGGCGATGGTTTCGTAGTGGGCCACGGTTTCCGGCGAGGAGCGCTGCTGCTCGAACTGCGAGATGTCGGCCCCGGCCACGAAATTGCCGCCGGCGCCGCGCAGCACGATGACGCGGATCGCGGGGTCCTGCTCGAACCGGTCGAGGATCGCGGGCATGGCCGCCCACATGTCCAGCGAGACGGCATTGCGGCGCTGGGGCTTGTTGAAGATCATCCAGCCGATGGCGCCGTCGATGCGGCCGATCATCTGGGTGGTCGGCAGTTCGATGTCGGTGACGGCGTCCATTGGGTCCTCCGCATTGCCGCGGTCGTTCGGCTCGGCCAGCATGGAAGCCCGATCGACGGCTGGAGGCAAATCATGGCGCGGGCAAGGTTGCGGGATCTCGGCATCGTCACCGGCCAGCTGGCCCCGGGGCGGTGGAACGCGATCACCGACGTGGCGGGGGTGCGCGTCGGCTATGCCGAGATGATCGCGGACAGCCCGTCCGTGGTGCGCTCCGGCGTCACCGCCATCTGGCCGCGCGGGCCGGAAATCTGGACCGACTACGCCTTCGCCGGCACCCATTCCTTCAACGGCAACGGCGAGATGACCGGCCTGCCCTGGATCGCCGAGCAGGGGCTGCTGGGGGCGCCGATCTGCATCACCAACACCTACAGCGTGGGCCTCGTGCGCGACGCGATCTGCGCCGTGGCGGTGCGCGACGGGGCGAAGCAGGCCTTCCACCTGCCGGTGGCGGCGGAGACCTATGACGGCTGGCTGAGCGAGAGCGAGACCTTCCCCATCACCACCGAGCTGGCCTTCGCGGCGCTGGATTCCGCCGCCTCCGGCCCGATCGCCGAGGGCAATGTCGGCGGCGGCACCGGCATGATCTGCCACGAGTTCAAGGGCGGCACCG
>CAMFLK010000281.1 GCA_945957135.1 uncultured Rhodospirillales bacterium
CGCGCGGCGCGGTGACGCTGCCGGGCACGGCGCGCCCCCTCCCGAGAAGGCGGCCGCCGCCATTCCCGGACGGTATTGCTGCAAGCGCGAAGGTTGCGCGGAACCGGCTGCCGCCCTAGCCTTTCCCACGACCCCTAGCCTTACCCAGGACACGGACCGCGAACGGCACGCGGTGCGGCAGCAGAGGAACGACGCATGAGCGCCACGGCCACCAAGGACGGCGGATCGGTCACGATCACGCTGAACGGAACCAACAAATCCCTCACCATCCCGCTCATCGACGGCACGATCGGCCCCTCGGTGTTCGACATCCGCAAGCTCTACAACGAGCTCGGCGTGTTCACCTACGACCCCGGCTATGGCGGCACGGCGGCCTGCGAGAGCAAGATCACCTATATCGACGGCGATGTCGGCGTGCTGCTGCATCGCGGCTACCCGATCGAGCAGCTCGCCGAGAAATCGAGCTTCCTCGAGGTCTCCTACCTGCTGCTGAACGGCGAGCTGCCGGACAAGGCGCAGAAGGCCGAGTTCGAGCGCGGCGTGATGATGCACACCATGCTGCACGAGCAGCTGCGCCGCTTCTATGACGGGTTCCGCCGCGACGCCCACCCGATGGCGGTGATGTGCGGCGTGGTCGGCGCCATGTCGGCCTTCTATCACGACAGCCTGGACATCAACGACCCCGACCACCGCCGCATCTCCGCCTTCCGGCTGATCGCCAAGATGCCGACCATCGCGGCCTGGGCCTACAAATACTCGATCGGCCAGCCCTTCATGTATCCGCGCAACGACCTGAGTTACGCGGAGAACTTCCTCTACATGATGAACGCCGTGCCGGCCGAGGACTACAAGGTGAGCCCGGTGCTGGCCCGCGCCATGGACCGCATCTTCATCCTGCACGCCGACCACGAGCAGAACGCCTCCACCAGCACGGTGCGCCTGTCCGGCTCCACCGGCGCCAACCCCTTCGCCTGTATCGCCGCGGGCATCGCCAGCCTGTGGGGCCCCGCCCATGGCGGCGCCAACGAGGCGGTGCTGAAGATGCTCGCGGAGATCGGCCACAAGGACAACATCCCCGCCTTCCTCGCGGGGGTGAAGGACAAGAACGGCCACAACCGGCTGATGGGCTTCGGCCACCGCGTGTACAAGAACTACGACCCGCGCGCCAAGATCATGCAGGCGAGCTGCCACGAAGTGCTGAAGGAACTCGGCCACCAGGACGACCCGCTGCTGGAACTGGCCATGGAGCTGGAGAAGATCGCGCTGCACGACGAGTATTTCGTCAGCCGCAAGCTGTATCCGAACGTCGATTTCTACTCGGGCATCATCCTCAAGGCGATGGGCTTCCCCACCAGCATGTTCACCGTGCTGTTCGCGGTGGCCCGCACCGTGGGCTGGATCAGCCAGTGGAAGGAAATGATCGAGGACCCCTCGCAGCGCATCGGCCGGCCGCGGCAGGTCTATACCGGCGCCACCCAGCGCGATTACATCGCACTCGACAAGCGCGCCTGATCCGTCTCGTTTTTCACGAAAACCCGTCCGGGGGCGACCCTGGGCGGGTTTTTTGTGTTCTCGGCGCAGAAAACCGCGCGATTGCCGCGTCTGAAATGCGTGAACAACTTTATCCACACCCTGTTGAAAACGTGAATGAGGTGAATCCGCCAAGGGATTCAAAAGAATCGACGAAATCGCAGCGGCATTGCGGCGTTAAGATACATTAAGTTTCAATTCATGAAAGATTAACGGGCGGGGCCAAGTTAATTTCCGGTAATTATATGCAACGACAACCGGGCCGCCGCGCCGAAGCGGAATGACCGGAAAATGCCTCTTTTTCAGAGGGATGCAGCGAGTCTAGCATGCCATCGTATGCCACATCTCCGTGGCTTCTGCGGGATATGTCGCTGATGGCAGTTTTCACCTCACTGGATTCCCTGGTCCGCGCCCGGCTTCGGCAATGGCCGCAGCGGCCACCGGGCATCGCCAAGCCGAGCAAGGGCCGCGACAGCTGGTTGCGGGGCCGACCAACTGAAAATTCAGATGGTCTGAACCCGTTCTTGAAGTTTCCCGGCAGCGATCGCCTGCGCACCCTGCCGGACGGGCTGTGGCTCAATTTCGGCGGCACGCCGGTGGAGCCTTTTGTGGACATCTTCGCCATCGAGGCCTGTGGCTCGCTGCAGAACCTGCTGGACAAGCGCTCCCGCTTCGCGCCCAGCACCCATTCCCTGCTGGCGGTGTGCCCGGTGCTGTGGCTGCTCGCGCCGGTCACCCCGACCGATCCCACCCCGCGCTGGCAGGTGACCGGCGTTCTGCGCCACGCGCCGACCATGCCGCTGGTCCTGCCGGTGCGCGACATCCGCGTGATGTACGCCCTGAAGCGCCAGCACTACCAGGGATTCACCGAGAGCCAAGTGCCCCACCCGCACGAATATTTCGTGCCGATGGAGGCGCTGACCGCCGAGGACGCGCAGCACAATCCGGCGATGCGCGACCTCGTCGGGCGCAGCGCGGTGACGGCGAACTTCCTCTCGGCCGATATCTAGAGCGTGATGACGTTTGGCGGAATCGCCAAAAAGTCTGAATCACGCGATCAACCAAAGCTCTAGCCGGGAAGAGCAAGCCCCGCCGCCTGCATCGCCGCCCGCGCGCGGTCCGGCCGGTCGGTGCACAGCCCGTCGGCCCCCCAGGCGATCAGCCGGTCCATCTCCGCCCGCTCGTTGACCGTCCAGGGAATCACGCCGAGGCCGAGCGACTGGGCACGGCCCAGCCGCGCCCGATCGAGGCGGCCATGCTCGGGCGCCCAGACCGGACGCCACGGGGCACCCTCCGCCTCCGCGGCGATGGCGGCCTCGGTGCTTTCGGGCGCGGCGATATCCCACCACAACGCCGGCTCCGCCTCGGTGGAGGGGCTGGTGAGCCAGACCAGGGGCAGCGCCGGGCGGATGCGACGCAGATGGCGCAGGCCGCGCCAGTCGAAGGAGCGGATCACGGTCCGGTCCGTCGCCCCTTCCGCCTCGGCGCAGGCCAGCACGCGCTCGGCCATCTCCTCCGGCCCCACGGTCATGCCCGGCTGGTCCGGGCGCGATTTCAGCTCCACGTCCAGCACCGTGCCCGGCGTCGCGGCGAACACGGCGGCGAGCGTGGGGATGCGCGCGCCATCCGCCGGCGCCTGGTCGGGATGCCGGCCAGCGAGCGCGCTGCCCGGCCGCAGCCGCCCGACATCGTAGCGGGCGATTTCCGCCGCCGTCAGGTCGCGCACCCTGATGCCGCTTTCGCCGATCCAGCCGCCATCCGGCTCCCGGGTGATGTCGGGGTCGAGCGTGGGGTCGTGCAGCACCACCGGCACGCCGTCGCGCGTGATGGCGATGTCCAGCTCGATGCTGTCCACCCCCAGCGCGATGGTGGCGGCGAACCCCTCCAGCGTGTTCTCGGGAAACAGGCCGCGGGCCCCGCGATGGCCCTGCAACAGGAAGGATCGTGACATGCGCGGGGTGTGCGGGCGGTTTGCCACCGCGTCAAGATGCGGCAGTGTGGCGGCATGACCGATCGCATCCTCGGCGTGCTCGGCGGCATGGGGCCGCTGGCCAGCGCGCAATTCATGGCCCGCCTCACCCTGCTCACCCCAGCCGTGCGCGACCAGGAGCACATCCCCGCCGTGTTGTGGTCCGACCCGCGCGTGCCCGACCGTTCGCGCGGCCGCCCGGCGAGCGGGCCGGACGAGGTGCTGCCCTGGCTGCAGCGCGGCCTGCGCGGGCTGAAGGCGGCGGGCTGCGGCGCCATCGCCATGCCCTGCAACACCGCCCATGGCTGGTATGACGACCTCACCGCCGAAGGTCTGCCGATCCTGCACATCGTCGATGCAGCCGCCGCCGCCCTGCGCGCGGTGGCCCCCAGCGGCACGGTCGGCATCATGGGCACGGCGGCGACGCTGGCGATGCGGCTGTATCAGGACCGGCTGGACCACCAGGGCTGGCACTGCATCACGCCGGACGCGGAGGAGATGGCCCGCCTCGTCACCCCGTCCATCGCCGCGGTGAAGGCCAACCGCGTGGTGGATGCCTATGCCCCGCTCGCCGAGGCCGCCCGGCTGCTCGCGGCGCGGGGCGCGAAGGCCGTGGTGCTCGGCTGCACGGAAATCCCCCTGGGCATCCAGGCCGGGCCGAAGCTGGAATTCCCGGTGATCGACACGATCGACAGCCTCGCCCTCGCCGCCATCGCCTGGGCACGGGGGTAGGATTTGCTCAGCGCGCCGCCGCCGGCCAACCCGGCGCGTTCACTCCATCCGGCAATCCGTTCCCAGCGCCCCCCGGTAGCGCGTCCAGTGCTGCGTCTGGCCGAGCGCCGGCAGCAACACGTAGCCGCGCAGGTCGAGCCGGTCCGGCCCGGCGGCCCGCAGCCGCACCCGCCACACCGTGCCGTTGTCGGGGTTGGTGATCTCGCCATCCGCCACGCCGGGCTCGATGGGCGCCGCGTTCAGCAGCCATCCGCCGCAGCGCGGCCTTCCGGCATAGTCGGGTGGCGGCGCCGGCCCGCGCCCCACCGCGCTTATGCCGACGATGCGGCCGCAGAGTCCCCGGTCGCAGGGCGTGATGGCGATCACCCCGCCGCCATCCTCGGTCAGCCAGTCGCCCACCAGCCCGGCCGCGTCGCCCAGGGGCTGGGCGGCGGCGGGAAGGCTCACCAGCAGCAGAAGGATCAGTCGCAGTCGCAACCGGGGGTCGGGCCGGAATCGCCGCGGATCACGTGATGGTCGATCCACTCCGCCACCAGCCGCCGCGCCTCGTTCAGCGAGGATTCCGGGTGGTGGATGCGGTACAGCGTGGTGCAGGCCTGGAATGCCGGCAGGTCGGCCGTGCCGAGGATCCGCAGATCCCGGTAGGCCGTCACCACAGCCCGCTCGCAATTGCGGGCGATATGGCTGAATTCACGCACCATGCCGACTCGATCCTCATTTCCCAGCCCGCGCGCCACCCTGCGCGGCCGCGCAAACCGGTCGGCAATGTAGGCGGCCCGGCCCGGCAACACAACGGGGCGGAGGTTTCGTAATATATCAGCCGGCGGCGACCAGCTCCGCGAGCGCCTTGCCCACCTCCGCCGTCCCCGCCTGCCCGCCCATATCCCGGGTGCGCGGCCCGCCGTCGCGCAGCAGCGTCTCGATCGCGCCGACGATCGCCTGGGCCGCCGCCGTCTCGCCGAGATGCTCGAGCATCATCGCGCCGGACCACACCTGGCCGATCGGGTTGCAGATGAACCGCCCCGCGATATCCGGCGCCGAGCCATGCACCGGCTCGAACATCGAGGGATGCGTCCGCTCCGGGTTGATGTTCGCGCTCGCGGCGATGCCGATCGACCCCGCCACCGCCGGGCCGAGATCGCTGAGGATGTCGCCGAACAGATTCGACCCCACCACCACGTCGAACCAGTCCGGATGCTGCACGAAATGGGCGCAGAGGATGTCGATATGGTACTGCGC
>CAMFLK010000282.1 GCA_945957135.1 uncultured Rhodospirillales bacterium
GCAACGCCCCATCCCCCGGCGCGCAGACCCGGCCGACCAGCCCGCGCAACGCCACCGCATCCGCCCCCGCGCTGTCCACCCGCGCGAACCCGGCCGCCCGCGCCCGCTCCGCCGTCGCGTCCCCCACCGCCAACAGCCGCACGCCGTGCAGCGACGCGGGCAGGCCCGGCAAGGCATTGGCGCTGGTGACCAGCACGGCCTGCACGTCCGCAGGCAGCCGCGCGGGCAAGGCGCGGATCGCCAAAACGGGAGCGGGGATGGGGGAGAAGCCGAGGGCCACAAGCCGGGCACAGGTGGCGGAAAGCCCCGGTTCGGGGCGGGTGACCAAAATCGACATCACGGAAGGAAGGAAGACTCTTCTTTTTCTGAAGAAAAAGAAGCAAAAAGACTTTTATCTGTTTGGGGCGTACGCACGGCATCGCCACACGTACGGATCAATATTGAAAAAGTTTTTTGGTTCTTTTTTTCAAAAAAGAACACGCTTCCTTCACGACCTAAACGAACACATCCGCCGGACTATCCGCCCGCAGGCTGCGCCCCAGCTCCGTCCCCAGCCGCGCCGCGTCCTTGCCGTCGCCGTGCAGGCTGCGTTTGAGCAGGAAGCTGCCGTCGGTGCGCGCCACCAGCCCGGTGAGGTGCAGCCGCCCGTCCGGCAGCAGCCGCGCGTAGCCGCCAATCGGCGTGCGGCAGGAGCCGTCGAGTTCCAGCAGCAGGGCGCGTTCGGCGGTGGCCACCGCCTTGGCCTCGGGGTCCTCGATGCCGCCGAGCAGCTGGCACAGCTCCTCGTCGCTCGCCCGCACGGTGATGCCGACGATGCCCTGGCACGAAGCGGGCACCATGGTCTCGCTGTCCAGCACCAGCGAGGCGTGTTCGGCCAGGCCCAGCCGCTTCAGCCCGGCGATGGCCAGCAGCGTGGCGTCGGCCGGCCCGGCGGCGAGCTTGTCCAGCCGCGACTGCACGTTGCCGCGGATGCCGGTGAAGCGCAGGTCGGGCCGCGCGTGCAGCATCTGCGCCTGCCGCCGCACGGAGCCGCTGGCCACCAGCGCGCCGGCCGGCAGGGCGGCGTAGGGGTCGGAGGGGTCGGCCGGGCCGCAGCGCCCGCCCAGCACCAGCGCGTCACGCGCGTCCTCGCGCGTCATGGTGCAGGCCAGCACGATGCCCTGGGGCAGTTCGGTTTCCAGGTCCTTCAGGCTGTGCACCGCGAAGTCGATCCGCCCATCGGCCAGCGCCTCGTGGATTTCCTTGGCGAACAGCCCCTTGCCGCCGATGTCGGCCAGCCGCGTGCCGGCGGCCTGGGTGGCGTCGCCGGTGGTGCGGATGGCGTGTTCCTCGAACACGTTCATCGTGCGCAGCACCGGGCAGAAGGTGGACAGCCGGTGCAGGAAATGCCGCGTCTGCCACAGGGCGAGCGGCGAGCCGCGCGTGCCCACGCGCAGCGGCAGCTTGCGCATGGCGCCGGCGCGGTGGCCGGCGGGAATGATTGGGGGATCGGCTGGCTGGGCAGGGAGCATGGGCGTGTCCTATTACCAGCGCCGCGGAAAGGAAAGCGCGATGACTGCGACTGGCCCCGTGCTGGGGATCGAGACCTCCTGCGACGAGACCGCCGCCGCCGTGCTGGGGCCGGACGGCGCCATCCTGGCCGAGGCGGTGCTGAGCCAGGACGGCCATGCCGCGTTCGGCGGCGTGGTGCCGGAGATCGCCGCGCGCGCCCATCTCGCCCATCTGCCCGGGCTGGTGGCGCGGGTGATGGGCCAGGCGGGCGTGGAGTTCCGCCGCCTCGGCGCCGTCGCCGCCAGCGCCGGGCCGGGGCTGATCGGCGGGCTGATCGTCGGCGCCGGCTTCGCCAAGGGCGCGGCCCTGGCGCGCGGCGTGCCCTACATCGCCGTCAACCACCTGGAAGCCCATGCGCTCACCGCGCGGCTGCCGGGCGTGACCGAGGGCGGCGCGCCCTTCCCCTACCTGCTGCTGCTGGTCTCCGGCGGGCATTGCCAATGCGCGGTGGTGGAGGGGGTGGGGCGGTATCGCCGGCTGGGCGGCACGATCGACGACGCGGTGGGCGAGGCGTTCGACAAGGTGGCCAAGCTGCTCGGCCTGGGCTGGCCCGGCGGGCCGGCGGTGGAGCGCCTGGCGCGCGACGGCGACCCCACGGCGATCGACCTGCCGCGCCCGCTGTTCGGCCGCCCCGGCTGCGATTTCAGCTTCTCCGGCCTGAAGACGGCGGTGGCGCAGATCGTCGCCCGCCAGCCCGACGGCCCGCTGCCGGCGCAGCTGGCGGCCGACATCGCCGCGAGCTTCCAGCGCGCGGTGGCCGAGGTGGTGGCCGACCGCGCCGGCCACGCCATGGCGGCGTTCGCGCCGGCGAGCCATCGCCTGCTGGTGGTGGCCGGCGGGGTGGCCGCCAACGGGGCGATCCGCGCCGCGCTGACCGAGGCGGCGGCCGCGCGGGGCTTCGCCTTCACGGCACCCCCCCTGCGCCTGTGCGGCGACAACGCGGTGATGGTGGCCTGGGCCGGCCTCGAACGCCTACGGCTGGGCTGGACCGACGGGCTGGACCACGCGCCGCGCCCACGCTGGCCGCTCGACGCCGCGGACATGCACCCCGCATGAACTACCGCCACGCCTACCACGCCGGTAATTTCGCCGATTGCATGAAGCACGCGCTGCTGGTCTGGCTGGTGCGGGCGATGCAGCGCAAGCCCGGCGGCATGCTGGTGCTGGACAGCCATGCCGGCACCGGCTTCACCGACCTCGCGGGGCCGGAGGCGCAGCGCACCGGCGAGTTCCACGCCGGCATCGCCCGGCTGCTGGACGACCCCCCGGCCCCGCTCGCCGAGTACGTCGCCCTGGTGCGCGGCCTCGGCCTCTATCCCGGCTCGCCCGCGCTGATCCGCGCCCTGCTGCGTCCGCAGGACCGGCTCGCGGCGTGCGAGCTGCACCCGGAGGACCACGCCGCCCTGCGCCGGCGCTTCCGGGGCGACCGGCAGGTGTCCGTGCATCACCGCGACGCCTGGGAGGCGCTGGGCGCGCTGCTGCCGCCGGCCGAGCGGCGCGGGCTGGTGCTGATCGACCCGCCCTACGAGGCGGCGGACGAGTTCACCCGCCTCGCCGCCGGGCTGGTCACCGCGCATGGCCGTTTCCCAGCGGGCGTGCTGGCTGCCTGGTATCCGATCAAGCACCGCGCCCCGGTGCGGACGTTCCACGCGGCGCTGCGCGACGCCGGGCTGCGCGACGTGGTGGCCGCCGAGCTGTGGCTGCGCGCACCGTTGGATGCCGCGCGGCTGAACGGGTGCGGACTGCTGCTGGTCAACCCGCCCTACGGCTTCGCGGAGGCGGCCGCGCCGATCCTCGACGCGCTCCGGTCGCGGCTGGCCGACGAGCCGGATGCCGGAAGCGACATTCTGCGCCTTGCGGAGGAATAACCCAACGGCTCACTTTCCCTCATTCTTCGCACGCCGGCCCTGGCTTCGTTGCGTTGGCCCCTGTCAAGGCGCTTGAGCGCAGCGTGCCTTGACAGGGACCAACGCAACGCAAGCACAATCGCAAGCAGCGAAGGAGCCCAACCCCAGCATGCACGATATCGCGGTGATCGGCGCCGGCGCCTGGGGCACCGCGCTTGCCCTGCTCGCCGCGCGAAGCGGGCAGAAGGTGACCCTGTGGGCGCGCGATCCGAAGCGGGCCGCCGAAATCGCCGCCAGCCGCGACAACCCGCGCCTGCAAGGCCATGCCCTGCCGGAGTCCATCGCCGTCACCGCCGACCTGCCGCGCGCCGGGCTGAGCCTGCTCGCCGTGCCGGTGCAGCATCTGCGCGGCGTTGCCGAAGCCCTGCCGGCGGGCGGCGCGCTGGTGGCGTGCTGCAAGGGGCTGGAGGCGGGCAGTTTGCGCCTGCCGCTGGAAATCCTCGCGCAGGTGCAGCCAAACCGGCCGGCCGGGGTGCTCACCGGGCCGAATTTCGCGCATGAGATCGCCGCCGGCCTGCCCGCCGCGGCGGTGGCGGCCGCCGCCGACCCGGCGCTGCGCCGGGCGGTGATCGCGGCGCTCGGCGGGCCGGGCTTCCGGCTGTACGGCAACGACGACCCGATCGGCGCCCAGGTGGGCGGGGCGGCGAAGAACGTGGTGGCGATCGCCGCCGGGGCGGTGATCGGCGCCGGGCTGGGCGAGAACGCGCGCGCCGCGCTGGTCACGCGCGGGCTGGCGGAGATCGCCCGGCTGGCCACCGCGCTCGGCGGGCAGGCGGCGACGGTGTCCGGCCTGTCCGGCCTGGGCGACCTGCTGCTGACCTGCGCCGGCCCGGCCAGCCGCAACTACAGCCTCGGCCTGGCGCTGGGCCAGGGGGCGGAGCTCGCCACCTTCCTGGCCGGGCGCAGCGCGGTGACGGAGGGGGTGCTGACCGCCCCGGCGCTGGTGGCACGGGCCGAGGCGCTCGGCGTGGATCTGCCGATCTGCCGGGCAGTGGCCGCCGTGGTGTCCGGCCGGATGGCGGTGCGCGAGGCGGTCGCCGCCCTGCTCTCCCGTCCCGGACGAGATGAATAAATCGTCATCCGGCACCATTCCATACTTGAGCGCATAAATCTTATGGCGATGCCGCGCGTTCCCCCCACGCGGCGCATCCGCCATCTTCCCGTTCGACGGACGACACGGAGCACCCGAGCCAGCCCGCCGCATCCAAATCGAAGGCGCCGCCCCGCATGACCGGGCAGGCGCCCCGTCCATCAGGAGATCACAATGAAAAAGCTTCTTCTCGCCGGCTTCGCCGCGCTCGCCTTCGCCGCCATGCCCCCGGCCGCCGCCCCCGTGCTGGCCGCCGTCGGCGACAACCCGCAATTCGCCCGCGCCGGGGACAATCCCCAATATGCGCGCGCCGGAGACAATCCCCAGTTCGCCCGCGCGGGGGACAACCCGCAATACGCCCGCGCGGGTGACAACCCGCAATACGCCCGGGCCGGCGACTTCCCCGCCGCCGCCTGACCGCTCCAACTTGCCAGTGGACGGACGAACGGCCCGCGCGAGCGGGCCGTTTTTCGTTGGGATCAGTTGACCGCCTCGCCGGCGGATATCCCCCACATCGCGTCGCGGCGGAGGAAGCCGCGATAGTCGCCCACCTGCACCTCGCACCAGGTCGCCGTGGTGTCGCAGGCGCGGATGCGGCCGACCACGCCGGGCTTGAGCAGGGCGACGGGGGCGGCGTCGTCGGAGGCGGTGCGGCGCAGGGTCTGGTCCTTGCCGCGCACCACGAAGCCGCGCCGGCCGGTGAGGGTGGCCTGATGCACCCAGCCCTTCACCCCGTCCTGGTCCTCGATCAGCCGCCAGACCTCGAACTCGCGCTGGATCTGCACCGGCAGGTCGCGGCGGTGATAGACCCATTCCACCGGGTAGCGCGTGCCCGGCCCGCTGCGCAGATTGACCTCGTCCGAACCTGTCTCTTATACACATCTCCGAGCCCACGAGACGGACTCCTATCTCG
>CAMFLK010000283.1 GCA_945957135.1 uncultured Rhodospirillales bacterium
TCCCGCAGGCTTTGCCTGCGTAGCCCTGGCTTCGTTGCGGGGGACGGGGTCAAGGCTCTTGAGCGAAGCGTGCCTTGACGCCGGCCAACGCAACGCAAGCACAATCGCAAGAAGCGAAGGAGCCCACCCGGACGCCGCTGTTCGCTATGCGCGAACGGGTATATCGTCGCGGGCGATCCATCCGGCATTGGAGCCATCGCATGTCATTCCCGCGCCGCCTGTTCGCCCGGCTCGCTCTGGCCTTCGCCCTGCTCCTGCCCGCCCTGGGCGCGCGGGCGCAGGGGCTCACCGTGTTCGCCGCCGCCAGCCTGACCGATGCGCTGCAGGACATCGGCAGGCTGTGGGAAGCCCAGGGCCACGCCAAGCCGGCCTTCAACTTCGCCGCCAGCTCCACCCTCGCCCGGCAGATGGAGCAGGGGGCCAAGGCCAACCTGTTCGCCTCCGCCGACGAGCAGTGGATGGACTGGGCGCAGCAGCGCAACCTGATCGTCAACGACACGCGCCGCAGCCTGCTGGGCAACGACCTCGTGCTGGTGATGGAAAAGGCGCATGTGCAGAAGGTGGACATCAAGCCCGGCACCGACCTGCTCGCCGTGCTCGGCGCCAATGGCAGGCTCGCCACCGGCGACCCGGACCATGTGCCGGTCGGCCTCTATGCCCGGCAGGCGCTGACCAGGCTGGGGATGTGGGCGGCGATCGAGCCCCGTCTGGCGCGGGCGGACAGCGTGCGCGCCGCCCTGCTGCTGGTGGAGCGGGGCGAGGCGCCGCTGGGCATCGTCTATTCCACCGACGCCGCCGTGGCGCCGAACGTCGCCATTGCCGGGTTGTTCCCGGAAAGCTCGCACGATCCGATCTCCTACCCCTTCGCCGTGGCGCGCGGCGGCGATACGCCGGAAGCGCGGGCGTTCCTCGATTTCCTGGCCGGGCCGGCGGCGACGGAGGTGTTCAAGCGCCGCGGCTTCCGCATCGGCGGGGCCAGCTAGGCTGAACCCGCTTTCGGCCGAGGAATGGGTCGTCGTCCGGCTGACGCTGGACGTGGCGCTGCGCAGCGTGGCGATGGGCCTGCCGGTGGCCCTGCTGCTGGCGCTGGTGCTGGCGCGCGGCCGCTTCCCCGGCCGCTTCGCGCTGGACGCGCTGGTGCATCTGCCGCTGGTGCTGCCGCCGGTGGTGGTCGGCTGGCTGCTGCTGCTGACCTTCGGGGTGCGCGGGCCGGTGGGCGCCTGGCTCAACGCCTGGTTCGGCCTGCGCCTGGTGTTCACCACCTCCGGCGCGAGCCTGGCCTGCGCGGTGATGTCGCTGCCGCTGATGGTGCGCGCCATCCGCCTGTCGATCGAGGCGGTGGATCCCGGCCTGGAACAGGCGGCGCAGATGCTCGGCGCCGGACGGCTGGACCGGTTCCTGACCATCACCCTGCCGCTGGCCGCGCCGGGCGTGCTGGTCGGCGCCATCGCCGGTTTCGCCGCCTCGCTCGGTGAATTCGGGGCGGTGATCACCTTCGCCGCCAACATCCCCGGCCAGACCCAGACCCTGCCGCTGGCGATCTACACCGCCTTGCAGACCCCCAACGGCGATGCCACCGCGGCCCGGCTGGCGCTGGTGTCGGTGGCGCTGGCGCTGATCTTCCTGGTGGCCGCCGATCTGGCGGGGCGCCGGCTGCGCGCGCGGGTGGGGCGATGATCTCCTTCGCGCTGCGCCATCGCTTTCCCGGCATCGCGCTCGACATGGCGTTCGTCGCGCCCACCCCGGGCGCGGTGGTGCTGTTCGGCCCCTCCGGCTCCGGCAAGAGCACCGCGGTCGCGGCGATGGCCGGGCTGCTGCGCGGCGGCTCCGGGCGGCTGGAGGTCGATGGCGAGGTGCTGTGGGACAGCGCTGCCGGCATCGACCGGCCGCCGGAGCGCCGGCGCATCGGGCTGGTGTTCCAGGAGGCCCGGCTGTTCCCGCACCTGCGGGTCGCGGCCAACCTGCGCTACGGGCTGCGGCGCGCGGCAGGCGATGCGCGCGGCATCGGGTTCGACGAGGTGGTGGCGCTGCTGGACATCGCGCCGCTGCTCGGCCGCCGGCCCCACACGCTGTCCGGCGGGGAGCGCCAGCGCGTGGCGATCGGCCGCGCCCTGCTGTCCCAGCCGCGGCTGCTGCTGCTGGACGAACCGCTGTCCGGCCTGGATGCGGCGCGCAAGGCGGAAATCCTGCCCTATCTCGTGCGGCTGAAGACGCATCTCGGCGTGCCGCTGGTCTATGTCACCCACAGCATGGAGGAGCTGCTGCATATCGCCGACACGCTGGTGCTGATCGAGGCCGGCCGGGTGGTGGAAGCGGGACCGCTGGCCGAGCTTTCCGGCCGCGGCGACCTGCCGCTGGCCCGGCGCGACGATGCCGGCGCGGTGCTGGACATGGCGGTGGAGGCCAATGATCGCGACCGCCATCTCTCCCGGCTGTCCGCCGGGGGGCTGACGCTCGAGGTCCCGTTGGTCGCCGCCGCGCCGGGCGCCCGGCTGCGGGTGCGCATTCCCGCCCGCGAGGTGATCCTGGCCACCGACGCGCCGAGCGCCGTCAGCGTGCACAACATCCTCGGCGGGGTCGTGCGGGCCGTTCACCCCGACCCCACGCGGCACTCCGCCCTGGTCGAGATCGCGGTGGGCGACCAGGTCGTTCTGGCCCGCGTCACCCGGGACGCGGTGTCGCGCCTGGCGCTGGCCCCGGCCAGGGACGTGCTGGCGCTGGTCAAGTCGATGTCGGTGGACGTGCTGCGGTAGCCCGCGATCGCCCGCTCAGATCATCGGATTCAGGTGGCCGAGCCGGCCCGCAGCTCGCGGGCGCGGGCCAGCACCTTGTTCTCGATTTCGTTGGTCAGCGAGGCGCTCACCGGCGCGTCCACCCACTGGCCCTTCTGCAGCACCTGGCGGAACAGCGAGACCTTCACCCCGTCCGCGCGCAGCTGCCGGCCGAGGATATAGGCGGTGGCCTTGAAGCGCTCGTCGGTGGAGGCGGGCGGCTGGTACCAGTCGGTGATGATCACGCCCCCGAACGGGTCGGCGGAGGCGAGCGGCATGAAGGCCAGTGTATCCAGCGCGCCGCGCCACAGATAGGCGTTCACCCCCAGCCCGCCGCCATTCTGGTCGCCGCTGCTCTTGGACGAGCTGCCGCTGCTGAAGATGCTGCCGCTGCCGAAAACCTTGCCCTGGCCGGGGCCGGAATAGCGCGGGTCGTTGTACTCGTCCTCGCCCACCGGGCGGGAGCCCTTGCAACCGGCCACTGCCAGCATGCAGGCCAGGGCGAAAGCCGTCGGCAAGGACATGTGTAAGCGCATGCGAAAGCCTGTCACAAAACAACCGGGCTGCTTTAGCGGACGCGAGCGACCCCGCCAAGGGCCGAGCATGCGGGTGACAGAAAAGAAAGAGGGCGGTGGGAGACCCACCGCCCTCTCATCTCATCCCCGTGAGGGATCAGCCGGTTACCAGCGGAACGCCGTGCCCAGCATGAAGCCCTGGGACTGCACGGTGTTGTGCGAGACGATCGTGCCGGCGGCCGTGAGCGAAGGCGTGCCGGTCAGCAGATCGACGCCCCGCTCACGGCGGCTGCCGTAGAGGTAGGACAGGAACACGTTCATGCCCGGAGCGAAGGTGTAGGTGCCACCCGCGGCGATGCCCTGCTCAAGCAGCGCGCCCGTGTAGCGGTTGTTGAACATCGTCTGCGCGCCGGCGCTCTTGTAGTTCAGGTAGCTGGCGCCGACGATGAACGGACCGAACGCGTAGGACGTGCCGATGATGTAGGCCAGCGCTTCCTTCTGGCCGGACTGCAGCAGGTTCCACTGGCCGTTCACCTTACCCGCGAGGAGGTGGCCGCCGAAAGCCAGGCCGCCATAGGTGAACTGCAGGCCAGCGTCATACACGCCCAGACCCTGCCGCTGGGCATAGGCCGGGTCGGGCACGCCGTTGTAGCCGACATGGCTGCCGACGATGCCGCCGAAAGTGGCGGCGACGCCGACCGGGCCGAAGGCGCCGCGATAGCGGAGCACGCCGTCGATCGTGTTGCGGCGACGGCCGGTTTCACCCTGGACGCTGGTGGAGGTCGCCGCGTCGCAGCCCGTGCCGTTGCCCTGGTTCAGCGGGCCGTTGGCCACACCGGCGGAGGTGTAGTTGTACGAGCAGTTGCCGGGGCCGCTGTTCATGGCGCCGGTGCCGGGCTCGAACGACACGCCGAAGTCGAAGCCCATGTACTGCGGCGACAGATACACGACCTTTTCCGTGGTGTAGAGCGCGCCCACGTCGGCGAACGGCCACGTCACGGTGGTGTTGCCGGTGAACAGGCTCGGCAAGTCACCGTTCCACCCACCGTCGTTGAAGTTTTCGAAGGTGCCCGTCGTGAACAGCGTGATCGCGCCATCCGTCGAGCCGTAGCGGACATAGCCGAACTTGTCGGCGCCCACATACAGGGTCTCACGCCGCCAGTAGAGGCCCGCGCGCGAACGGTTGGAGGCGGAGACGCTGGCGTTGATGCCGCCACCGGGCGGCGAGCCCTGGTCCTGCCGGATTTCCAGCGAGGCGCCGTATTTCAGGCCGTTGCCGGCGACGCCGTCGAAGCCCGGATACAGTCGGGCGTAGCTGCCCATCGAGTACTGCGCCAGCTTGGTGTTCGGCTGGTTGCCCGAGAACGAGCCGCTCGCCGTCTGGTTCACCACCGTCGCATTGCGGCCGGAATCGGAGCCAGCATAGAAGTTGACCGCGAGACGGGCGTTCAGGCGAACCGTGATCGAGCCCGGCCCAGGGGTCTGGCTGGGGACCGCGGTGAACGGCGCGGGCGGCGGGGCAACAGCAGTCGGGTTGACGTTGGCGAACTGGGCGTGGGCACCACCGGCCATCCCCAGGGACCCAACCGCCACCGCCGCAGATGCGAGCAGAAGCTTACGCATTATATCCTCCTCATATCGCCGGCTGAACCGGCGGACGTAGCAGGCCCCGCCCCGTTTCCCACCGGACACGCCCACATGCCTCCAGGAGGCACTGTCATGGGCTTGTCGCGTCCCTCAACGAAGGGGGCAGCCGGACCTGGACGGAGTATTGGCGTGGGAATGACCGCACCGCAATCGCGGAGTCGCCCCGGTCATGGCAATTCTGAAACACTGTGACGTGGAAGCCACAGACCCCTCACGCCAGCGCGCCAATCGCCCCCACGCCAGCGCAGAAGCGCGGCAGGCGCCGGGCGGAGCCGCCGTCCACGCCGCCCAGCGCCGCCACCGCCACCCCGGCATGGCGAGCCAGCGCCGCCCAGCGCACCACGCCCAACCCGCCGGCCCCCGGATGGCTCGGCGTGGCGAAGACCGGCGAGAGGAAGACCAGCGCCACCCCCGCCCGCCGCGCCCGCGCGATCTGCCGTGCGTCATGGGCCGAGCTGGTGGCCAGCCGCCGGCGCGGCGCCCGGCCCGCGCCGCCGCGCAGATGCGGCCCGGCGC
>CAMFLK010000284.1 GCA_945957135.1 uncultured Rhodospirillales bacterium
CGAATGGGGTCTGGGGCCTAAGGCCCCAGCGGGTCCAGGGCAGCGCCCTGGCCTTCTTTCTTATCGCCCTCGAGGAGCCATCGCATGAAAGTCGTGTTCGTGCTGTTCGATTCCCTAAATCGGCACATGCTGGGTGCTTATGGCGGAACACGCATTCCGACGCCGAATTTCGATCGGTTGGCGGCGCGGAGTGTGGCGTTTGATCGGCATTATGTGGGGAGTTTGCCGTGCATGCCGGCGCGGCGGGACATGCAGAGCGGGCGGCTATCGTTTTTGCATCGGAGTTGGGGGCCGATGGAGCCCTATGACAATTCCTTTCCGGAGTTGCTGCATGGGGCGGGGGTGTACAGTCATTTGATCACCGATCATTTCCATTATTGGGAGGATGGTGGGGCGACGTATCACAATCGCTATGACAGCTATGAGTTCGTGCGCGGGCAGGAGGGCGATCCGTGGAAGGCGATGGTGCAGCCGCCGTGGGAGCGGTTGCGCGAGATGTACCATGCGCGCCAGTACAGCGAGGAGGCGCGCAGCTATCCGCGGCACAACATGGTCAATCGCGGGTTCATCCGCGAGGAGGCTGAGTTTCCGTCGGTGCAGTGTTTCGCGCGGGGTTTCGAGTTTCTCGATGCCAATCAGGCGGCGGACAATTGGTTGTTGCAGATCGAGACCTTCGATCCGCACGAGCCGTTCCAGGCGCCGGCGCGGTTCAAGGAGAAGTTCGAGACGGGGTGGACCGGGCCGGTGCGCGATTGGCCGCGTTATGGGCGCGTGGATGAGTTGCCGGAGGAGTGTGAGGAGTTGCGGGCGAATTATTATGCGACGGTGTCGCTGTGTGATTCGTTGTTGGGGGAGTTGCTGGATCGGTTCGACGCGCAGGATTTGTGGCGCGACACGGCGCTGGTGGTGACGACGGATCACGGGTTTTTGCTGGGCGAGCATGATTTCTGGGCGAAGAACCGGATGAATCTCTATGAGGAGATCGCGCATATTCCGCTGTTCATCCATGATCCCCGGCGTGCCAAACCGGGCGCGCGGCGTGGGGCTCTGACGCAGACGATGGATCTCGCGGCCACGTTCCTCGACTTTTTCGGCGTGGCGCGGCCGGCGGAGATGGAGGGGCGGTCGCTGCTGCCGGTGATCGATGCCGATCATGCGCTGCGCGAGGCGATTCTGTACGGGTATTTCGGTGGGGCGGTGAACGTCAGCGATGGGCGGTACACCTATCACCGTTTCCCCGCCGATCTGCGCAAGCAGGACATTTACCAATATACGCTGATGCCCACTCATATTTTCGAGCCGTTCTCGACGGAGGAGCTGGCCGACGCCACGCTCGCACCGCCTTTCGCGTTCAGCAAGGGCGTGCCGTTGCTGAAGGTGCCGGTGACGGAGCGGTCGCCGATGTATGATGTGTACGGGCCGGGGGCGTTGCTGGAAGATGAAACGCGGCTCTACGATCTTCGCGACGACCCTGGCCAGTTGCATCCGCTGGCCGACCCCGCGGTGGAGGCGCGCATGACCGCGCTGATGGTGAGGCTGATGCGGGAGAACAATGCGCCGGATGAGGCTTTCGCGAGGCTGGGGCTGTGATGTTCGGCGTTCCCACCAGCCGCGCGGCGCTGCGGCCGCTGGTCGGCGATCTGCGCCAGGTCGCTTCGGTGCGTCGCATCACGCTGGATGAGGGGGCGGAGCGCGGGGTGCGCGTGCTGGCCTTTTCCACAGGCGGGGGCTTGGATTTCTGGGTGCTGGCCGATCGCGCGCTGGATATCGGGCCGCTGTGGTTCCGGGGCGTGCAGCTCGGCTGGCAGGCGCCGGTGGGATTTGCCGCGCCGGGTCTGCTCAACCGGCTGGAGGATGGCGGGCGGGGGGTGGAGCGGTGGTTCTCCGGCCTGCTGATGACCTGCGGGCTGGAGCATATCCGCCAGCCCGCCGGCGGCATCCTGCACGGGCATCTGCCGCTGACCCCGGCGCGGGTTTCATCCTATGGCGAGGACTGGGACCGTGAGATGCCGGTGCTGTTCTGCGAGGGCGAGGTGACGCAGTCGCGGGTGAATGGCGAGGCGCTGCGGCTGCATCGGCGCATCGAGGCGCCGGTGGGCGGCACCACGCTGGCGATCACCGACAGGGTCGAGAATCTGTCGGCGAAGCCTTGGCCGTTCGGGCTGATGCACCACGTCAATTTCGGCTTTCCGCTGGTGCGCGAGGGCGCGCGGCTGGAGCTGGACGGTGCGCCGCTGCTTTCGCTCGCGCCGGGCGAGACGCCGGCGAAGCTCGATTGCGTGGCGGTGGAGAAGGGCTGGCGCCGCTGCACCATCAGCGCGCCGCTGGAGGGCGGAAGGCTGGCGTTCACGCTGGGCTTCGACGGGGCGGTGCTGCCCTTCCTGCAACTCTGGAACAATCTCGATGCCGGCACGCGGGTGATCGCGATGGAGCCGTGCACCGCCGGGCGCAAGGAAAACGGCCAGAGCGAGGCGCCGCCGGTGCTGGCGCCGGGCGAGATGTTCACGGCGCGGGTGGAGATGGAGGTGGGCTGAGAGCGTGATGACGTTTGGCGGAATCGCCAAAAAGTCTGAATCACGCGACCAAACAAAGACTCTAGTAAAGCCGGTCGCGGTACGCCGTCTCGATATTGCGGTCGGCCTCCTCCGCCGAGGTCAGCTTCGTCTGGTCGGCGACGATGCGGCCGAGGGTGGGGAAGGTTTTTCGTTCCACCTGGACGGCGGGGTCCCAGAGCTTGGAGCGGATCATCGCCTTGCCGCAGTGGAAGAACGCCTCGCGGACGGCGATCAGCATGCCGATGCCCGGCACCTTGCCCTGCGCCTCCGCCCGGGCCAGCAGGGCCACGTCCGTGGTGATCGTGGCGGTTCCGTTCACCCGCACGGTCTCACCGATGCCGGGGACCATGAAGAGCAGCCCCACGCCGGGATGCGCGAGGATGTTGCGGAAGCTGTCGATGCGCCGGTTGCCGATGCGGTCGGGCAGCAGCAGCGTGCTGTCGTCCAGCACCTGCACGAAGCCGGGGGCGTCGCCGCGCGGGCTGGCATCGACGTTGCCATCGCCATCCGTGGTGGCCAGCACCAGGAAGGGGGAGAGGGCGATGAAGGCGCGGCAATGCGGGTCGAGCTTCGGCAGCGCCTTGGCCACCACCATGGCCGAGGGCTCGCCGAAATGGGCGCGCAACGCCTCCGGGCTGGAAATCTCGTTCATGGTGGGGCTCCCGCCGTAAGCGGCCACCATGCCGTCCCGCCCGGCTTGCGCGCAACGCCGGCGTGGCGGCACAGTCCCACGCCAGCAGGGGACAGTCATGGGCACACGTATCGGCATCGCCGGAATCGACGGCCGGATGGGGCGCGTCCTGGCCGAGGAGGCGGTGGCCGCCGGCGCCACGCTGGTCGGCGGCATCGACCGCACCGGCAAGGGGCCGCAGGGCGCGGCGCTGTTCGCCGATATCGCCGCCTTGGCCGCCGCCTGCGACGTGGTGGTGGATTTCACCCATGCCAGCAGCGTCGCCGGCCATGCCGCGGCCATCGCCGCCGCCGGCACCGGCTGGGTGCTGGGCACCACGGGCCTGTCCGCGGAGCAGGAGGCGGCGGTGACGGCGGCCTCGGCAAGCGCGCCGGTGGCCTATGCGCCCAATTTCTCGCCCGGCGTCACCCTGCTGATGGCGCTGGCCGAGCGCATGGCCGCGGCGCTGCCGCCCGAACAATACGATGCCGAGATCGTGGAGATGCACCATCGCCAGAAGGTCGATGCGCCCTCCGGCACGGCGATCGGGCTCGGGCAGGCGGTGGCGCGTGGGCGCGGGCAGGATTTCGCGTCGGTGCGCGAGGCGGGGCGGGAGGGCCATACCGGCGCCCGGCGCGCCGGCGCGATCGGCTTTGCCGCGCTGCGCGGCGGCCAGGTGGTGGGCGAGCACACGCTGCTGTTCGCCTCGGGCGACGAGCATATCGCCCTGACCCACCGCGCCTTCGACCGCCGCGCCTTCGCCAGCGGGGCGATTCGCGCGGCACTGTGGCTCAAGGGCCGTCCGCCCGGCCTCTATACGATGCGCGATGTTCTCGGGTTGGTTTGAACGCCGCTGGGGTTGACCCCCCCGGGCGATTGCGCCAAACACCCGGCCCGACCCTGCACGCGCCCGCGCGCGCGGGATCGTTTCCGCACGCTCCCCTATCCTTGACCAGCCGGGACATATCATGCGCGACAAGGGCGAATTCCTGTTCACTTCCGAGTCCGTCTCGGAAGGCCACCCCGACAAGGTGGCCGACCGCATCAGCGACACCGTGCTGGATGCCTTCCTCGCCGCCGACCCCTATGCGCGCGTCGCCTGCGAGACCCTGGTCACCACCAACCGCATCGTGCTCGCCGGCGAGACCCGCGGCCCCGATACCGTCACCCACGACCAGCTCGCCCATCTCGCGCGCATGGCGGTGCACGATATCGGCTACGACCAGGAAGGCTTCTCCTGGAAGCACGCGGACGTGCAGGTGCATCTGCACTCCCAGTCCAGCGACATCGCCCAGGGTGTGGACTCCGCCGGCAACAAGGACGAGGGCGCGGGCGACCAGGGCATCATGTTCGGCTATGCCTGCACGGAAACGCCCAGCCTGATGCCGGCGCCGCTCTACTACGCCCACCTCATCCTGCGCCGGATCAGCGAACTGCGCCGCAACGACGACGTGTCGGTGAAGGGCCTGCTGCCCGACGCCAAGAGCCAGGTGACGCTGCGCTACGTGGACGGCAAGCCGGTGGCCGCCACCTCGATCGTGCTGTCCACCCAGCACGAGGCGGGGATGGACCAGACCCATATCAAGCGCATGCTGCTGCCGCTGATCGAATCGAGCCTGCCGGCCGGGTGGATGCCCGCCGAGAAGGAAATCTACATCAACCCCACCGGCAATTTCGTCATCGGCGGGCCGGATGGGGATTGCGGCCTGACCGGGCGCAAGATCATCGTGGACACCTATGGCGGCGCGGCCCCCCACGGCGGCGGCGCGTTCAGCGGCAAGGACCCCACCAAGGTGGACCGCTCGGCCGCCTATGCCTGCCGCTACCTGGCCAAGAACGTGGTGGCCGCCGGCCTCGCGGACAAATGCACGCTGCAGATCAGCTACGCCATCGGCGTGTCGCACCCGCTGTCGGTCTATGTGGACCTGCACGGCACCGGCAAGGACGTGGACGAAGCCAAGCTGGAAAAGGCACTGCGCGAGCTGATGAACCTGTCGCCCCGCGGCATCCGCGAACACCTGCACCTCAACCGCCCCATCTACGCCCCCACCGCCGCCTACGGCCATTTCGGCCGCGAACCGGACGAGGAGAAGGGGACGTTCACCTGGGAGAAGACCGATCTGGTGCCGTCGTTGAAGTCGGCGTTCGGGAGGTAAGGAAGGCGGGGGCTCCGCCCCTCGACCCCGCTGGGGCCTTAGGCCCCAGACCC
>CAMFLK010000285.1 GCA_945957135.1 uncultured Rhodospirillales bacterium
GAGCAGGATCGCCTCCGGCCGCGCCGCGCGGATCATCGGCAGGATGGCGTGGTCCAGCAGATGCGCCATCTCGCTGTCGTTGAAGCCGGGCGGCACCGGCAGGTTGCGCGCGGCGCCGCCGGCGCGGTCGGTGGCGGCGCCGGTATGCGGCCAGCGCCCGGCCTCGTGCACGGAGATCGTCAGCACCCGCGCCTCGTCGTGGAAGGCGTCCTGCACCCCGTCGCCGTGATGGGCGTCGATATCGAGATAGACGATGCGGGTCAGCCCGGCCTCGAGCCATTCCATGATGCCGAGCACCGGGTCGTTCAGGTAGCAGAAGCCGCTGGCGCGGTCCGGCCGGCCGTGATGGGTGCCACCGCCGGGGCAATGGACGATGCCGCCCTCGCGCACCAGCCGGCAGGCCAGCATCACCCCGCCGGCGGAAGTGGCGGGGCGGCGGTAGATTTCGGCATAAACAGGGTTGCCGTCGGCGCCGATGCGGAAGCGCTCGCGATCCGCCTCGCTCACCGATCGGCTTTCCTCCGCCCGGCGCAGGGCGGCGAGATAGGCGGGGTCGTGGAAGCGCAGCAGCTGCGCCTCGGTGGCTATCGGCGCGGTGCGGTAGGCGGCGTCGTCCAGCCAGCCCATGGCACGGACCAGGTCGGTGGTGGTGGAGACGCGCGGAATCGCCAGCGGGTGCTTCGGGCCATAGGTGGAGTGGCGGTAGATCTCCGCGCCAATGTAGAGGGGCCGGTCGGGCATGGGGTGTTTCTAGCCGGTTACATAGGCCCTTGGCAGGGGCCGATGGCGGCTCCATCCTCCCGCGGCAAACGACGGAGGGATGCATGCGCCGCCGGACCCTGCTGACCCTCGCGGCCCTCGCCGCGACCTCGTCTCCCGCCTTCGCCCAGACCCAGCCCGCGACGCGGCGCATCCGCGGCCGGGTGGTGGCGCTGAGCGGCCAGACGCTGGATGTGATGACCCGCGAGGGCCAGCCCGCCACCCTGACGCTGACGCCCGATTTCGCGGTCAGCGAGGTGACGCCGCTGCCGCTGGAGGCGATCAAGCCCAACTCCTTCGTGGGCGTGACCTCCATCCATGTCGGCGACAAGGACGTGGCGCTGGAGGTGACGGTGTTCCCCGAATCCGCGCGCGGCGCCGGCGAGGGCAGCCGGCCCTGGGACCTGCAGCCGGACAGCACCATGACCAACGCCACGGTGGGCACGGTGACCAGCCATCCCGACGGGCCGATCATCGCGCTCGCCTACAAGGGCGGCACCAAGACCATCATCATCCCGCCGGACGCCCCCATCGTCACCTTCGGCCCGGCCGACCGCTCCCTGCTGGTGCCCGGCGCGCCGGTGGTGATCACCGCCACGGTGGGCGCCGACGGCGCGATGACCGCCAGCCGCATCACCACCGGCCGCAACGGGGTGGCGCCGCCGATGTGATCACGCGTTGACGGTGGGCAGCACCGTCTTGACGATGGAGGCGTCCAGCGCCTCGTACTCGCTGTAGCCGATGGTGGCGTAGAGCTCGGCGCGGGTCTGCATGTGCTCCACCATGTTGTGGGCGCCGCCGTCGCGCGCGATGGCGGCGAACAGCGCCTCCTGCGCCTTGTTGGCGACGCGCAGGCTGCTCACCGGCCAGATCACCATGCGGTAGCCCATCGCCTGGAATTCCTCGGCGGTGAAGAAGGGCGTGCGGCCGAACTCGGTCATGTTGGCGAGCAGCGGCACGCCGGGCATGCGGCGGGCGAACTCGGTGAACATCTCGCGCGTGTTCAGCGCCTCCGGGAAGATCGCGTCCGCCCCGGCCTCCATGTACAGCTTGGCGCGGGCCACCGCGCCGTCGATCCCCTCGCTGGCCGCGGCATCGGTGCGGGCGACGATCACCAGATGGCGGCGGGCGCGGCGGGCGGCGGCGACCTTGGCGGCCATGTCGTGCGCGTCGGCCAGCTTCTTGTCGTTGAGATGGCCGCATTTCTTGGGCAGCAGCTGGTCCTCGATATGCACCGCGGCCGCGCCGGCATCCTCGAAGCTGCGCACCATGTGCATCACGTTCAGCGCCTCGCCGTAGCCGGTGTCCCCGTCCACCAGCACCGGCAACCCGGCGGCGCGGGTCACCTGGCGGATGAAGAAGCACACCTCGTCCACGGTGATGATGCCGAGATCGGGCAGGCCCATCGAGGCGGTCATCGCCGCCCCCGAGAGATACAGCGCGTCGAACCCCGCGGCGCGGGCCTGAAGGGCCGCCATGCCGTTATGGGTGCCGGGCAGGCGCAGGATGCCCGGCCGGGCGAGCAGGGCGCGGAAACGTTCGCCCGGGGCGCCTACCGGCAGGTCGTCGGCGACGAGATAGGTCATGGCAACCCCCTCACAGGAAGAACAGCACGGATACCAGCAGCAGCGGCAGCAGCATCAGCCCCGCCGCCCAGGCGGTGTAGCCGAAGAAGCTGGGCATGCGCACCCCGCGATGGGCGGCGATGCTGCGCACCATCAGGTTGGGCGCGTTGCCGATATAGGTGAGCGCGCCGAAGAACACCGCGCCGGCCGACAGCGCCTGCAACGCGGTGGCCAGCTCCGTGGTCAGCTTCACCGCGTCGTTGCCGGACATCTCGAAGAACACGAGATAGGTCGGCGCGTTGTCGAGCAGGGCGGAGAGCAGGCCGCTCATCCAGAAGATGGCGAGCGGGATGGGCTGGTCCTGGGCGTCGCGCGTCGCGTGCAGCAGCACGGCGAGCGGCCCGTCGAACCCCGCCGCCAGCATCGCCAGCACCGGGGCGATGGTGATGAAGATGGCGGCGAACAGCACGCCCACCTCCTCCATCGGCTCCCACGAGAACAGGTTGCCCTGGCGCACCGCGCGCGGCGTGGCGGCCACCGAGACCGCCACCACCACCAGGAACAGCGCCATGCCCGCCAGCCGCTCCGCGCCGATCGCCTCGCCGAACAGCGCGACCGGACCGGGGCGCCACACGCCCTGCACCAGCACATCCGCCACCACCACGCCGATCAGCGCCACGTTGACCCAGCCGCGCAGCCGCAGCTTCTCCGGCGGGCCGGGCGGGGGCTCGCCGCGGGCGAGATGGCGGTCCAGCAGCCAGAACGCGGCCAGCAACGGCAGGGCCAGCACCACCAGCGGCGGGCCGACATGGACCAGCGGCCAGAAGAACGGCACCCCGTGCAGGAAGCCGATATAGAGCGGCGGATCGCCCAGCGGCGTGGTGGCGCCGCCGGCGTTGGACACCAGCAGGATGAAGAACACCACCAGATGCACCTTGCGCGTGCGATGGGCGTTGGCGCGCAGCAGCGGATGGATCAGCACCATCGACACGCCCGTGGTGCCCATCACCCCCGCCAGCAGCGTGCCGACCGCCAGCAGCAGCGTGTTGCCCGCCGGCCGCCCCCACGGCCCACCCTGCAGCAGGATGCCGCCGCCGGCGGTGAACAGCGCCAGCAGCAGCGTCACGAAAGGCAGGTATTCCAGCAGGATGGCGTGCCAGACATGCGCCGCCGTGGCCCCCACCCCGTTCGCCACCGCCTCCGGCAGCACCAGCGCGAGGATCCAGAACGCCGCCACCAGCCCCATGCGCCGGTGCCAGAACCGCGGTGCCAGCATCGGCAGCAGGGCGATGGACAGCAGCGTGCCGGCGAAGGGAATGCCCCAGGCCACGCCCGGCGCGGCCGCCGACGCGGCGGCGAAGGCCTGGCCCGGCAGCAGGACCAGCCCCAGGATCGTCGCGGCGAGCCAGGCGTGCTTCGGTTGCATGCCCTCTCCCCTATAAGTAACGTCCGCCCTACGCAACGGAGACGAGTTGACGATGGACATGGCGGGCGAGCGGCGCATCAACGCGCCGCGCGAACAGGTCTGGGCGGCGCTGAACGACCCGGAAATCCTCAAATCCTGCATTCCCGGCTGCGAGAGCCTGGAAAAGACCTCCGACACCGACATGAAGGCCACCGCCTCGGTGAAGATCGGCCCCATCGCCGCGCGCTTCAACGGCAAGGTGCAGCTGCTCGACCTCGACCCGCCCAACGGCTACCGCATCGAGGGCGAGGGCCAGGGCGGCGTGGCCGGATTCGCCAAGGGCGGGGCGGCGGTGAAGCTGGCCGAGGACGGGCCGGGCACCATCCTCACCTACGACGTGAAGGCCCAGGTCGGCGGCAAGATCGCCCAGCTCGGCGCCCGGCTGATCGACGCCACCGCCAAGCAGATGGCGGACGCGTTCTTCGACCGCTTCTCCCGCCTCGTCGGCGGCCCCACCGAAGTGGCGGCGGACGGCACCGGCGGGCTGGTGGTGGAAGTCGCCGAGGAAGCCAAGCGCGTCGCCCACAGCCCCGCCGCGGTGAACCTGCTCGCCATGGTGCCGAAGGAGCCGGGCGGCCTGCCGGTTGTGTTCTGGATCGGCGGGGCCATCTTCCTCGTCATCCTGTTCATGCTGGTGCGAGGCTTCTTCTAGTGCTTCCCGCAACGGTCGCCGACACGGCGGCCCTTCTCGCCGATGGCGGCTACGTCGCCGATACCGCGCTGTCCACCACCGTCCACCTGGCGATGGCCATGCGGCGCCCGCTGTTCCTGGAAGGCGAGCCGGGCACCGGCAAGACCGAAATCGCCAAGGTGCTCGCCGGCGGCCTGAAGCGCCGGCTGGTGCGGCTGCAATGCTATGACGGGCTGGACCTCGCCGCCGCCGCCTACGAGTGGGACCATGCCCGCCAGCTGATGGCCATCCGCATCGCCGAAGCCGCCGGCGAGGCCAACCGCGCCACGCTCGCCAGCGACATCTACGCCCGCGAATTCCTCCAGGCGCGCCCGCTGCTCAGCGCCATCGACCCCGACCTGCCGCCCGCCGTGCTGCTGATCGACGAACTCGACCGCGCCGACGAACCCTTCGAAGCCTTCCTTCTGGAACTGCTCGCCGACTTCCAGATCACCGTGCCCGAATACGGCACCATCCACGCAAGCGAAGCCCCCATCGTCGTGCTCACCTCCAACCGCACCCGCGAAGTCCACGACGCCATCCGCCGCCGCTGCCTCTACCACTGGGTGGACTACCCGGACGCCCGCCGCGAGCGCCAGATCCTCGCCCGCAAAGCACCGGGCGTGCCGGACAAACTCGCCGCCGAAGTCGTCGCCTTCGTCCAGCGCCTGCGCACCGAAGACCTGTTCAAGCTCCCCGGCGTCGCCGAAACCATCGACTGGGCGGCGGCCCTCATGCACCTGAATCAGCACGAGCTGACCCCCGGCGCGGTGGACGAAACTCTCGGCGTTCTGCTGAAATATCAGGACGATATCGCCCGCATCAAAGGCGGCGAAGCGGCGCGGCTGATCGGCGAGGCGCGGGCTGTGGCGGCGTGAGATGAAGGCAAGGCGGGGGCTCCGCCCCTCGACCCCGCTGGGGCCTTAGGCCCCAGAC
>CAMFLK010000286.1 GCA_945957135.1 uncultured Rhodospirillales bacterium
ATGCCGGCGGATCGGAATTCGCGGCCATCGCGCTGTGGGCGGCCCCACCGCCGGTGCTGCTGATCATTGCCATCACCCTGCTGATCAACAGCCGCCACGTCATCATGGGCGCGGCCCTGGCCCCCTATCTCGCCCGCCTGCCACGGCGCCGGGCGCTGGCGCTGCTGTTCCTGATGTCGGACGAAAGCTGGGCGCTGTCCTTCGCGGACACCCAGAAGCGCGCGGCTTCGGGGCAGGCGCCGGCGTTCAGCCCGTTCCACTATCTCGGGCTGGGGCTGGCGATCTGGGGCGGCTGGGTGGCGGCCACCGGCATCGGCGCCGCCTTCGGCCCGCTGCTCGGCGATGTCAGCGCGATCGGGGCGGACATGGCCTTTCCCGCCGTGTTCCTGGTGATCCTCGCGGGGCTGTGGAAGCGGGAAACCGCCTGGCCCTGGGCGGCGAGCCTGGTGGCGGCCTGCCTGGTCCACCTGTTCGTCCCCGGGCCGTGGCATGTGCTGGCCGGGGCAGGGGCCGGCATCGCGGTGGCGGCATGGCGGGCGTGATCGCGGATCTCGCCACAATCGGCGGCATGGCGGTGGCGACCTATCTCACCCGCATCAGCGGCTACCTGCTGCTGCGCAACCGCAGGCTGGGACGGCGGGCGGCTTCGGTGATGCAGGCGGCGCCGGGCTGCGTGCTGATCGCGGTGATCGCGCCGTGGTTCGTCTCGCCGCGACCGGCCGACCTCGCGGCGCTGGCGGTGACGGTGCTGGCCGCCACCCGCCTGCCGATGCTGGCGACGGTGGCCATCGCCATGGCCGCCACCGTCGCCTTCCGCCATCTGCTGGGCTGACCCTTTATTTGGGCGTCAGCACCATGATCATCTGGCGGTTTTCCATGCGCGGCATCTGTTCCACCTTGGTGGCGAAGTCCATGTCGCCGCGGATGCGCTCCAGCACCTTGATGCCGATGTCCTGGTGGGCCATTTCGCGGCCGCGGAAGCGGAGCGTGACCTTCACCTTGTCGCCTTCCTCGATGAACGACTTCATGGCGCGCAGCTTCACCTGATAGTCGTTCTCGTCGATATTCGGCCGGACCTTGATTTCCTTGATCTCGATGACTTTTTGTTTTTTCCGCGCCTCGTTCTTCTTCTTCTGCTGTTCGTATTTGAACTTGCCGAAGTCGAGGATCTTCACCACCGGCGGGTCGGCGTTGGGGCTGATCTCCAGCAGGTCGAGCCCGACGGCATAGGCGCGCTGGATCGCCTCGCGGGCGCTCATCACGCCCTGCATCTCGCCTTCCTCGTCGATCAGGCGTACCTGGGGCACGCGGATTTCCTCGTTCACGCGGGGCCCGTCGCGGGTGGGCGGCGCGGGCAGGGGTCCTCTTGCTATGTTCGTCTCCTGTGGTCGTTTCGGGGGCGGCGCGGCGAACAAACCGCAGCCGGGTGGAGTAGTGGCGGGTCAGCCCGCCAAATTCAAGTGATCTCGCGCAGATCGGGCGGCGTGGCCTCGCGGGCCAGCATCGCCACGGCCTCCTCCAGCTTCAGCACCTCCTGGGCGTCGCCACCCAGGCGGCGCAGCGCCACGCTGCGGGTCTCCGCCTCCTTGCGGCCGACCACGGCGATGACCGGCACGTGCTGCAGGCTGTGCTCGCGCACCTTGGCGTTGATCTTCTGGTTGCTCACGTCGAGCTGAACCGCCAGCCCGGCCTTGGCGAATTCCGCCGCCACCTCGCGCGCATAGCCGTCGGCATCGGAGACGATGGTCGCCACCACGGCCTGCACCGGGGCCAGCCACAGTGGGAAGCGCCCGGCATAGTTTTCGATGAGGATGCCGAGGAACCGCTCGAAGCTGCCGAGAATCGCCCGGTGCAGCATGGCCGGCCGCCGGCGGCTGCCGTCCTCGGCGACGTATTCGGCGTCCAGCCGCTCCGGCAGCACGAAATCCACCTGCAGCGTGCCGCACTGCCAGTCCCGCCCGATGGCGTCGCGCAGCACGAATTCCAGCTTCGGCCCGTAGAACGCGCCCTCGCCGGGGTTCAGCGTGTAGTCCACGCCGGCCACGGCGCAGGCTTCCTTCAGGGCGCTCTCCGCCCGGTCCCACACCTCGTCCGTGCCGGCACGCACATCCGGCCGGTCGGAGAACTTCACCGCGAATCCCTCGAAGCCGAAATCCGCGTAGATCGAGGAGAGCAGCTTCACGAAGCGCACCGTCTCGTCGGCCACCTGCGATTCGGTGCAGAAGATATGCGCGTCGTCCTGCAGGAAGGCCCGCACCCGCATGATGCCGTGCAGCGCGCCGGAGGGCTCGTAGCGATGGCAGGCGCCGAACTCCGCCAGCCGCAGCGGCAGCTCGCGATACGAGCGCAAGCCCTGGTTGAAGATCAGCACGGCGCCGGGGCAGTTCATCGGCTTCAGCGCCAGCGTCTTGTCCTCGTCCTCCACCCGGGCGAGGAACATGTGCTCGCGGAATTTCTCCCAGTGGCCGGACTTCTCCCACAGCGAGCGGTCGAGCAGCTGCGGCGTCTTCACCTCCTGGTAGCCGGAGGCATCGAGCCGGCGGCGCATGTAGTCCTCGGCGCGGCGATACAGCTTCCAGCCCTTGGGGTGCCAGAACACGCTGCCCACCGCTTCCTCCTGCAGGTGGAACAGGTCCATGTCGCGGCCGATGCGGCGATGGTCGCGCTTCTCCGCCTCCTCCAGCATGTGGAGATGGGCGTCGAGCTCCTTCTGGTCGCGCCAGGCGGTGCCGTAGATGCGGCTGAGCATGGCGTTGCGGTGGTCGCCCCGCCAATAGGCGCCGGCCACCTTCATCAGCTTGAAGGCGTTGCCCACGTCGCCGGTGCCGCGCATGTGCGGGCCGCGGCACAGATCGATCCAGTCGCCCTGGGCGTAGAGCGAAATCTCCTCGCCCTCCGGCAGGTCGCGGATCAGCTCGGCCTTGTATTTCTCGCCCTTGCCCTCGAAGAAGGCGATGCCCTCGTCGCGGCCGATCACGCTGCGGCGGAACGGGGCGTTGCGCGCGACGATCTCGCGCATCTTCGCCTCGATCGCCGGGAAATCCTCCGGCGTGAACGGCTCGTTGCGGGCGAAATCGTAATAGAACCCGTTCTCGATCGACGGGCCGATCGTCACCTGCGTGCCGGGATACAGCTCCTGCACCGCCTCGGCCAGCACATGGGCGGCGTCGTGGCGGATCATCTCCAGCGCCACCGGGTCGCGCCGCGTGACGAAGACCAGCCTGGCGTCGTGGTCGATCGTGGCGGCGAGGTCCATCAGCCGCCCATCCACCTGCATGGCCAGCGCCGCACGGGCCAGGCCGGGGCCGATCGCTTCCGCCACGGTGGTGCCCGTCACCGGCCCGTCGAAACGGCGCACGGATCCGTCGGGCAGCGTGATGGCGGGCATCGTGAGTCCTCTCCTGGGTACGAAAACGGGGGGCGTTCTATGCCGGGCGCGAGACGACGGAGCAAGGGTGGAGGGTGCATGGCTGGGGCGAGGGTGAAGCGGCGGGGTGAAGGGGGAAGGGAAGCGCTTCTTTTTTGAAAAAAAGAAGCAAAAAACTTTTGATACTTGGCTGCGCCGTGGCTTGTTCTTCCGAACTCCCCAATTTCGTCTTGGTCTGGCTTGTCCACGCGCCATCGCCCCGGGAATGACCCAGGGTAAAAAAATTCGGGATAGCCGGTTGGAGTTGAGAAAAAGGCGCGAAACAGATGCGGGCCGGGCCATCATCCCGACCACGCGTCCTTGCGCGGCACGGTGACCTTCCGGCGCTTGCCGCTTGGCCCGATCCGCCGTGGAATGACCGCCCAGTTCACCGGCCGGAGGCGGATGACCCGCCGCCTGACCTCCGGCGTCGCCGGCTTCCGGCGGGCAGAGGCCCGCCGCGTGCGGACCCGGCCGGTGCGCTTGTCCTGCCGCGGCTCCACCCACACCACCTCGGGCTCCGGCACCACCGTGCCGTCCTTCCACTGGGCGTAGAGCGTGTCGAACGCCGCCATCATTTCGGCCATCTGCCGCATCTGCGCGGCTTCTTTCCGCCCCAGGAACAACCGGCCCCACATCCCACCCAGCAGGGCAGAGAGCATCTGCACGATCTGGGTGAAGGGGCCGGGGCGGGGCATTTGGGTCTCCTGCATAACGTTGACAATGACTGTCTGACAGATACGCGCCCCACAAAAGCGCTGCAACAGGAAAATGCAGAGAAAATAGTAACATATTGTATCTTTTCCGCTGCCGCGACGGAAAGGGTCCAAGAGGGGGGGCGGCTGCGTGTGAAGCCATCTCTGCCTGGCGGAGCCTCACGGCTGCCGCGACAAGGGGTCGCGGCGGGATGGCCGGAACAAGTCCGGCCATGACGGTGGGGGACTTAGTACAATCGTTCCGACGCACGGCTCCAATAGATAAAAAGTTCTTTGCTTCTTTCTTTCAAGAAAGAAGCGCTTTCTTCCTTTCTTTCTTCCAGGCGTTCATCCCGACCCAGGCGGCGCGACTTGGGTCGTGCCGCCTGCCGGAAGACTTATTCCTTGAACCCGCCCTCGAAGGCGATTTCGGAGAGCGGCTTGCGTGCGCTGGGCACTTCGCGTGCCGCCATCTGTTCGCTCAGCAGCGATTTGTCGCCTTTGCGGCCGATGGCGCAGACGGCTTCCACCCGGTAGCCTTCGGGCACGCCGAGGGCCGTGGCGGCGCCGGGGATGTCGAAGCCGACCATGCCGTGGGCCGGCCAGCCGGATTTCTCGGCTTGCAGCGCCAGGCTGCCCCAGGCGGCGCCGGTGTCGAAGGAGTGGGTGTGCGAGGGCACGGGGTTGTCCGCCCCCGGCGGCTGCATGTGGGTCTTGGAGATGATGTACACCAGCGCCGCCGCGTTCTTCGCCCAGGATTGGTTGAACGGCACCAGCAGGCCGAGGAATTTCTCCCAGGCGGGCGTGTCGCGCCGGGCATAGACGAAGCGCCAGGGCTGCATGTTGTAGGAGGAGGGGGCCCAGCGCGCGGCTTCCAGGATGGTCAGCAGCGTTTCCTCGGGGATGGCCTCGCCGGTATAGGCGCGCGGCGACCAGCGTTCCAGGAACAGCTTGCCGATCTCGTGGTCGGCGGTGCGGCCGTTGGCGGTGGTCATGTGGCGAATTCCTTCACGGGCGATTGCGCTTTGGCAGGGGTGGGGGCGGCATGCTAGCCGTGCCACCGTCGTATTGGAAACGGAGGGACGGATCATGCAGCGTCGCGATTTTCTCAAGGCCGCCGCCATCACCGCCGGCGCCGGCCTGGCCCGCCCGGCCCTCGCCCAACCTGCCATCGCAAAGAACGCCAGCACCTTCCGCTTCATCCCCCAGGCGGACGTGACGGTGCTCGACCCGCTGGGCAACACCGCCTATCC
>CAMFLK010000287.1 GCA_945957135.1 uncultured Rhodospirillales bacterium
CTGGCCCGCGCGCTGGCCGACCACCCCGCCCGTTCCGCCGCCGCGCTCGACGCGGCCGCGACCGCCGCCATCTCAATCGCCCTCGGCTGACCGGAGGTTCCCATGCTCGCCCATCTTCTCGCCCCGATCCTGGCCCGGCGCGGCATCCACTATGCCTGGGTGATGGTGGCGCTCACCTTCGCCACCGCCGTCACCACCGCCGCGGCGATGAGCGTGCCCGGCGTGCTGCTGCGCCCGCTCTCCGAGGAGTTCGGCTGGTCGATCGGCGAAATCTCCGCCGCCATGGCGACAAGGCTGGTGCTGTTCGGCCTGATCGCCCCCTTCGCCGCGGCGCTGATGCTGCGCTACGGGCTGCGCAGCGTGGTGGTGGTGGCGGCGGTGCTGATCGTCGCGGGCCTGGCCTATGCCACGCAGATGCAGGCGAAATGGCAGCTGTGGCTCACCATCGGCCTCGTGCTGGGCGCCGCCTCGGGCATGACGGCGATGGTGCTGGGCGCCACCGTGGCCAGCCGCTGGTTCACCGCCCGGCGCGGGCTGGTGATGGGCATGATGGCCGCCGCCGTGGCCACCGGCCAGCTGATCTTCCTGCCCGCCGCCGCCTGGCTGGGCGAGCATTGGGGCTGGCGCGCGGCGGTGCTGCCCGGCGTGATCGGCTGCGCGATCTGCGCCGTGGCCTATGTGCTGCTGGCCCGCGACTACCCCGCCGATATCGGCCTGCCGCCCTATGGCGAGCGCGACATCGTGCATCCCCCGCGCGGCTCGGCCGGCGGGGCCGTGGCGCTCAGCCTGCGCACGCTGATGGAGGCCTCGCGCAACCGCACCTTCTGGGTGCTGTTCGGCACGTTCTTCGTCTGTGGCCTGTCCACCAACGGGCTGGTGCAGCAGCATTTCATCCCGCTCTGCGGCGATTTCGGGCTCGACGCCGTCACCGCCGCCAGCGTGCTGGCGCTGATGGGCGTGTTCGACTTCATGGGCACGATCGGCTCCGGCTGGCTGTCCGACCGGTGGGACAGCCGCTGGCTGCTGTTCTGGTATTACGGGCTGCGCGGCCTGTCGCTGATGTGGCTGCCGTTCAGCACCTTCAGCTTCTGGGGCTTGTCGGTCTTCGCGGTGTTCTTCGGCCTCGATTTCGTGGCCACCGTGCCGCCCACGGTGAAGCTCGCCGCCCAGGGCTTCGGGCGCGACCGTGGCCCCGTGGTGTTCGGCTGGGTGTTCACCGGCCACCAGCTCGGCGCCGCCACCGCGGCCTTCGCGGCAGGCGTGTCGCGCGACGCGCTGAACAGCTATCTGCCGGCCTTCTTCACCGCCGGCGCGATCTGCGTGCTCGCCGCCTTCGCGGTGATCACCCTGCGCCCCGCGCCGAAGCCGGCCGTGCTGCCGGCGGAATAGCCCGGCATCCGGATTGTCATCCAGCCGTCACGGTTCGGCGGGCGAGAACGCTGCTATAGGCGCGCGGCCTGTTCACTTTTTGGAGAGATTTCCGTGTCGTCCCGCCTCATTCCCCTGTCCCTTGCCGGCGTATTGGCGCTGGCCGCGCCGCAGGCTCACGCCGCGGTCCAACTTCTCGCCACCGGCACGCTGACCGGCTCCTCCGCCGGCGCCTATGCCGACCTGTCCGGGCTGACCGCGCCGATGGAGAACGGCGTGGCCGGCAACATCCTCGGCGGGCTCGGCTCGGGCCTGGCCTGGGCGGGCGGCAACACCTTCCTCGGCCTGCCCGATCGCGGCCCGAACGCCACCAGCTACAACAGCAAGGTGGACGACACCGTCTCCTACATCTCGCGCTTCCAGACCATCTCGATGGGCCTGACGGCGAATCCGCAGGGTTCGGCGCTGCCCTTCACCCTCACCCCCACGCTGTCCGGCACCACGCTGCTGTGGAACGCCTCCCCGCTCACCTACGGCACGGGCGCCGGGCTGGGCGTGGGCAACGGCGCGCCGGCGCTGAACACCGCCTCGCGCTCGTATTTCACCGGCCGGTCGGACAACTACGACGCGACGAAGAACTCGGGCAACCCGAACAACGCGCGGCTCGACCCCGAGAGCATCCGCGTGTCGAACAACGGCAGCGCGGTGTACATCTCCGACGAATATGGCCCGTACGTCTATCAGTTCGACCGCGCGACCGGCCAGCGCACCCGCACCTTCACCCTGCCCGCCAATCTCGACGTCTCCCATCTCAGCCCGAACGGCGCCACCGAGATTTCCGGCAACACCAGCGGGCGCACCGCCAACAAGGGCATGGAAGGCCTGGCCATCACGCCCGACGGCAAGACGCTGGTCGGCATCATGCAGGCCTCGCTGGTGCAGGACGCGGCGCTGGGCGGGGCCGCGGCGAAGGTGCTGCGCATCGTCTCCATCGACATCGCCACCGGCAAGACCCGCGAATACGCCTACAACCTCACCAACGGCACCGGGGTCAGCGAGATCGTCGCCCTGAACGACCACGAATTCCTGGTCGATGAGCGCGACGGCAAGGGCCTGGGCGACGGCAGCAACGCCAAATACAAGCAGGTCTTCAAGATCGACATCGCCGGCGCCACCGACGTCACCAACATGAACGGCACCCAGGCCGCGGCGCATGCGGTGAGCAAGTCGCTGTTCCTCGACATCGTCGATGTGCTCGGCGCCAACGGCGTGAGCAAGAGCCAGGTCCCCTCCAAGATCGAGGGCATGGCGCTCGGCGAGGACGTCGAGGTCAACGGCGTGCTGCAGCACACGCTGTGGGTGGCCAACGACAACGACTTCGTGCCGGGCGAGGCCGGGCCGAACGTGTTCTACGTGTTCGGCTTCAAGGACTCCGACCTGAAGGGCTCGCGCTTCGTGCCCCAGCCCGTCCCCGAGCCGGCCTCGCTGGCGCTGATGGGGCTGGGCCTGCTCGGCCTCGCCGGCATCCGCCGCCGTCGCTGATCCAGGCTTGACCGAACTCACCCCGACGGCCGGGCAACCGGCCGTCGGGGTGAAGCTTTTCAGGCCGGCGAGGGAGTCCGGCCCAGGATCTCGCTGTCGTGGCGCGCCAGCCCGGTGGCGGTGACCTCGTAGCGGCCATCCGCGCGGGTGCAGGCGAAGCCCATGCCCGCCAGGCGGCGCAGGCAGGGCAGGTCCTTCTCGGTGGCCGGCCGGCCGAGGCTCGCGCACAGCACCAGCCGGTGCAGCGCGGAACGGCAGCAGGTCTCCAGATAAGGCTCGTCGTACATGCCGCCTATGTCGGCCGGCGGCGGCCGGCGCGCAAGCCGGCTTCTTCCCAACCCCGCGCGAGTGCGGCAGATGATCGGCATGACCCCCGCTTTCGCCTCGGCCGCGATGCCGCTGCTGCGCTGCCTGGACCCCGAACGGGCGCACGGCCTGGCGCTGCTTGCCCTGGCCGCCGGCCTCGCCGGCCGCGCCCGCCTGCCCGCCGACCCGCGCCTGGTGGTGAACGCCCTCGGCCTGACCTTCCGCAACCCGATCGGCCTCGCCGCCGGCTTCGACAAGAACGCGGTGGCGCTGGCCCCCCTGGCCGATCTCGGCTTCGGCTTCGTCGAGGCCGGCACCGTCACCCCGCGCCCGCAAGCCGGCAACCCCCGCCCGCGCCTGTTCCGCCTCACCGAGGACCACGCGGTGATCAACCGCATGGGCTTCAACAACGCGGGGCTCGACGCCTATCTCCCCCGGCTCGCCCGCTACGCCGCCCTGCCGGGCCGCGTCCCCGTCGGCGCCAATGTCGGCATCAACAAGGAAGGGGCCGACCCCGAGCGCGACTACCCCGCCCTGGTCCGCGCCGTCGCCCCGCACGCCGACTACGTCGTGATGAACGTCTCCTCCCCCAACACCCCCGGCCTGCGCGACCTGCAGGGCGAGGCCCGGCTCGCCGCCATCCTCGCCGCGGTGAACGAGGCGGTGCCCAGCCGCCCCCCGCTGCTGGTCAAGATCGCGCCGGACCTGTCGCCCGCCGGCGTCGAAGCCATCGTCGCCACCTGCCTCGCCCACGGCGTGCAGGGGCTGATCGTCTCCAACACCACCATCGCCCGGCCGACTCTGCGCTCTCCCCATGCCAGCCAGGCCGGCGGGCTGAGCGGCGCGCCCCTTCTGGCCCCCTCCACCGAAATGCTCGCCATCGCCGCCCGCGCTTCCGCCGGCCGGCTGGTGCTGATCGGCGCCGGCGGTGTCGCCAGCGGGCGGGACGCGCTGGCCAAGCTGCGCGCCGGGGCCACGCTGGTGCAGCTCTACTCCGCCCTGGCCTTCGCCGGCCCCGCCCTGGTCGCGCGCATCGTCGCCGACCTCTCCGCCGCCCTGGCCGAACAGGGCTTCGCCTCCGCCGCCGACGCCGTCGGCGCCGACCTCAGATGAGCCGCCATGCAGCACCTCACCGGGCTTTCCACCATCGCCGACCGCTACGAGGGCTTCATCCTCGACCTCTGGGGCGTCATCCATGACGGCGTCACCCCCTATCCCGGCGCCATCGACTGCCTGCGCCACCTGCGCGAGGCCGGCAAGCGCGCCGTGCTGCTGTCCAACGCCCCGCGCCGCGCGCATGTCGCCCAGGCCGCCCTGCGCGGCATGGGCATCGCCGACGAGCTCTACACCGGCATCCTGACCAGCGGCGAAGCCACCCACCTGCTGCTGCGCGACCGGCGCGACCCCTGGTTCGCCGCGCTGGGCAACCGCGTCTACCATCTCGGCCCGGAACGCGACCGCAACGTGATCGAGGGGCTGGACCTCACCCGCGTGGACCGGCCCGACCAGGCCGGCTTCGTGCTCAACACCGGCCCCGACGACAGCGGCGACCCCTCCTCGATGACCGACTGGGAGCCCATCCTGCACGCCTGCCGCCGCGCCGGCCTGCCGATGATCTGCGCCAACCCCGACCTGGAAGTGATCCGCGGCGGCGCCCGCCTGCTCTGCGCCGGAACCCTCACCCAACGCTACGAACAACTCGGCGGCCAGGCCCGCTGGATCGGCAAACCCGACCCGACCATCTACACCCCCGTGCTCGACATGCTCGCCACCGGCCCCCGCGCCGTGCTGGCCGTGGGCGACTCGCTGCGCACCGACATGGCCGGCGCCGCCGCCGCCGGCGTGGCGGGCTGCTGGGTGCTCGGCGGCATCCACGGCGAAGCCCTCGCCGGCGACCCCACCCGCATCGACGCCGCCGCCCGCACGGCAGGACTGTCGCCACGGGCGTGCGTGCCGCGGTTCGTTTGGTAACGGGGAAGAGAAAGTAAGGTGAGGAAGTGCTTCTTTCTTGAAAGAAAGAAGCAAAGAACTTTTATTCGTTTGGCTGCGCCGCTCGTTCTTCTCCAACTCCCAAAATCTTGTCATGGCCGGACTTGTTCTGGCCATCCCGCCGCGACCCCTTGTCGCGGCAGCC
>CAMFLK010000288.1 GCA_945957135.1 uncultured Rhodospirillales bacterium
GCGGAGACCGGGTCGATGAAGAACCCGCCCGGCTCGCAATACAGCCCCTGCGGCGTCACCCGCAGCCAGGTCGCGGGATGCGGCGCGGTCATTCCGGAAAGTTGCGCTGCCACACCTCCGCCAGCCCCGGCAGCGCCTCGGTGGCCAGCGCGATGTCGGTCAGGCGCGGGCAGTGCTCGGCGAACCACGCCCGGCGCGGACGCCAGCGGGTCATCACGGCGATGTAGAGATCGAGGGCCGTGAACCGCTCGCCCAGGAACCACGGGGCGCCGGCCTCGCTTTCCATCACCCGCCACAGGCGCTCGGCATAGGCGTCCACCTGCGCGCGGAACCCGGCCCGCGCCGCCTCGTCCGGCACGAAGCGGGCGGGGTCGTCGGCGAAGGTGAAGGTGGGGTAGATATTGGCCACCAGGAAGACCAGCCAGCGCAGGAATGCCGGCCGCAGCGTGTCGCCCGGCGCCGGCACCAGGTCGCCGCGGCCCATTGCCTCGGCCAGGTACAGGGTGATCGCGGCACTCTCGGTCATCACCGCCCCGTCCGGCAGGATCAGCGTGGGCACCTGGGCGAGCGGGTTGATGGCACCCAGCCGCGCCCGCGCCTCGGCCGATGCGAACAGGTCGCCCACCTCCTCGATCTCGACCGGCAGGCCGTACCAGCCGAGCTGGATTTCCGTCAGCATCGAACCCCAGCCGGGGCGGGCGAATAATTTGTAGGTCATGCGATCTCTCCCGAATGGCGGCAGAATAGCGATATGCGATCTGGCACCCCATGTTCCCCGCCGTGAAGCTGCCCGACGGATTCGTGAACTGGCTCGCCCACCGCGGCTGGGCGCTGCGCCCGCACCAGGCGCGCGTGCTGGCGGCGGCCGGGCAGGGGCGCAACGTGCTGCTGATCGCGCCCACCGGCGGCGGCAAGACGCTGGCCGGCTTCCTGCCCAGCCTGGTCGAGCTGCAGGCGCGCGGCCGGGGCGGGCTGCACACGCTGTATGTCAGCCCGCTCAAGGCCCTGGCCGCGGATATCGCCCGCAACCTCGTCGCCCCCGTCAGCGAAATCGGCCTCGACATCGCCATCGAGACCCGCACCGGCGATACCTCCGCCGAACGCCGCCGCCGCCAGCGCGAGGCGCCGCCGGACATCCTGCTGACCACCCCGGAAAGCCTCGCCGTGCTGGTCGCCGGCGCCGATGCGCCCTCCATGTTCGCCGGCCTGCGCCGGGTGGTGATCGACGAGGTCCACGCGCTGGCCGGCACCAAGCGCGGCGACCAGCTCGCGCTGTGCCTCGCCCGCCTGTCCGTGCTCGCCCCGGACAGCCGGCGCATCGGCCTGTCCGCCACAATCGCCCATCGCGACGCCATCGCCGCCTATGTGGCACCCGACGCGCGGCCGGACGGCGTGGCGCTGGTGGAGGCCACCGGCGGTGCCGCGCCCGAGATCGGCATGATCCTGCCGGACGGGCGCCTGCCTTGGGCCGGCCATATGGGCCTGTTCAGCGCGCCGGACATCCTGGCCCGCATCCGCGACGCCCGCACCACCATCGTCTTCGTCAACACCCGCGCCCAGGCCGAGCTGCTGTTCCAGGAGCTGTGGAAGCTCAACACCGACACGCTGCCCATCGCCATCCATCACGGCAGCCTGGAGATGGAGCAGCGCCTGCGGGTGGAGGCGGCGATGGCGGAGGGAAAGCTGCGGGCCGTGGTCGCCACCTCCTCGCTCGATCTCGGCATCGACTGGGGCGGGGTCGATCAGGTGCTCCAGGTCGGCGCGCCCAAGGGCGTGTCGCGCCTGCTGCAGCGGGTGGGCCGCGCCAACCACCGCATGGACGAACCCTCCCGCGCCATCCTGGTCCCCGCCAACCGGTTCGAGGTGCTGGAATGCGAGGCCGCCATTCTCGGCGTCGCCGCCAACGAACTCGATGGCGACCCGCCCCGGCCCGGCGGGCTCGACGTGCTGGCCCAGCACCTCCTCGGCCTGGCGTGCAGCGCCCCCTTCCTGCCGGACGACGTCTTCGCCGAAATCCGCCGCGCCGCCCCCTACGCGGCCCTTACCCGGCGGGATTTCGACGACGTGCTCGGCTTCGTGGAGAACGGCGGCTACGCGCTCGCCGCCTACGACCGCTACCGCAAGCTGTTCCGCGATTCCGAGGGCCGCGTGCACGTGATGAACGAGCGCGTCGCCCGCCAGCACCGCATGAACATCGGCACCATCGTGGAGGAGCCGCTGCTCAAGGTGCGCTATCGCGGCGGCGCGCTGCTCGGCGAGGTGGAGGAGTATTTCGCCAACATGCTCACGCCCGGCGACACGTTCATGTTCGCCGGCCGCCTGCTGCGCTTCCTGCGCCTGCGCGAGACGGTGCTGGAAGTGGCCGATGGCGGCACCGGCGAGCCCAAGGTGCCCGCCTATGCCGGCGGCCGCATGCCGCTGACCACCAACCTCGCCGACCGCGTGCGCCGCATGCTGTCGGACCCCGGAACCTGGGGCGCCTTTCCCGAACCCGTCCGCGAATGGCTCGCCCTGCAACGCGGCGTGTCGCGCCTGCCCGGCCCGCACGACCTGCTGGTGGAGACCTTCCCGCGCGGCGACCGCTTCTACCTCGTCGCCTATTGTTTCGAGGGCCGCAACGCCCACCAGACGCTGGGCATGCTGCTCACCCGCCGCATGGAGCGCGCCGGCTTCCAGCCGCTCGGCTTCGTCGCCACCGACTATGTGCTGGGCATCTGGTCCGCCCGCCCGCCGCACGACATCGCCGCGCTGTTCGACCAGGACATGCTGGGCGACGACCTCGAAGCCTGGATGGCCGAAAGCTCGATGCTGCGCCGCACCTTCCGCAACGTCGCGGTGATCTCCGGCCTGATCGAGCGCCAGCACCCCGGCGCCGAGAAAACCCGCCGCCAGGTGCTGGTGAACAGCGATCTGATCTACGACGTGCTGCGCCGCCACCAGCCCGACCACATCCTGCTGCGCGCCACCCGTGCCGACGCCGCGGGCGGCCTGACGGATGTCGCCCGCATCGCGCTGATGCTCGCCCGCGCCAAGGGACGGGTGCGCCACATGGCGCTGTCCCGCGTCTCGCCGCTGGCCGTGCCGGTGCTGCTGGAGATCGGGCGCGAGAGCGTGCGCAACGGCGAGGGCGACGATGCCCTGCTTGCGGAGGCCGAGGCGGCGCTGGTCGCCGAGGCGACGGGCGAGGCGGACCCGCCCCCGTTCATCCAGACCGACCGCCCCAAACCGGCGCGCGACCGGCGCCAGGGACGGCTGCTGGTATGACCGGCCTATCCCGACCATTCGCCGGCTCGCTTCACGGTGATTGTCGGCCTGGTGCGCCGTGACAGGAGGCGGCGGGGGATGACGGCCCAGTTGACCGGCCTTGTGCGGACGATCCGGCGGGGGCTGGCCTGCGGTTCGGCCGGCGCCCGGCGGCGCGGGGCGGCCTTGCGCGGGCCGCTCGTGCGGGGACGGGCGGGCGCCTTGCGCGCTGCCGCCTCGACATATTCGACCTCCGGCTCCGGAAGCACGACCAGCGTGCCGGCCTTCCAGCTCGCGAAGAGTTCGTCGAAGGCCTTCAGGCTGGCCATCACGTCCCGGAGTTCCGCGGCATCGTTCCGGCTGAGGAACAGCTTCGCCCACACCCCACCCAGCAGGGCAGAGAGCATCTGCACGAACCGGGTGATGGGGCTGGGCGGGGTCATCGGGGGGCTCCTGACAAAGCGTTAAAAACTATCTATCGACAATTTATCAAACTACGAGCCTGCTGCAAGAGGCGGGTATGTAATTTTTTGTAACTATTGATCAGGCCGCGCCGGTGCCCGGTGCGAAGCCATCACTCCTTGGCGGCGCCCAACCCGCTGGATGACCGTGTCAAGTACGGACATGAATATGAGAGATATAATATAATGAAGCCAACGCACGGATTCAATATATCAAAAATTTTTTGGTTCTTTTTTTCAAAAAAGAACCGCTTTCTTCCTCCCTTCATTCTTGCACCGACAACCGAGCGGCCGTCCGCGCCGGCGGGCTTTCCATCTCGGGCGATTTCCGTCTAACTCGGCGGGATGTTTTGCGTTGCAGCACCATGAGCGCGGCTCCCGTGCATCTGGCCGGGGAGCGGCTGATGCTCGATCCCGAGGGCGGGCTGTTCTGGCCGGCGCGGCGGGTGCTGGCGGTGGCCGACCTGCATCTCGAGAAGGGGTCGGCGGCGGCCGTCCGGGGCAGTTTGCTGCCGCCCTGGGACACGCGGGCGACGCTCGACCGGCTGGCGGGGCTGCTGCGCCGCTACCGGCCGGAGCGTGTGGTGGCGCTGGGCGATTCCTTTCATGACGATCGCGGGGCACAGCGCCTGCTGGCGGCGGATCAGGCGCGGCTGGCGGCGATGACGGCTTCGTTCCGCTTCGTCTGGGTGCGCGGCAACCATGATCCGTCGCCGCCGGAGGGTGTCGGCGGGGAGTCCTGCGCGGAGTTCCGGCTGGACGGGCTGTGCTTCCGCCATGAGGCGAAGCCCGGCCCGGCGCTGGGCGAGCTGTGCGGGCACCACCATCCCAAGGCGGCGATTCCCACGGGGGGCACGGTGGTCTCCCGGCCCTGTTTCGTGTTCGACCATCGCCGGCTGATGCTGCCGGCGCTGGGCGCCTATACCGGCGGGCTGGACATTCGCGACCACGCCATCGCCAGCCTGTTTCCGCGCGGCGGGCGGGTGTTCCTGCTGGGCCGCCAGCGCCTGTTCAGCTTCGCCTTCGCCGCGAGCCGGCCGGCGCCGGCCCCCGCGTGAGGTCCGCACCGGTTCTGCTCTGGTTGCGGCGGGAGTTGCGGCTGGCCGACAACCCGGCCCTGGCGGCGGCGATGGCGGCGGGGCCGGTGGTGCCGGTGTTCGTGCTCGACGAGGAGAGCGCGGGTGCCTGGGCGGATGGCGGGGCGTCGCGCTGGTGGCTGCATCACAGCCTGGTGGCGCTGGGGGCCGATCTGCGCGCTTCGGGCAACGCGCTGGTGCTGCGGCGCGGGCGCTTCGCGGAGGAAATCCCGAAGCTGGTGGCCGAGACCGGTTCGGTGGCGGTGCATGCCGGGCTGGCGGTGGAGCCCTGGGCGCGGCGGGCGATGGCGGAGCTGGAGCAGCTTCTGGATGTGCCCCTGCATCAACATCTCACCACGCTGATGCTGGCGCCGGGCACCCTACGCACCGGGGCGGGCACGCCCTATGGCGTGTACCTGTCTCTTATACACATCTGACGCTGCCGACGAACTCTAGGGTGTAG
>CAMFLK010000289.1 GCA_945957135.1 uncultured Rhodospirillales bacterium
GCCGGCGACCAAGCCCGCCCCGGCCGCGACGCCCGCTGCTCCGGCCGCGCCGCCGCCTGCCGCCGCCCCGGTGCCGACCCTGCCTGTGGGTGCCACGGATGAGACCCGCAAGCTCGTGGTGGCGCTGATCGACAAGATCGGGATCAAGAACCAGGTCTCCGCCCTCATGGCCAATGTGCGGGGGCAGTTCGCGATCGGCTTGGCCCGGGCCAACGGCAAGAAGCCCGAAGACATGCTGCCGGTGGTGGACGAGATCCTGATGCCCGACTTCCTGGCCCGCGCCAACGAGCTCGTGTCGGGATATATCGAGGTGTGGGCTGCGAATTTCACCGCCGACGACCTCAAGGCCCTGGCCGAGTTCTACGCCACGCCGGCGGGCGAGAAGCTGATCAAGACCGTTCCGACGATTCAGCGGCAGAGCCTGGGATATGCGCAGGCCTGGATGAACTACGTGAACCAGGGCGTCCTGAAAGCCCATGAGGACGAGCTGAAGAAGCGCGGATTGAAATACTAGCCGCCGCCTTTCCCACGACCACCCGGCCCCTTCCCGACAGGACCCGTTCCATGACCCACACGCCCGAGTCCGGTTCCGCCTTCGTCGCCGCCTGGCAGCGCAACGCCGACGCGCTGCGCCACAGCTACGACGCCACGATGGAGCATGACGCGTGCGGCGTGGGCCTGGTCGCGGCGCTGGACGGCAAGCGGCGGCGCGACGTGGTGCAGGCCGGCATCGACGCGCTGAAGGCGGTGTGGCACCGCGGCGCCGTCGATGCCGACGGCAAGACCGGCGACGGCGCGGGCATCCATATCGAAATCCCGCAGGATTTCTTCGCCGACGCGGTGGAGCAGGGTGGGGACCGGCTGCGCCCCGGCCCGATCGCGGTGGGCCAGGCCTTCCTGCCCAAGACCGACCTGTCGGCGCAGGAGCGCTGCCGGCAGATCGTGGAATCCGAAATCCTCGCCTTCGGCTACCAGATCTACGGCTGGCGCCAGGTGCCGATCAACGTGGAGTGCATCGGCGAAAAGGCCAATGCCACGCGGCCGGAAATCGAACAGATCATGATCTGGAACGCCAAGGGCACGGATGAGGCGGCGTTCGAGCGCGACCTCTACATCATCCGCCGGCGCATCGAGAAGCAGGCCATCGCGGCGCAGATCCCCGAGCTGTATTTCTGCTCCCTGTCCTGCCGCTCGATCATCTACAAGGGCATGTTCCTGGCCGCGAGCCTGACCGATTTCTACCCGGACCTGCTCGATCCGCGCTTCGTCTCGCGCTTCGCCATCTACCACCAGCGCTATTCCACCAACACCTTCCCCACCTGGCGGCTGGCCCAGCCCTTCCGCATGCTGGCGCATAACGGCGAGATCAACACGGTCAACGGCAACATCAACTGGATGAAGAGCCACGAGACGCGGCTCGCCGACCCGTATCTCGACCCGTACATGGACGACATCAAGCCGGTCATCCAGGCCGCCGGATCGGACACCGCGACGCTGGACAACGTGTTCGAGGTGCTGGTGCGCGCCGGACGCGACGCGCCGATGGCCAAGGCGCTGATGATCCCCGCGAGCATCGGCAACGACGCCACGATGAAGCCCGCCCATCGCGACATGTTCCTCTACTGCAACGCGGTGATGGAACCCTGGGACGGGCCGGCGGCGATCGCCGCGACCGACGGGCGGTGGATGATCGCGGGGCTCGACCGCAACGGGCTGCGGCCGCTGCGCTACACCATTTCCAGCAAGGCGATGCTGGTGGTCGGCTCCGAGACCGGCATGGTCAAGATGGACGAGAGCGACATACTGGAGAAGGGCCGCGTCGGCCCCGGCCAGACCATCGCCGTCGATCTCGACAACGCGCGCTTCTATCCGGACGAGGAGCTGAAGGACGTGCTGGCCGCGCGCCAGCCCTTCGGCGAATGGGCCAAGCGCATCCGCCAGATCGACCACATCGTGAAGACCGACGCGCCGGAGCCGGTGAGCTACGAGGGCGAGGCGCTGCGCCGCCGCCAGCTCGCCGTGGGCACCACGCTGGAAGACCTCGAGATGATCCTGCACCCGATGGTGGAGGACGCGGCCGAGGCGGTGGGCAGCATGGGCGACGACACGCCCATCGCCGTGCTGTCCAACCAGTATCGCGGCCTGCACCATTATTTCCGCCAGGCCTTCAGCCAGGTGACCAACCCGCCGATCGACAGCCTGCGCGAGACGCGGGTGATGACGCTGAAGACGCGGCTGGGCAACCTCGGCAACGTGCTCGACGAGGACAGCAGCCAGTTCGATCTGTTGCAGCTGGAAAGCCCGGTTCTCTCCAACGCCGAATTCGCCGCGATGCGCGAGACGATGGGCGGCGCCGCCTGCGTGGTGGACTGCACTTTCCCCGTCGCCGAGGGCGAGGCCGGGCTGCGCGCCGCGCTGGAGCGCATCCGCGCCGAGGCGGAGGAGGGCGTGCGCGCCGGCTGCACCCATGTGATCCTGACCGACGAGGCGATGGGCCCGGAGCGCGCGGGCATTCCGATGATCCTGGCCACCGCCGGGGTGCACACCCATCTCGTGCGCTCCTCGCTGCGCACCTTCACCAGCCTGAACGTGCGCGCCGCGGAGTGCCTGGACGTGCATGCCTTCGCCGTGCTGATCGGCGTGGGCGCCACCACGGTGAACGCCTACCTGGCGCAGGAGAGCCTGTCCGACCGCCACCGTCGCGGCCTGTTCGGCGCGATCTCGTTGAAGGAGGCCGTGCAGCGCTACAAGAAGGCGGTGGACAAGGGACTGCTGAAGGTGATGTCCAAGATGGGCATCTCCGTCATCTCCTCCTATCGCGGCGGCTACTGTTTCGAGGCGATCGGCCTGTCGCGCGCGCTGGTGGGCGAGTTCTTCCCGGGCATGCAGTCGCGCATCTCCGGCATCGGCCTGTCCGGCATCGCGCGCAAGGTGCTCGGCCTGCACGAGCAGGCCTGGGGCGACGCGGCGCTGACCCTGCCGGTGGGCGGCATCTACAAGCTGCGGCGCAGCGGCGAGACGCATGCCTTCGACGGCGGGCTGATCCACCTGCTGCAGGAGGCGGTGGCCACCGACAGCTTCCAGACCTTCCGCCGCTACACCGAGGCGGTGCGCCGGCTGCCGCCGATCGCGCTGCGCGACCTGCTCGATTTCCGCATGGACGGGGTGAAGCCGATCGCGGTGGACGAGGTGGAGAGCATCACCGAAATCCGCAAGCGGCTGGTGGCACCGGGCATTTCGCTCGGCGCGCTGAGCCCGGAGGCGCATGAGACGCTGTCCATCGCCATGAACCGCATCGGCGCGCGATCCGACAGCGGCGAGGGCGGCGAGGACCCGGCGCGGGCCAAGCCGCGCGCCAATGGCGACAACGCCTCCTCCGCCATCAAGCAGATCGCCTCCGGCCGGTTCGGCGTGACGGCGGAATATCTCAACGCCTGCCGCGAGATCGAGATCAAGGTGGCGCAGGGCGCCAAGCCGGGCGAGGGCGGGCAGCTGCCCGGCTTCAAGGTGACCGGGCTGATCGCCAAGCTGCGCCATTCCACGCCCGGGGTGATGCTGATCAGCCCGCCGCCGCACCACGACATCTACTCGATCGAAGACTTGGCCCAGCTGATCTACGACCTCAAGCAGATCAACCCGGACGCCACGGTGTGCGTGAAGCTGGTGGCGCGCAGCGGCATCGGCACGATCGCCGCGGGGGTCGCCAAGGCCAAGGCGGATGCCATCCTGATCTCCGGCCATTCCGGCGGCACCGGCGCCAGCCCGCAGACCTCGGTGAAATATGCCGGCCTGCCCTGGGAGATGGGGCTGACCGAGGCGCATCAGGTGCTGATGCTCAACCGCCTGCGCCATACGGTGAAGCTGCGCACCGATGGCGGCATCAAGACCGGGCGAGACGTGGTGATCGCGGCCATGCTCGGTGCCGAGGAGTTCGGCATCGGCACCGCGAGCCTGGTGGCGATGGGCTGCATCATGGTGCGGCAGTGCCATTCCAACACCTGCCCGGTGGGCGTGTGCTCGCAGGACGAGGAACTGCGCAAGAAGTTCGAGGGCACGCCGGAGAAGGTGATCAACCTGTTCAGCTTCATCGCCGAGGACGTGCGCAACATCCTCGCCTCGCTGGGCTTCCGCAGCCTGACCGAGGTGATCGGGCGCACCGACCTGCTGCACCAGGTGAGCCGTGGCTCCGAACTGCTGGACGATCTCGACCTCAACCCGCTGCTGGTGCAGGCCGATCCCGGCCCCTACGCGCGCTACTGCACGCTGGAGGGCGGCAACAAGGTGCCGGAGACGCTCGACGCGCAGATGATCGCGGACGCGGCGCCGGTGTTCGAGCGTGGCGAGAAGATGCAGTTGCAGTACAATATCCGCAACACGCATCGCGCCATCGGCACCAAGCTCTCCAGCCGCATCACCCGCAAGTTCGGCATGCGCGGCCTGCCGCCCGACCACATCACCGTGCGGCTGCGCGGCTCGGCCGGCCAGTCGCTCGGCGCCTTCGCGGTGCAGGGGCTGAAGCTGGAAGTGTTCGGCGACGCCAACGACTATGTCGGCAAGGGGCTGTCGGGGGCGACCATCGTGGTGCGGCCGGCGCCGTCCTCCTCGCTGGTCAGCCAGCACAACACGATCGTGGGCAACACCGTGCTGTACGGCGCCACGGCCGGCCGGCTGTTCGCCGCGGGGCAGGCGGGTGAGCGCTTCGCGGTGCGCAATTCCGGCGCGACGGCGGTGATCGAGGGCTGCGGCTCCAATGGCTGCGAATACATGACCGGCGGCACGGTGGTGGTGCTGGGCGCGGTGGGCGACAATTTCGGCGCCGGCTTCACCGGCGGCATGGCGTTCGTGTACGACCCGGAGGACCGGTTCGCGCTCCGCGCCAATCCGGAAACCCTCACCTGGCAGCGCGTGGCCACGCATCACTGGAACGAGGTGCTGCGCGATCTGGTGGCCACCCATGCCGAGGAGACGAACAGCCGCTACGCCCGCATGCTGGTCCATGACTGGGATCGTTGCGTGAAGGATTTCTGGCAGGTCGTGCCGAAGGGCTATGCCAAGTATCTGCCGCACCCGGTCGAGGATGCGCAGGCGCTGACGGCGTAGGACCGGCGCCCGGCTTCTTCGAGGGTGGCGGGGGGGGCGGGGGGGGGGCAGGTGGGGGGGCGCGGAGGACCCACCCCCACCCCCCCCCCGCCCCCAAAAGGGGGGGGGGCCGGGGCAAAAAAAAGCAAGCGGAAA
>CAMFLK010000290.1 GCA_945957135.1 uncultured Rhodospirillales bacterium
ACGAGATAGGAGTCCGTCTCGTGGGCTCGGAGATGTGTATAAGAGACAGCCCGCGCCCTGCTCGCCCGCCCGCGCTTCATCTTCGCCGACGAGCCCACCTCGCGGCTCGACGCGATCAGCCAGCAGGCCCTGTCCCACCTGCTGTGCGACGTCGCCGACACGGGAACCGCCATCCTGCTCGCCAGCCACGACCAGACGCTGCTCGCCCGCATGGCCGACGCCGTCATCGCGATCGACGATCGCCCCTCCCCTCACCCGGCCGGCGTCAGCACCACCAGCTTGTGATCCGGCCGGTCCGCCGGGGTGAAATTATGCTGGGCGAAGCTCAGCCGGCCCTGGCTGGGATGGGTGAACACGCGCGGGCCGCCCAGGCGGTGGCGCACGTCCTGGCCGTTCCAGGTGGTGGCGAAGAACGGGCTTTCGGCCTTGAGCGCCTCAAGGAACGCGCGCACCTGCGGGTCGCGGAACAGATGGCCGAAATCGGCGCGGAACTCGGCGAGCAGGCGGCGGGCGCGGTCCTGCCATTCGGGGATCAGCGCCTGGGCCGCGGGGTCGAGGAACACGAAGCGCAGCAGGTTGCGCTGGTGGTCGCCGTCGAGCCAGCCGCGGAACAGTCGCGCGGCGGCGTCGTTCCAGCAGCAGGCATTCCACATCCGGTCCAGCCCATAGGCGGGGTGGGCGATGGCGTGGACGGCGGCGAGCAGCGAGGCGGGCGCGCCCTCCCCGGCTTCCGCCGGGCCGTCCGGGTCGTGCCGGCCGGCGAGCTCGAACAGATAGGCGCGCTCCGCCCGGCTCAGCTCCAGCGCGCGGGCGAGGCGGGAAAGGGCGCTGGGCGAGGGCTGCACCTCCCGCCCCTGCTCCAGCCAGGCGCACCAGGTGGGGCTGATGCCCGCCCGCGCCGCCAGCTCCTCGCGCCGCATCCCCGGCGTGCGCCGCCGCCCGCCGGCAGGGTCCGGCGGGGCGTGCTCGCGACGCGCGCGGATGAAGGCGCCGAGCAGGCGCCGCTGATCGCCGTCCAGCATGGTGGAAAATATGATAGGATAAGGATCAGGCTGGTAACAGGCTCCAACCGCGCCATTCTGCCTCGAGCGTGATGATGTTTGGCGGCTTCGCCAAAAAATCTGAATCACGCGAGCAAGCGGGCCACAGGAGGACGCGGCATGAGCCAGGCGCATGAAAGACAGGTGGAAGCCCAGTTCGGCCCACGGGCCCAGCACTATGTGGAGAGCACGGTCCACGCCCAGGGCGCCGATCTCGAGGCGCTGGAAGGCATCGTCCGCGCCGCCCGGCCGTCCCACGCGCTCGACCTCGGCGCCGGCGGCGGCCATGTCTCCTACCTCATGGCCCGCCACGCCGGCACGGTGACGGCGCTGGACCTGTCGGGCGAGATGCTCGCCGCCGTGGCCGCCACCGCGCGGAGCCGCGGCCTGTCCAACATCCGCACCGCGGAAGCCCCGGCCGAGCACCTGCCCTTCCCCGACGCCACCTTCGACTTCCTCGCCTGCCGCTTCTCCGCCCATCACTGGCGCGACGTCGCCGCCGGCATCCGCCAGGCGCGGCGCGTGCTGAAACCCGGCGCGCAAGCGGTGTTCATCGACGTCTTCGCCCCCGGCGCCGCGCTGTTCGACACCCATCTCCAGGCCGTGGAACTGCTGCGCGACACCTCGCACGTGCGCGACTACAGCCTCGCCGAATGGAACGACACGCTGGGCCGCGCCGGCTTCAGCCTCGCCGCCAGCCGCAGCTGGAAACTGCGCATGGACTTCGCCACCTGGATCGCCCGCATGCGCACGCCCGCGGAGAACGTCGCGGCCATCCGCGCCCTGCAACACGCGGCCTCGGCCGAAACACGGGCGCATTTCGCCATCGAGGCGGACGGGTCGTTTCTGCTCGATGTCGCGATGTTCGAGGTGGTGGCGGAGTGAAGGAAAAAGGCGAGCGGCGTTATACCCGGATTATGGCTTGGCTGGAAAATGTGGGGACAATATACAATGTGCTATCAAGTCCTTGATTATAGCAGCTTCCGGCGTATTCTGCATCGGAATTCCCTGAATGAGCGCATGGGAAGGGTCGGCAGCGAAGCGCTCGTTAGCTTCAAGAGGGTCATGGACGAAGCTAAGTATCAAGCCCATTGGATCATTTTTTCTAACATATTCAATTGCATGTCCGATATTGAGCCGCACCAATCGACCCGCACGCGCAACATTAAGTCTGACCGCGTTCCTGACGCCCGCAACCTGGTTCTCGATCGGCGGATCGAAATATTCGATCCAATTCACTGACGCAGCATCTTCGCCTGGCCTAGTCAAAAAACCTTCACCATTCACAACATCACCATCGATCTGCGTTGGCTTTATATATCGCAATACATGATCTGCACCGGGAATATGATCCCCTTTCTGTGGAATAGGTCGGTTCATCTCGCAAAGAGACCGTCTGCATTACTCGCCTTTATGTATTCAATAACTTTATCTTTTACATCAACACCTGCATTATGGCTCATTCCCAGCGACTTGTTGCGTTGTTTGAAGATTACATATTGAATATTCCCCTCCCCGAGAAATTGAAGGCCTATCTGTTCGTGCTGGCTGTTTGTCCAAAGAGCTCGCAAATTCCCATTGTCATTCAAGAAAAGGGACGGGCGCACTTTCGGGCGAATTTCCCGTATAAATGCCTGAAGATCAACGAAAGACGCGGTAGAAAACGGCAAGCCCTCTATCTCTGCCGTAAACCGCAGGAACTGCACTCTTTTCGCGAACTCCGCGGCAGCGACTATCGATTTATCTGTTTGTAAAATTGTCCTTTCGTTGCTGAAGGCAGACATAGCTCTCTCAACAACCAACTCTAGTGGCAACTCTCCGATTGCCTGTGATGTGGACGAATTTTGAAGCGCAATTCGACGCTGCCATGAAGCCGGCTCAGTACCATCGCCACGCCCATCGCTCGGTCCATGCAGAGCGACTATCGCAGGGAGCGGGGAAAAGACCGTTGCCGAGGAACGTTCGAGCCACATTACGAATCACATGGGTTGCCAATATCGATGCTGAATATCTGGGTTCGTTATCGAGGTAAAGCAATGACCGATGGCCTCATGCGCGCGTGCAAACCAAGCGTCCGCGTCCTTCCGGCCGACTCCTCCGAGCATGCCCAGCGCCCGAAGCTCGAGCACGAGTGCTGGTTTATTCGCCTCAGTTGCCACCCGACCACTCCGCACACCAACGTGCATGCTGAGGTCACGCGCAAATTTATATGCTGTCAAATAGTTGAAATCGGGCTTCTCTCCAGCGGAGATACCCGGATCAAGAATTTTTATTCCCGGGATAAGATTTGAAGTATCACTCGTATCTTTCCAATATTCATTTGAATTTATGAGATTTATATAGGTTAATTCGGAAATGTTTATATTGGGAATATCAATAAATATTTCATTTTTAATGAATTTTGAGAATTTATTTAAAAATTTATCAAATAACTTCTTTACATTTTCAAAATGCGGATAATCAGAGTCACGTTTTCTCCAATTTAATATAAATGCATTTCTTTGAATTTGTAGCAACATTGCTTCATTTTCAAGCCAGAATCGTGGCAATGGATAAACTTCGTCGGAAGATCCAATCTGAATAGCGATACTCCCTCCAATTGGCAGATTACCAATTGGTAGGGGAAGCTCCGGTTGTTGGCGAATTTTGGGAAATTCCTTGCGGATCATTGACCAAAACAGACCAACATGTTCCGCCCTCAATAGGCTGATTGGCTGGTCAAAGTAGGCTCCGATAATCAGTTCATTGATGGGCGGGTTTCTATATTTAACACTCACAGTCTCAACCTTTCTGACGGTTTCGCCCAGCATAACCATCCACTAGATTTTCACGCTCATCCCACCATCCACGATCAGCACATGGCCGGTGCAGTAGGACGAGGCCTCGCTCGCCAGATACACCACCGCCCCATCCAGCTCGTCCTCCCGCCCCCAGCGGCGCAGCGGCGTGCGCTGGGCGAAGCGTTCGCGCTGGGTGGGGTCGTTGCGCAGCGGCGTGTCCTGGTTGTCCGGCGTCATCATGTAGCCGGGCGCGATGGCGTTCACCGTCACGCCGCGCGGGCCCCATTCCACCGCCAGCGCCCGCGTCATGCCCTCCAGCCCCGCCTTGGCGGCGCAGTAATTGGCGTTGGCCTCGCGCGCGATATGGGCATTGATGGAGGAGATGTTGATGATGCGCCCCCAGCCGCGCGCCAGCATGCCCACCGAGGCCCGGCGCGCCAGGCGGAAACAGGCGTTGAGATCGACCTCGATGATCTCCTCCCACTCCGCGTCCGTCGCCGCGCTGCCGGTCCTGCCGTTGCCGTAGCCGGCGTTGTTGACGAGGATGTCGAGCCGGCCGAACGCGGCCTCGATCCGCCCGATCGCCGCGTCGGCGGCGGCGCGGTCCGTGGTGTCGAACGCCGCCCCGCTCGCCCGCCCGCCGGCGGCGGCGATGGCCGCGCAGGTCGCCTCGATCCCCGCGGGATTGCGCCCGTTCACCACCACATGCGCGCCGCAGGCGGCCAGCGCCTTGGCCATCGCCCGGCCGAGCCCGCGCGAGGCGCCGGTCACCAGCGCCACCTTGCCGGTCAGCGAGAAAATCTGGGTCATGGCGAATCCCCCCCAACAACCGCGAAGCGGCACGGTATGAGGATGCGGCGTTTGCGCAAGTCGCGCGCAGGCCACCGCGATGATCGCGCCCGGCAACACATCCCGTGGCCGAGGCATGGGCCGCCTTCTGTTCCGACATTCGGGGGCGGTCGGCCGCGGATGGGAAAAAAGCAAACGGCATGCATTTTCCTGTTGCGCCCGAGAACGCCGCAGCGCTAAATGGAACTTATGACGAACCAGGAGCCACACCCGGGCTACCCCCACCTCAAGACAGCGATCGCCTGTTCGCTGTCCTGGTGGCTCCACGCCATCCGTCAGAGGCTCAACACCGGCAACCTGCTCCTCCATCTCATCCACTGGCGGCTCGGCCAAACCCTCATCCGTCTCGACCGCCTCGTCCTGCGCTGGCAGACCGGCGCCCTGCTCAAGCCCGGCCCCTCCCGCGCCGGCCAGCCGCGCAAGCCCAAGCCCGATTGGGACAGCCTGCCGCTCGAGCACCGCCAGCGCATCGGCCACGGCTTCGCCCCGGACGGCGTCTGGCCCAAGGTGCCCACACGCTATGGCTGGCTCAGCCAGTGGG
>CAMFLK010000291.1 GCA_945957135.1 uncultured Rhodospirillales bacterium
CACCACGCGCGCCGTCGCCGTCGCCGTCACCACCGCCGCGCGGCGCACGCCCGCGCGCAGGTCGAGCAGCCCGCCCATCCGCGCGTCGCGCCCGATCACGCCGAGATTGATGTTCTCGCGCACGGACATGTCGAGGAACAGGCCCAGCGTCTTGCGGTCCTCGGTGAGATAGACGATGCCCGCGGCGATGGCGTCGCCCGGCCCGGCAATGGCAAGCGCCCGCCCGTCCAGCTGCACCGTGCCGCCGCCGGCATCGGCGCCATAGACCATGCGCGCCAGCTCCGTCCGCCCCGCGCCGACCAGCCCGGCGATGCCGAGCACCTCGCCCTCGTGCAGGTCGAAGCCGCAATCGCGCACCCGCCGCCCGTCGTCCATGCCGCGCACCGACAGGATCACCCGGCCCCGGCTCTGATGCGCGTCGTGCTGCTTGGTGTAGAAGCTGGAGAGGTCGCGCCCCACCATCATGCGCACCAGCGCCTCGGCCGACAGCTCGGCGCGGGTCAGCGTGCCGACGAAGCTGCCGTCGCGCAGCACGCTCACCCGGTCGGACAGGTCATAGACCTCGCCCATGCGGTGGCTGATGTAGATGATGGCGATGCCCTCGTCGCGCAGGCTGCGGATCAGCGCGAACAGCCGCTCCGTCTCGCGGGTGGACAGCGAGGTGGTGGGCTCGTCCATCACCAGGATGCGCGATTTCGCGTGCAGGGCGCGGGCGATTTCCACCATCTGCCGCTCGGCCATCGACAGCGTGGCGACCAGCGTGCCCGCCGTGAAACCCACGCCGAGCCGCGCCAGGATGGGCGCGCAGGCGGCGTTGATGGCGGCGCGATCGACCATGCCGGCACGGGCGATCTCGCTGCCCAGGAAGATGTTTTCCCCCACCGTCAGGTTCGGCGCCAGCGCCAGCTCCTGGTAGATGATCGACACGCCCAGCGCGCGCGCGGCGAGCGGCCCGTCGATGGCGACCGGCTGGCCGGCGATGCGGATTTCCCCGCCGGGATCGGCCTGGTAGGCGCCCGAGAGAATCTTCATCAGCGTCGATTTGCCCGCGCCGTTCTCACCCATCAGCGCGTGCACCTCGCCGGCGCGCACGTCGAGCGAGACGTCCTTCAGCGCGCGCATGGCCAGGAAGGTCTTGGAGATATGGCGCATCTCCAGGATCGGCACGGAATTGCTCACGGCACCACCTCCATCTCGCTGTCCTGCGTCTGCGCGGTCAGCCCCTCGCGCACCGGGGAGAAATTCAGATGCAGCGGCAGGCTGGCCGCGCCCAGCGCCGCCGCCGCGTCGGTGCGCCCGGTCAGCACGCGCGGCGCGGCGCGCGATTCCGCCACGCTGCCCTGCATGGCCAGGGCCAGCCGCGTGGCCAGCTCCTCCAGCGCCGGGGCGGGCAGGTCGCCGCCCAGGATGATGTCGGGCACGTCCAGCAGATGCGCCCCGGTCAGCACCGGCCAGGCCAGGGCCGCCACCGCGTCCTCCACCCATTCGGCGAACAGGTCGGGCCGCCGCGCGATGGCATCGGCCAGATCGCCGTCCACGCCGCCATGCCGCAGATGGCGGACCAGGGCGATGACCGAGGCGCGGGCGAGCAGGATGGTCGGCCGGCCCGAGGCGGAAGCCAGCCCGGACGGCCCCACCGGCACCATGCCGATATCCCCGGCATTGCCGCGCGCCCCGCGCAGGTAGTCGCCGCCCAGCACCACCCCGCCGCCCAGCGCCGGGCCGATGAACAGATAGAGGAAATCGTTGATCGCCCGCCCCGCGCCATACACCAGCTCGCCCACCGCCGCCGCGCTGCCGTCGTTCTCCACCACCACCTTCAGCCCGGTGGCCGCGGCCAGCGCCGGCGCGATGTCGAACCCGTCCCAGCGCAGGAACCGGTCGGCCGGCAGGTCGAGCTCGGCGAGCCAGCTTTCCAGATTGTACGGCATGGCCACGCCGATGCCGGTCAGGCGCTGGCGCATCGCCTGGCTCAGCCGCGCGAGCATGGCGGCGACGGTGCCGGCGAGCCAGGACACCGCGTCGCGCGGCTCCGGCAGCATGCGGGTCGCGGCGCGGTCGAGCAGCCCGCCCTGTAGATCGACCAGCACCGCCTCGATCAGCGTGCGGTCGATGCGGATGCCGATGGACAGGGCCCCCTCGGGATTCACCTCCAGCATGGTCGCGGGCTGGCCGCGCTCGCCGCGCCGCTTGCCGATGGCGCGCACCAGCCCCTCGCCCTCCAGCTTGCGGGCGATCATGCCGGTGGCGTTGCCGGTGAGGCCGACGAGGCGGGCGAGATCGGCCTTCGAAGCCGGGCCGCTGCGGCGCAGGGCGGCGAGCACGACGCGCGCGTTGAAATCGCCGACCAGCGCGGAGTTGGAACCCTGCCCGACGAGCATGCGGCGCGATGACACCGTTGCGTTTCCCCCGAGGCGAGGCGTTTGCCGCGCCGTTTTCTTAATTCATGATGAATTAATTAAATGCCGGTCATCCGTCAAGCGGGATTTTCGCCCCTGTCCGCTTTCCTCAATTCGCCGCCCCGGCGCCGTGCTAGCTGCCACGACAAATCCGCACGGAGCCTTGGCCACCATGACCGACCGCACGCCCCTGCCCCACCGCGCCCTGCCCCGCCGCGCCCTGCTCGGCGGCGTTTCCGGCCTCGGCGCCCTCGCCCTGGCCGCGAACGCGCGCGCCCAGACCGGCCGCCCCGGCCTCATCGGCGCCAAGGACATCGCCGAGGCCGGCTTCATCTTCGGCCTGCCCATCGTGATGAACTACGCGGTGATGTACCAGTTCATCATCGACCGCTCCTCCTCGCAGTGGAAGGCGCCGTTCAACGGGCTGTACAACGACGCCCATGTCTTCACCCCGGCCGACACCGCCGTCCCGACGCCGAACAGCGACACGCCCTATTCCATGGCCTGGCTCGACCTGCGCGCCGAGCCGATGGTGGTGTCGATCCCCGCGGTGGACCCCAAGCGCTACCTCTCGGCGCAGATCATCGACGCCAGCACCTACAATATCGGCTATCTCGGCAGCCGCACCACCGGCAGCGCCGCGGTCAGCGCGGTGATCGCCGGGCCGGGCTGGCAAGGCACCGCGCCCGCGGGCATGAAGCTGGTCCGCTCGGCGAGCCAGTTCGTCTTTGTCATCTTCCGCACCCAGCTGTTCGACGCGGCGGACATGCCCAACGTCCAGGCGGTACAGGCCGGGTTCAAGGTGCGGCCGCTCTCCGCCGTCACCGGGGCCGCGGCGCCCCCGCCGGCACCGGCGATTTCCTGGCCGCGCATCGACGACGAGCTGGCGAAGAAGCACTTCTTCGAATATCTCGACTTCGCCCTGCAATTCATCACCGCCCAGCCGAACGAAGCCGACATCCGCGCCCAGCTCGCGCGCATCGGCGTGGGCGGCAGCCCCGGCGCCAATGCCGGCGGCAGCTCGCTGATCGACCGGCTGGAAATCGATGTCGGCCTCTACGAAGGCAACCGCGCGGTGGAAGACGCCGTCGCCAATGCCGGCGTGGGCATCAATGGCTGGCGCGCGACCGAGATCCCCGGCAGCCCCGAAGCCTATGACGGCGACTGGAAACTGCGCGCCGTCGCCGCCAAGGCCGGCATCTACGGCAACAGCACCGAGGAAGCCGCCTACCCCTTCACCCGCACGGACGTCGCGGGCAACTCGATCGACTGCACCTCCAAGGCCTACACCATCACCTTCCCCGCCGACGCGCTGCCCCCGGTCAACGCCTTCTGGTCGGTGACGATGTACGACGGCAAGAACCAGCTGCTGGTCGCCAACCCGATCAACCGCTACCTGATCAACGCGCCCATGCTGCCGAACCTCAAGCGCAACGCCGACGGCTCGCTGACCCTCTACATCCAGCACAGCTCCCCCGGCGCCGAGCGCGAAAGCAACTGGCTGCCCGCCCCCGCCGGCCCGGTCTATCTGGTGATGCGCCTCTACTGGCCGAAAACCGAACAACCCTCGCTGCTGCCCATCGGCAAGGGCCAGTGGAAGCCGCCGGCGGTGAAGCCGGCCTGATCGGCCGTCAAACGGCGGCGCAAGGGCCGGCTCGCCAAAGACCTCGACCTCGCGTTTTGACCTGGCGCGCGCTGCGGCGGATCAAGCCGCAGCCCGCCAACCCGGCGCGCGATACCAACGCCCCGCGGAAACCGATCTTATGCTATGATGCCGCCATGCAGCGCGATGACGCCATTGCCACGCTGAAGGCGCATGAAGCCGAATTGAAGCGGCTCGGCGTCCAGCACCTCTATCTGTTCGGTTCAACCGCACGGGGCGAGGCGCGCGACGATTCCGACGTCGATCTGTTCTTCGACTACGAAAAGGGCAAGCTGAGCCTGTTCGGCCTGATGGAAGTGAAGGAGCAGGCCGCGCGCATCCTCGGCCGCAAGACCGACATCATGACGCGCGACAGCATCCATAAGGTGCTGCGCGCGCGTATCGAAGCCTCCGCGCTGCAAGTGTTCTGATGGTCGAGCGTTCGCCGGCCGCACGCCTGACAGACATGGTCGAAGCAATTGAAATCATCTCCGAGGCAAGCCGCCGCTTGCCGGATACGTTGAAGGCTCGGCACTCCGACATCCCGTGGCGAAAAGTCGCCGGGATCGGCAACGTCCTGCGCCACAACTACGAGGACATCGCGGCCCCCGTGATGTGGGCGCTTGTGCGCGACGATCTCCCGCCGCTGGAGAAGGTCTGCCGGGAGGAATTGGCAGCAGCGCAGGGGGGCGCGGAAAACAAAGAGAAGCGGGGTTAGCGGTGGCTGTTATCTTCGGACCGTGCTGCTTTTGCGGTCAGCCAATCGAGGGGACCGAGACAGACCCTTGCCGCGTAAGTGTATCGCCCGCCTCCGATCAGGAGAAATGGCAGCTCTGGTTCTGTCACGCGGCCTGTTTCAAAGCGCGCCTGGCCGATTTGGCGGAGGCGCCCGGTTTTTTTGATCCGGCACATTTTTAGGTGTTAGCTCATTCCACCGATCATAAAGAAAGCTGGTCCAGGCTCCCTGGCGAAGCCCTCTTTTCTTCCCGACAAAAGCGATGGGATTTTCCGCCCGAAGAAAAGGGAGCGGGGTCTGGGGCCTGAGGCCCCCGCCGCGACCTCTTGTCGCGGCTAGGGGTCGAGGGGCGGAGCCCCCGCCTTCCTTCCAACACACGACGTGTAAAAGCTTCAAGCTTGATATATATCGCCGCC
>CAMFLK010000292.1 GCA_945957135.1 uncultured Rhodospirillales bacterium
CGGGGGGGGGCGGGGGGGCGGGGGGCGGGGGGGGCGGGGGGGGCGGGGGGGGTGGGGGGGGGGGCGGGGGGGGTGCAGGAGCGGGTGGTTCGTTCACCGGCGCGGGCGCGGGCGCGGGTTCGGGCGCGGGTTGCGGCGCGGGCGCCGGGGCCGGCGGCGCTTCCGGCGCGGGCGGCGGGCCGGCCTGCTCCAGCACCAGCGCGATCTGCGCCTCGTTGGTCGGCTCGTCGATCCGGCGGTTCAGCCAGGCGGCGATGCCGGCGACCAGCGCCACCGCCAGCATGTGTCCGGCCAGCGCCACCAGCAGGGGAATGCCCAGCCCGGTGGCCGGCGGTCGCCGCCGCGTCTCAGCCATGTCCGGGAGGGATCACAGCACCAGGACGCCGTGGTGCTTCGCCTTGCCCTCCGGCTCCACATGGATGGTGATCAGCAGCCCCTCCATCTCCTGCTTCAGCGCCGCCTCGATGCGGTCGCAGATGGAGTGGGCGTCGGCCACCGTCATGGCGCCGGGCACCACCAGGTGGAATTCCAGGAAGGTCAGCCGACCGGCATGGCGGGTGCGCAGGTCGTGCGCCTCGATCGCCCCTTCCGCGTGCTGGCCCACCAGGGCGCGGATGCGGGCCATGATCTCGTCCGACGGCGCCTCGTCCATCAGCCCGCTCACCGAACGGGAGATCACCCCCCAGCCGGAGAGCAGGATATAGGCCGCCGTCAGCGCCGCGATCAGCGGGTCGCACCACAGCAGCCCGGTGGACCAGGCGGCGCCCAGCCCCACCAGCACGCCGGCGGAGGTCACCACGTCCGACATCAGGTGCCGCCCGTCGGCGTCCAGCACCGGCGAGCGCAGGCGCCGCGCCTGGTGCAGCAGCACCCGCGCCCAGACCAGGTTGATCGCCCCGCCGGCGGCGTTCAGCGCCAGGCCGAGCAGCGGCGTGGTGATCGGCGCGGGGTGGAGGAACGAGTCCCAGGCGTGCTGCAGGATGGCGAGGGCGGCGAGGACGATCAGCACACCCTCGATCACCGCCGCGATGAACTCCGCCTTGGCATGGCCGTAGGGGTGGTTGGCATCCGCCGGCCGGGCGGCGAAGCGCAGCGCGGCCAGCGCCACCACCGAGGCGGCCACGTTCACCACCGTCTCCGCCGCGTCGGAGAACAGCGCGGCGCTGCCGGTGGCCTGCCACGCGGCCGTCTTCAGCGCGAGCACCACGATGCCCACGCCGATGCTGCCCGCCGCCAGCCGCTGCGCTTTTTCCACGATCACCCCATGTCGTTGCGCGACAGGCTTTGCGGCATCGGCGCGCCGGGATCAAGCGCGTCGCGTCACGGTGTCGCGACGTAGATCCGCTGGCGCGCGAAGGAGAGCCAGATGCGCCGCCGGCTCAGGTAGTCCATGCCCAGGATCACGTCGGCGCCCTGCGTCAGCCGTTCCGCCACCATCATCGTCGGCCCGCGGAATATGTCGTTGCCCACCTGCACCTCGCGGAACCGGTGCACGCGCGCGGCCACCGTCTCGGGCCCGGTGCCCTGCACGATGGCGGGGATGCTGGCGCTGAGCGCCTGCTCCCCCACTCCGGCCCGCGCCGCCGCGTCGGCCGCGATCACCGAGACCTGGGCGCCGGTGTCGAGCAGGGCCCGCATCGGCGTGCCGTCGATCATCACCACGATGGACAGCCGCCCGTTGCCCGAGACCTCGGCGGGAATGGGGGTGTAGGCGCCGGTCCAGGGCGGGCCTTCCATGCCCTGGCACAGCCAGCCGCCATAGAGCGTCAGCCGGCCGCGCGGCAGGTCGAGATCGATGTCGAAGGCCGACAGCACGGTGACCCCCAGCAGCCCGTCCGGCGTGGTGGCGCCGACATGCGGCAGGTCGCGCGGCAGCACCGCCACGGTGTGGTTGGGCACGGCGAGGCTGCCGATGCGGAAGTCGCGCAGCTGCGCCCCATAGTTGCGGCTGCTGCCGCCGGCGCCGGTGATGGTGCGGATGGTGCGGCTGTCGGCCAGCCCCAGCCGGCGCGCGGCGGCGGCGGTCAGCAGCACCGTGTCCGCCCCGGTGTCCAGCACCAGCGTCACCGGCGCGCCGCCGATCGTGCCCGGCACCAGCGGCACGTTGCGCTCCAGCGTCACCGGCAATTCCTGCATCGGGCGCAGGCCGCAGACATGGTCGGCCTGGCTGCCGCCGATCTCGGGCGAGGCGGCACAGCCGGCCGCGAGCAGCGCGAGCGCCAAGGCGAGCGCCAGGGCAAGGGGGGCGGCGCGGCGGATCATGGCGGCAGGCCTTTCGGCGCCACGAACACGCGGCGCAGCGGGACGGAAATCCACACCCGGTTGCGCCGCAGCCAGTCCGCCCCCACCAGCAGGTGGCTCGCGCCGCCGGTATCGCCCACCGCCAGCACCGGATTGGCCATGATGTCGTTGCCGATGCGCAGCGCCGCGAAGCGGTGCAGCCTCACCGCCATGTTCGTGCTCGTCACACCCCGCCCGGTCACGCCCGGGTCGCGCGCCAGCATGGCCGGGGTCACGCCCAGCGTGACCGCGGTGGCGGTGTCGAGCAGGAAGGTGCTGGCGCCGCTGTCCAGCGTGCCGGCCACCAGCCGCCCGTCCAGCAGCACGGGCACCAGGATCAGCGCCTCCGCCAGCCGGCCGGGCGGGCGGGGCAGGGTGACGTAGCCGGGCGGCCAGTTCGGCCCGCCGCTGGGGCAGTCGCGGTCGCGGTACAGCGTCAGCCGGCCATGCGGCAGGTCGAGATCGAGCTCGAAATGGGCCAGCGCCTCCAGCCCCAGCAGCCCCTCGGGCGGCGCGTCCCCCCAGCCGCGCAGGGGGAAGGGCAGCACGGCGATGCGCTGGTCGGCCAGCGTCACGCCGCCGAGCTGCAGCGTGTGGACCAGCGCGCCCTCCACCGTCTGGCCGCCGCCCACCGCCTGCTGGGCATAGAGGCTGGTCGGGTCGCGCGGCAGGCCCATCCGGGCCACGGCCGCCTGGGTCAGCACGGTCTGGGTCGATCCGGTGTCCAGCACCAGCCGCGCCGTCTGCCCGTTGAACCCCGCCTCCACCACCGGCACGCCACGGCTGAGGTCGAGCGGCAGCACCGCCAGCCGTGCGAACGCGCAGGGGTCGGCCAGCGCGGGCGCCACCCCCGACAGGGCGAGCCACGCCATCAGCCCGCCGATGCTTCGCCAGCCGCGCATGGCCGCAATGTAGAGGCTGTTCGCCGGGTGAAGAAGACGCGGCCGATCGCGTCGCCCAATCCTCTCATCCCAATCCTTGCATATTGTGACGCGGTTCACAGCCGGGCCGGCGCCGGCGCGGCATGGTGCGGGCAATTCCGCTCCACGAAACCGCCGAGGGTCCGCCCATGCGCAGCTTTCTCGCCGCCGATCCCCATTCCGGCGTGTTCGGCCCCGCCCTGCCCGCCGGGCGGCTCAGCGCGCTGGATCAGCTCCAGGCGATCGACTGGCAGGATTCGGTGCGCGGCGAGGGCTACCGCATCGCGCTGTGGCTGCAGGACCGCAGCCTGGCCGGCGAGGGCGGCGACCTCGTCTCCGTCTATCGCGCCGGCGAGACGCGGCCGGGCTGGAACCTCGCGGCGCGCGAGGGCGAATTCGCCCTGTGGTGCGGCGTGACCGGCGACGAGCTGGGCGCGTTCGGCAGCATCCGCGGCGCGCTGGACGCCATCCGCGGCCTGCCGCGCTTCCGCCACGACAGCTGACATAAGCCGGGGCATGGGCCTATCCTCGCGCAAAACGCGCGAGGGAACGCCCATGCCGCTCGATATAAGCCCCGCCTGCCCCGAGCGCCCGGATTTCGTGGCCGAGGTCTCGGGGGTCGATCTCTCCCGCCCGATCGCCCCGTCCGTGGCGGCGGAGATCGAGGCGGGGATGGATCGCTTCGCCGTGCTGGTGTTCCGCGACCAGCGGCTCGACGACGACCGCCAGCTCGAATTCAGCCGCCATTTCGGGCCGCTGGAGCAGGCCACCGGCGACATCGCCCAGGGCGACCAGCGCCGGCTGCGCATGGAGCTGAACGACATCTCCAATCTCGACAAGGACAACGCCATCCTGGCGCGCGACGACCGGCGCCGGCTGTTCGCGCTGGGCAACCTGCTGTGGCACTCCGACAGCTCGTTCAAGGCCACGCCGGCGAAATACTCGCTGCTCTCCGCCCGCATCATCCCCGATCGCGGCGGCAACACCGAATTCGCCGACATGCGCGCCGCCTGGGACACGCTGGACGCGGACACGCAGGCGCTGGTGCGTGACATGGTGTGCGACCACAGCCAGGTGTTTTCCCGCGCCGTGCTGGGCATGACCGACTTCACCGCGGAGGAGCGGCGCAAATGGGCGCCGGTGCCGCAGCGGCTGGTGCGCCGCCACGCCGGCAGCGGGCGGCTGTCGCTGTTCCTGTCCTCGCATGCCGGCACCATCCATGGCTGGCCGGTGCCCGAGGCGCTCGCTTTGCTGCGCGACCTGACCGAGCACGCCACCCAGCGGGAGCGGGTTCACGCCCATGAATGGCGGGCGAACGACCTGGTGATGTGGGACAACCGCGCCACCATGCACCGCGCCCGCCGCTACCCGGCGGATCAGGTGCGCGACATGCGCCGCACCACGGTCGCCGACAGCGCGCCCACCTTGCAGCAGGCGGCTTGAGGCGGGCTCCTTCGCATTCGTGATTGTGCTTGCGTTGCGTTGGCCGGCGTCAAGGGACTTGAGCGAAGCGACCCTTGACGACCCCCAGCACGGCGCCATCCTCGAAGAAGGCGTGGGCCGCTACGGCGCCGGCACCACCCGGTAATACATGCCGTTCGCCCCGTAATAGGGCGTGAACCACACATTCCCCGCGCAGGTGTAGTAGGCGGCGCCGTTCATCGGCGCGTAGGAGCAGCCGCCGGGCAGCGCGGCATAGACGGCGCCGGGCATGTAGCCGGACCCGGCCGCGACCCCCGCGGCATAGGCATTGGCCGCGTTCGCGTTGGCCGTCGCCACCGCCCCGGCCGTGACCGCCGTGGCGGCGACGGCGCCGACCGCGGCGCCGGCCACGGCCGCCCCGGCCGCCGGCCAGCCGCCGCAATTGTAGCAGCCGCCCGCGCCGTAATAATGGTTCACCACGGCCGGCGGGTGCTGTCTCTTATACACATCTGACGCTGCCGACGAACTCTAGGGGGGGGGTG
>CAMFLK010000293.1 GCA_945957135.1 uncultured Rhodospirillales bacterium
ATGGGGTCTGGGGCCTAAGGCCCCAGCGGGGTCCAGGGGCAGCGCCCCTGGCCTTGCCTTGAATAAAACCAATGCTCAAACCCCCTCCCGATCGCCTCTATGGCCGCCAGCGCGGCCAGACCTTGCGTCCTCGGCAGCGTCGTCTGCTGGAGGAGACGTTGCCGCGGCTGCGTTATGATCCGGCTGTGGGGTTTGTGGCGCCGATGGCCGAGAAATGGCTGGAGGTGGGGTTCGGCGGGGGCGAGCATGCATTGGCGCAGGTGGCGGCGCGGCCGGATGTGGGGCTGATCGCCTGCGAGGTCTATGACAACGGCATTTGTTCGCTGTTGTCGCGGGTGGTGCCGGAGGGCGGTGAGGCGGTGGCGCCGGTGCCGGCCAATCTGCGGCTGTGGGACGACGATGCGCGGGTGTTGATGCGGGCGTTGCCGGATGCGTCGCTCGACAGGGTGTTTCTGTTGTTTCCCGATCCCTGGCCGAAGGCGCGGCATGCCAAGCGGCGTTTCGTGCATCCGGCGCAGGTGCCGGAGGTGGCGCGGTTGTTGCGGCCGGGCGGTGAGTGGCGGGTGGCGAGCGACGATCCGACCTATCAGGAATGGGTGGAATGGGTGCTGGGCCAGCAGGATTTGTTCACCGTGCGGGCGGTGAGCGATGCGCGGCCGGAGGGTTGGCCGCCGACGCGGTATGAGGCCAAGGCGCTCAGGGCAGGCCGGTCTCCGCGCTACTGGTCGCTCATCCGCGCCGCCAGGTGATGACGGAGCTGGCGGCGTAGTTCCACACCAGGCTCATGGCGGCGCCGACCAGCCCGGCGAGCCACCAGGCGGAATGGGCGGGGCCGAACAGGAACGAGGCCACGCCGATATTGCCGGCCGCACCCACGCTGCAGATCAGTGCGAAGGTGACCAGCCCGCGCAGGAAGCCCCAGCCGCGCAGCTTGCGGTCGCGGAAGGTGAAGATGTTGTTCAGCACGAAATTGCCGACGATGGCGCAGGCGGTGGCGATGCCCTGGGCCAGCGGAAACTCGGCGCCGGCCAGCAGGCAGGCGCGCAGCACCAGCAGGTGGAACACGATGCCCAGCGCGCCCACCCCGGCGAACAGCACGAAGCGGATGGGCACGACATGGCCCACCAGTTTGTCGGCGAGCAGCAGCGCGTAGTCGCGCAGCACGCCGGCGTCCATCTTGCTGTCGCCGTGTTCGCGGGTGCGGAAGGTGTAGGGCAGTTCGCGGATCGCCGGCGGGCGTGGCAGGGAGGCCACGATGTCCAGCAGGATCTTGAAGCCCATGGCGGAGAGGTTGCGCACCGCGGCATCGAAGATGTCGCGGCGGAGCATGAAGAAGCCGCTCATCGGATCGGCCAGCCGCACCTTCAGCACCATTTGCGACAGGCGGGTGGCGAGGGCGGAGAGGCCGGCGCGGGTGCGGTCCCAGGCGCCGACGCCGCCGCCATCGACGTAGCGGCTGCCCACCACCAGCTCCGCCTCGCCGGTGCGCAGCGTCGCGAGCATGCGCGGCAGCAGCGCCTCGTCGTGCTGCATGTCGCCGTCCATGGCCGCGACGTAGGGGGCGAGGCTGGCCTGCGCCCCCTCGATGAAGGCGGAGGACAGGCCGCGGCGGCCGATGCGGTGGAGCAGGCGGACATGCCCGTCCGTGGCGGCGACGGCGGCGATGGCGGCGCGGGTGCCGTCGGTGGAGTCGTCATCGACGAAGATGACTTCCCAGCTTGTGGCCTCGAGCACGGCGTGCAGCCGGCTGACGAGCGGGGCGATGTTGTCGCGCTCGTTCAGCACGGGGATGACGACGCAGAGGTCGGGGATGGCGGCGGGCTGGTCCATGGGCGCTGTCTAGCGTGTGGGGAAGAAGGAAGGAAGCAAGGTGTTCTTTTTTGAAAAAAAGAACCAAAAACCTTTTATCATTTGATGATGTGCTTCGGATATGCCGCCCGAAGAACAAATAACAAAAGTCTTTTTGCTTCTTTTTCTTCAGAAAAAGAAGACTCTTCCTTGCCTTTTCTTCCCCCTTGCAAACCCTCACCGGACTCGCTAAGTAGCCCCCATACCAAATCTTCCGCGCCTGTTCGGAGGGTGGCCTTGACGGGCCGCCCTTTCTGTTTTGGGGGTTGTTCTGTCCACATCCGACGCATCCGACATGTCCGACCGGCCCATGCTCACCGGGCTGGAGAAGCGCGTCGCCGACCTGATCGAGCCGGGGCTGATCGACATGGGGTTCGAGCTGGTGCGCGTCGCCATTCTGGGGCGCGAGCGGCCGACCGTGCAGATCATGGCCGACCGCGCCGATGGCGGCCTGATCAGCATCGAGGATTGCGAGGCGATCAGCCGCGCCGCCGGCGCCGTGCTGGACGTGGCCGACCCGATCCCCGGCAACTGGACGCTGGAGGTCAGCTCGGCGGGCATCGACCGGCCGCTGACACGGCGCAAGGACTGGAACCGCTTCGCCGGCCATCTGGCGCGGGCCGAGCTGGACGTGCCGGTGGACGGGCGCAAGCGCTTCTCCGGCACCGTGCTCGGGGCGGATGCCACCCATGCGCGGATGCGCCTGGATGACGGCGCGGAAGTGGCGCTGCCCTTCGCCGATCTGCGCCGCGCGCGCCTGGTGCTGACCGACGCCCTGATCGAGGCCACCGCCACGGCCCCGAAGACGAACTGAACCACGCGTCCAACCGAGAGGCTCCGCCCATGGACACCGCCATCGCCCGCCCCGAACTGCTGCTGGTCGCCGACGCCGTCGCGCGCGAGAAATCGATCGACCGCGACGAGGTGCTGGAGGCGATGGAGCAGGCCATCCAGAAGGCCGGCCGCGCCAAATACGGCCACGAGAAGGACATCCGCGCCACCATCGACCGCAAGACCGGCGACGTGCGCCTCTCGCGCTGGACCGAGGCGGTGGAGGTGGTGGAGAACGAGGAAACCCAGATCCCCATCCACATCGCCCGCAAGTTCATGCCGGAGATCGAGGTGGGCGGGCATATCGTCGATCCGCTGCCGCCGATCGATTTCGGCCGCATCGCCGCCCAGACCGCCAAGCAGGTGATCGTGCAGCGCGTGCGCGAATACGAGCGCAAGAAGCAGTACGACGAGTTCAAGGACCGCGTGGGCGAGATCATCAACGGCGTGGTCAAGCGCACCGAATACGGCAACCTGATGATCGAGATCGGCCGGGCCGAGGCGCTGCTGCGCCGCGACGAGCTGATCGCGCGCGAGAGCTTCCGCAACGGCGACCGGGTGCGCGCCTATATCTACGACGTGCGCGAGGAGGCCCGCGGCCCGCAGGTGTTCCTCTCGCGCACCCATCCCGGCTTCCTGGCCAAGCTGTTCGCCCAGGAAGTGCCGGAGATCTACGACGGCATCATCGAGATCAAGGCCGTCTCGCGCGACCCCGGCAGCCGGGCCAAGATGGCGGTGATCAGCCGCGACCCGTCGATCGACCCGGTGGGCGCCTGCGTGGGCATGCGCGGCTCGCGCGTGCAGGCGGTGGTGCAGGAGCTGCAGGGCGAGAAGATCGACATCATCCCCTGGTCGCCGCAGGCCGCCACCTTCGTGGTGAACGCGCTGGCCCCGGCCGAGGTCACCAAGGTGGTGATGGACGAGGAGTCGGGCCGGGTTGAAGTGGTGGTGCCGGACGACCAGCTGTCGCTCGCCATCGGCCGGCGCGGCCAGAACGTGCGCCTGGCCAGCCAGCTCACCCGCTGGGACATCGACATCCTGACCGAGGCGGTGGAGAGCGAGCGCCGGCAGGAGGAGTTCCGCCGCCGCACCGGCCTGTTCGTCGAGGCGCTGGACGTGGACGACGTGATCGCCGGCCTGCTGGTGCAGGAAGGCTTCGACACGATCGAGGAGCTGGCCTTCGCGCCGATCGAGGAGCTGGCGGAGATCGAGGGCTTCGACGAGAGCGTGGCGGAGGAGCTGGTGCGCCGCGCCGAGGCGTTCATGCAGAAGCGCGACAACGAGCTGAACGAGCGGCGCGTCGCGCTGGGCGTGTCCGACGAGATCGCCGCCTTCGAGGCGTTCACGCCGACCATGCTGGTGGCGCTGGGCGAGAAGGGCGTGAAGTCGCTGGACGACCTGGCCGATCTCGCCTCCGACGAGCTGGTGGAGATCGTGGGCGAGGACAACATGGGCGAGGAGGCGGCCAACGACATCATCATGGCCGCCCGCCAGCACTGGTTCGATGGCGAGCAAGGTGAGGGCGAAGAGGGCGGGGAGGCCGGCCACGACTGACGCGGCGGACATCGCGGAGATCGACGAGCCCGAGACCGGGCCGCTGCGCCGCTGCGCGGTGACGCGGGAGCGGCTGCCCAAGGCGGCGATGATCCGTTTCGTCGTCGCCCCGGACCGCCGCGTGGTTCCCGACCTGGCCGCAACGCTGCCCGGGCGGGGAATATGGTTGAGCGCGCGGCGGGATGTGGTAGAAACCGCGCGCACGCGGGGCATCTTCGCCAAGGCCTCACGCGGCCCGGTGACGATTTCCCCCGATTTCACGTCCGGTCTGCAGGCTGCCCTGGCGCGGCGCATCGTCGATACGTTGGGGCTTGCCCGCCGAGCGGGGCAGGCGGTCAGCGGATTCACCAAGGCGCGCGAGTGGCTTTCGGCCGGTCGGGTGGCGTTGGTGGTGCAGGCCAGCGATGGCAGCGCCGAGGAATGCGCGCGGCTGATGGGCGGGCGGGCCGGCAGCGTGCCGGTGGTTCGCCCGCTGGATCGCGTGGCGCTGGGCGCGGTGTTCGGCCGGGAGCAGGCCGTGCATGTGGCCGTGGCGCCCGGCGGGCTGGCCGAAAGGCTGGCGATGGAGGCCGCGCGGTTGGCCGGCATGACGGACGGGGCGCCAGCCGGCGCCACCGGGACTGCCTCTCCGGCGTCGCCGGAGGGGACGCAAGATACAGGCGGGTAAATGAGCGAAGGCAAGGATCAGGACACGGGCAAGAACCGGCTCTCCCTCCGTCCCGCGGGGCGTCTGGAGCTGGGCCGTACCGTGGATGCCGGATCGGTTCGACAGAGTTTCAGCCACGGGCGGTCGAAGGTGGTGCAGGTCGAGGTGCGCAAGAAGCGCGCCCCCACCCCCGGACCCGCCCCCACACCATCCCCCACCCAGGGCACCGGCATGGCGCCGGGCACGGCACCCCCGGTGGCGCCGCGCCCGCAGCAGAACC
>CAMFLK010000294.1 GCA_945957135.1 uncultured Rhodospirillales bacterium
CCGAGCTGATCGACCAGGCCTGCGAGGGCCGCACGCCCGTCATGCCCGAGGTGGAAGACCGGGAGGAGCGCAAGATGCCGCTCCCCGGGATCGCCCCCTCACGCCCCATGCACATCCTCACCTGGGAACGCCCGCAACCCCACCCGCGCCGCATCGTCAGGGCGCGCTGGTGGGAAGACCCCGGGTGGGCCTGACCCCGAAAACCCCCGATTTCTCAAAACCTTGGGTGATTCCCGAGGCGATGCCGCATGTACGGCCGATGGGGGGCACGACGCCGGTGACGCCGAAACCGGCGCCGCGAAAACGAGCAAAAGTTTTTTGCTTCTTTTTTTCAAAAAAGAAGCCCTTCCTTTCTCCCTTCCCTTTGGACGTCCCCGATGCAGACATTGCTCCCCATCGCCCAGCAGCTCGCCGCCAGGCTTGTCGCCGGGCGGGTCACGATCGCGGTGGCGGAATCCTCGGCGGGTGGGTTGATCAGTGCGGCGTTGCTCGCGGTGCCTGGCGCGTCGGCGTATTTCCTGGGGGGTGCGGTGGTTTACACGCGGCAGTCACGGCGGTTGTTGCTGGGCATTCCCGATGCCGCGATGGATGCGATCACCCCGGCCACCGAGGCATATGCCGCGTTGCTGGCCGAGACGGTGCGGCTTCGGTTCGGGGCGGATTGGGGCATTGGCGAGACCGGCGCCACCGGGCCGACGGGCAGCCGGTACGGGTATGCCGCGGGGCATGCGTGCCTGGCGGTGGCCGGGCCGTCGCCGGCCGCGGTCACGCTGGAGACCGGGCATGGCAGGCGGGAGGCGAACATGCGGGCATTCGCGCGTGCGGCGCTGGAGTTGCTGGGGGCGCGGCTGGGTGGATGAGCTGGGGTTTCATCGGGCGCTGTTCCGGCCGGGCACGATCGTCGATATCGGCGCGCATGATGGCGGGTTCACCCATCCGCTGGCGGCGATGCAAGGCGCGCGCGTGGTGGCGTTCGAGCCGTTGCCGCGCGCCCATGCGCGGCTGCTCGCCTCGTTCGGAGGTGCTTTGCCCGCGCATGTGACGGTGCATGCGGTGGCGCTGGGGGCCGAGGCGGGGCGGGTGGTGCTGGAAGTGCCCTATGTCCAGGGCGTGGCGCAGGAGCAATGGGCCTCCACCGCCAAGGACTATGCCGCGATCCAGGCGATGGATGGCCGGGTGGATGGGGTGGAGCGGGTGGAGGTGGCGGTGCGCCGGCTCGATGATTTCGCGCTGGCCGACGTCACCGCCATCAAGCTCGATGCCGAGGGGGCGGAGGAGGACATCCTGCGCGGGGCGGCGGCCACGCTGCGTCGCTGGCGGCCGGTGCTGTCGGTGGAGATCGAGGAGCGGCATCGGGCGGGGGCGACGCGGGCGGTGCCGGCGCTGCTGGCGGGGCTGGGCTATCGGGGGTTCTTCCACCTCGATGGCGCGTGGCAGGCGATGGCGCGGTTCGATGCCGGGCGGATGCAGCGCGCCTCGCCCTCGCCGGCCAGCTACGAGGTATCGGACCCCTACGTGTTCTGCTTCTTCTTCGTGCCGCCGGAGCGGGTGGATGAATTGCTCTCCGCCGGCTTCTCGGGCAGTCATGGGGCGACAGCAAGCGGAACCGCGCCATGACCACCGCCCAACTGCCCCTGTTCTTCCAGCGCGTCGTCGGCGTCAGCCCCGCCGCCCATGGCCATCTGCGGCTGGAGCGCGGCGGCGAGCTGGGTTTCGCGGCCACGGCGCAGACCCTGCCGCTGGGCCTCGGCGAGATCGAGGCGGCGGCGCGCAACTATCCCGTGCTGTTCACCACCGGGGCGGACCCGCTGCCGGTGGCGCTGCTCGGCCTCGCGGAGGGCAGCAATTTGTTCGTGGACGCGGAAGGGCATTGGCGGAAGGAGTGCTACGTGCCCGCCCATGTCCGCGCCTATCCGTTCATCCTGGTGGAGGACAAGCCGAACAGCACCACCTATGTCGGCATGGACGATTCCGCCGCCTGCCTGGGCACGGAGCGCGGCCAGGCGCTGTTCGAGGACGGCAAGCCGACGCCGGCGCTGAACGAGGCGATCGCCTTCTGCTCCAGCTACCGCGCCAACCTCGCCGCCGCCGCCGCCATGGCCAAAGCGCTGGAGGCCGCCGGGCTGCTGCATGAGGAGGAGGCGCGGGTGAATTTCCGCGACGGCACGGTGATGCGCCTGCGCGGCTTCCGCCTGCTGCATCGCGACCGGCTGGACCATGTGTCGGACGAGATGTTCCTCGATTGGCGGCGGCGCGGCTGGCTGGGGGCGATCTACGCCCATGTGCATTCCGCCTGGCAGTGGACGAAGCTGATCGACCTCGCCGCCGCCGGCCGGACGGGCAACGGAGCCGCCGCATGATCACACCCGAGAAGCTCGCGGCGCTGCGCGCCCGCTACCCGAACGGGAAGCCGGAGGACATCCAGGACCCGGATTTCCGCAAGGCGATGCAGCTCGCCCTGGGCAGCACCGGGCGCCGCAAGCTGCCCTATTCGGATGTCTCCACCTTCCTTGACCTGCCCTATCGGCCGGAGGCGGAGGCCGAGGGGTTCGCCGGGCTGGACGTGGCGGTGATCGGCGTGCCGATGGACCTTGGCGTGACCAATCGCAGCGGCGCCCGGCTCGGCCCGCGCGCGGTGCGGGCGATCGAGCGGGTGGGTCCGTACAACCACGCGATGCGCGTGACCCCGCGCGCCGAGTTGCGCGCCGCGGATGTGGGCGACGTGACGCTGACCACCCGCTACTCGCTGCCCGAGAGCATCGCGGATATCGAGCGGTTCTATCGCCGGGTGGCGGCCGCCGGCGTGATCCCGCTGACGGTGGGGGGCGACCATTCCATCACCTACCCGATCCTGCGTGCCCTGGGCGACGGGCGGCCGGTGGGGCTGGTGCATATCGACGCGCATTGCGACACCAGCGGCGAGGCCGAGGGCAGCCGCTTCCACCATGGCGGCCCGTTTCGCCAGGCCGTGCTCGACGGCGTGCTGGACCCGGAGCGGACCATCCAGATCGGCATCCGCGGGTCGGCGGAGATGCTGTACGAATTCTCCTACGCCTCGGGCATGACGGTTGTTCATGCCGAGGAGGTGGACGTGCTGGGCCTGCCGGCGGTGATCGCCAAGGCCAGGGAGGTGGTCGGCGATTTGCCGTTCTACATCTCGTTCGACGTGGATGGCATCGACCCCGCCTACACGCCGGGCACCGGCACGCCCGAAGCGGGTGGACTGACGCCGCGCGAGGCGATGGCCCTGCTGCGCGGCCTGCGCGGCCTTCCGATGATCGGTGGCGACGTGGTGGAAGTGGCGCCGCAATACGACGCCACGAGTTGCACCGCCCAGGTGGCCGCGCAGATGCTGTTCGAGATGTTCAGCCTGCTCGCGCTGCGGAAGGGATGACCCTCCCGCCGCAGCAGGTCCATGTCTCCTTCGATCCCGGGCCGTACCGCATGGCCATGGGCCTGATCGCCCGCGACCCCGACGACCTCATCGAGCTGGACGATCGCTACGCGGAGGAGATGGACCTGCGGCGGGATTTGCTCGCCCAGCGCCATGGCGAGGTGTTCGCCGCCCTGCCCGAGGCGGAGGCGGCGAGCGGGGAGGTGCTGCGCCGGCTCGCGGACCTGCTGCCCCGCCGCTTTCCCGCGGTGTTCGCGGCGACGCCGGGCGGCATCGCCAACCGCGTCACCGGCGAGGAATGGGATATCGCGGCCTGCGATCTGCATCCGTTGGAACTGGCCGGGCGGCTGGTGCAGGAGGATCTGTGCCTGCTGCGGCTGACCGAGGATGGCCCGGTGCTGATGGCGGCCGTGCTGTGCTTTCCCGCCCGCTGGCGGCTCGCCGAGAAGATTGGCCGCCCGCTCGCCGGCATCCACGGGCCGGTGCCGCTCTATGGCGAGAAGCTCGCCCGGCCGGTGGACCGGTTCATGGCGGCGCTGAAGCCGGGACGGCTGGCGGAGCGGCTCAACTGGTCGATGATGGACGACCCCACCCTGTTCCAGCCCACCGGCCATGGCCGCACCGAGGCCAACGCCGCGATCACCGCCGAGAATGCCGGTGACCGCATCTTCCTGCGGGTGGAGCGGCAGACGCTGAGCCTGCTGCCCGCGAGCGGCGCGGTGCTGTTCACCATCCGCACCCATTGCTACCCCATCGCCCGCATCGCGGCCGACCGCCAGGCCGCCGCCGACCTCGCCGCCGCCGTGCGCGCCCTGCCGGACACGCTGCGCCGCTACAAGAGCCTGCTGCCCTTCCAGCCTGCCCTGCTCGCCTATCTCGACGGGCGGGCGGCGTGAGGTCAGTCGATGCCCAGCGCGTCGATATCCTTCGCCAGCGCCACGTCGCGCGCCGACAGCCCGCCGGCATCGTGGGTGGACAGCACGATCTCCACCCGGTTCCATACGTTGGACCATTCGGGATGATGGCCATGCTTCTCGGCCAGCAAGGCCACCCGGGCCATGAAGCCCCAGGCCGCGCTGAAATCCGCCAGCACCCAGCGGCGGACGATGGCGTCGCGCCCCTCCACCATCCGCCAGCGTGGCAGGCTGTCCGCCAGCCCCGCCCGTTCCGCCTGCGTCAGCCGCTCCACCATCGCGAACCTCCCGAATGACCCGTTCCTTCACCACCCCGCCGAGCGCCGAGGAAATGGCCGACATGGCCGAGGCGGCGCTGGAGATGATCCCCGCCCGGCTGCGCCGCCACGTCGCCGGCATCGCCATCACCGTGGAGGAGCTGGCCGAGGATGCGCTGCTCGCCGATCTCGGCATCGACTCCGCCTGGGACCTGACGGGCGTCTATCTCGGCACGCCGCTGAACCAGCGCAGCATCGACGACATCGCCCGAACGCCCGACGCCATCCTGCTGTTCCGCCAGGCCATCCTGCTGGAATGGATCGAGCTGGGCGAGGATTTGTCGCGGCTGGTGCGCAGCGTGCTGATCCACGAAATCGCCCATCATTTCGGCTTCAGTGACGCGGAGATCGAGGCGCTGGAGCGGGAGTAGGCGCGGCGGCGGGCTCCTTCGCACTTTCGATTGTGCTTGCGTTGCGGAAGACGGCGTCAAGGGGCGCTTCGCTCAAGCCCTTGACCCCGTCCCCCGCAACGAAGC
>CAMFLK010000295.1 GCA_945957135.1 uncultured Rhodospirillales bacterium
CCGCGGGTGTAGGGCACCACGCAGAAGCTGCAGAACTTGTCGCAGCCTTCCTGGATGGTGAGGAAGGCTGTCAGGCCCTGGGCGCCGGAGGCCGGCAGGTGGTCGAACTTGTCCTCGGCCGGGAAGTCGGTTTCCAGCACCGCGCCCGCCGCGCGGGTGGCGCGGGCGACCATTTCGGGCAGGCGGTGATAGGTCTGGGGGCCGAGCACGATATCCACATAGGGTGCCCGGGCCAGGATTTCCGCCCCCTCCGCCTGCGCCACGCAGCCGGCCACGGCCAGCACCATGCGCCCGCCCTCGGCCTCGCGCGTCTGTTTGAGCAGGCGCAGGCGGCCGAGCTCGGAGAACACCTTCTCGGTCGCGCGGTCGCGGATATGGCAGGTGTTGAGGATCACCATGTCCGCGCCGTCCGGGGCCGGGGCGGGACCGTAGCCGAGCGGGGCCAGGACATCGGCCATGCGGCCGCTGTCATAGACATTCATCTGGCAGCCCCAGGTGATCACATGGAGCGTTTTCGCGGGCTTTCCGGCTTGCGTCATGTCCATCCTCTCGGCCGGCCCAGGGCAGCGACGGGGCGGCGCGCGGGACAGATCGTCTTCGGCGAGCGACGGGTCAAGCGCAACGGCGCGCATCAGCCTCCTGAATCATGCCGCAGTGTCGCAGATGGCGCGGTGCGCATGTCAAGCAAAGACGGGATCGGTGGCGGTGGATTCGCCCGGGCGCGCGGCCGGGGGCGGGGCGGCGGTCAGCGGCCGGGGGGTGCGGTTCTGGCGCAGCGTGGCCGCGCCGTCCGCCACGGCCGACCACACCGCGGCGGCCAGGGCCTTGCGGCTGGGGAAGGCGGTGGGGTCCAGCGGGGTGTGCAGCAGCACGGTGGCGCGCAGGCCGCGATGCTGGGCGAGGCGCCAGAAATGGCTGCCGATATCCATGTCGCCGTACCAGGCGAAGAGCGGCCGGCTGGCGCGGCCGGTGGGCAGGCCGGCGAGCCGGTCGTACACCACGGAGACGGGCTGCACGAGTGGCGGCAGGCCGGCGGCGCTGACCGGCAGCTCGGCGATGGAGAGGAAGGCGGAGCGGAAGGGCAGCACGCGCGAGCCGTCCGACGTGGTGCCTTCGGGGAACAGCACGAGGTTGTCGCCCTGGGCGAGGCGGCGGCGCATTTCGTCGCGCTCGCGCGCCGTGCTGCCGCGGGTGCGGCGGACATAGACGGTGCGGCCGAGCTTGGCGATGGTGCTGATCACCGGCCAGCGCGCCACGTCCTCCTTGGCGATGAAGGCGGCGTCGAGCTGGCCGCCGAGCACGGGGATGTCGAGCCAGGAGGAGTGGTTGGAGACATAGACCACCGGGCGGCCGTCGGCCGTGGTCTTGGCGGCCTGGCCGATCACCCGCACGTCCATGCCGATCAGCCGGCACATCACCGCCCAGTAGAAGCGGGCGAAGGCCACCTTGGGCTGGCCGGGCAGCAGGATGAGGATGGCCTGGATGGCCACCGCCGGCAGGGTCCACAGCGCCACCTGGGTGGCCCGGCGGATGACGCGCAGACGGCGCGGGCGGCGCCGGCCGCCGAGGGCGGAGAGCGTGCCGTCGTCGCCGGCCGGCAGAGCGGTGCCGATCAGCGGCCGGCGGGTTGCGCGAAGGCGGCGGGGCGCGGCTTTCATCTCCCGTCCGGCATAGCCTGCCGCGCCGCGTCGAACAATGACGGCGCGATGACCGTTGCTTGACCGTGCTGTTGCGTCGCTTGGCTCCTTCGCGCTTTCGATTGTGCTTGCGTTGCGTTGGGCGCGGGCAAGGCACGCTCCGCTCAAGGGCCGTGAAAGCGCCAACCGCCACGAAGCCAGGGCATACGGGCGAAGAAGGGACCGAAGTGAGCCTTTCCGTTTCTTTGTTCGGCTGGAAAGGCCGTTTCTTCGCCCCGGCCTTCCACCCGAAAGGCGCCGCGCGCAGAGCCCGTCAAGGCCCTTGAGCGAAGCGTGCCTTGACGGGATCGAGCACGGCGCCACCCTCGAAGAAGGCTGGGCCGGGAACTCCATGGCAGCTTGCCGGATTGCCGTGATGGGACCCATACCGAAGGACCGATGCTGTGTTCCCCCCTCCTCCAGCGGGCGGTCCCGCCGCTGCTGGTCGTGCTGGCCTGCCTGCTGTGCCCCGCGGGGCCGCGCGCGGCCGATCCCGTGCCGTATCGCGTCACCATCGCCCCCACCGGGCAGGACACGCTGGACCAGACGGTGCAGGCCGCCTCCACGCTGGTTTCGCTGCGCGCGAGCGGCCAGGTGGGCGGATTCGCGCTGGTCGCCCGCGCCCGCGCCGATGCCGACCGGTTCCTCGCGGCCCTGCACTCCCAAGGCTATTATGACGGGCAGGTGGCCATCACCATCGCCGGCAGCAAGCTCGACGACCCCGAGCTGCCGGAGCGGCTGGACGCGCTGCCGGAGGGGCAGGAGGTGGAGGTCGCGGTGACCCTGACCCTCGGCCCGCGCTTCACGATCGGGCGGATCAGCGTGACCGGCGACGTGCCGGCCGCCGCCCGCGACGCGCTGGGGCTGGAGCCGGGCATGCCCGCCGTGGCGGCGGAGGTGCTGGCCGCGCGCGGCCGGCTGCTGGCGGCGCTGCTGGCCCAGGGTCATGCCCTGGCCAAGGTGGACCCGCCGGTCGCCACGCTGGACGAGGCCGGGCACAAGGTGAATGTCAGCTTCGCCGCCCAGCCCGGCCCGCGCGTCGATCTCGGCGCCATCACCATCAGCGGCGCGCCGGGTGTGGACGAGGATTTCATCCGCAACCGCCTGCTGCTGCACCCGGGCGAGCCCTACGACCCCGCGCGGTTCGCCGCGGCGCGCGACGACCTGGCCAAGCTCGGCGTGTTCGCCTCCGTGCGCATCGACCCGGCCACGGCGCTGGACCCCAATGGCAGGCTGCCGGTGCAGGTGGTGCTGGCGGAGCGCAAGCGCCACACGGTGAGCGTCGGTGCCTTCCTGTCCACCGACCAGGGCGGCAGCCTCACCGCCACCTGGACCGACCGCAACCTGTTCGGCCGGGCGGAACAGCTCGATCTCGGCGCGGCGGTCACCAATCTCGGCGGCACCGCCTCGCAGGCCATGGGCTACAACCTCTCGGCCACGCTGACGCTGCCGGACTGGCTGCGACGCGACCAGTCGCTGCGCCTCAACGTCATCGGCTTCCGCGAATTCCTCCAGGCCTATGACCGCACCGGCGTCACCGCCAGCGCCACGGTCAGCCGCAAGCTGACCGAGCATCTCACCGTCAATCTCGGCCTGTCCGCGACGCAGCAACAGGTGAAGCAGGAAGGGGTGACGCGCAACTACACGCTGGGCCAGCTGCCGGCGAGCCTGGTGTGGGACAGCACGGACAACCTGCTGGACCCCACGCGCGGCGCCCGCGCGGCGCTGACCGCGACGCCGACCGTGAGCTTCGCGGCGGGCGCGACGCCCTTCGTGATCGGCCAGGCCGCCGCCTCCGCCTATTACGATTTCGGCTCGCAGGGCCGCTCCGTGCTCGCCGGGCGGGTGCTGGCGGGGCGCAACACCGGCGCCAACCTGTTCGACATCCCGCCCGACCAGCGCTTCTACGCCGGCGGCAGCGCCACGGTGCGCGGCTACCGCTTCCAGTCCGTCGGCCCCGCCTTCCCCTCGGGCAACCCGACCGGCGGCACCCAGGTGATGGCCGGCTCACTGGAGTTCCGCCAGCGCATCGGCACGAGCTGGGGGGCGGTGGCCTTCGTCGATGCCGGCGAGGTTTCCGCCACCGAAGCGCCCACCGGCTCGGGCGGCGGACAAACGCGCGTCGGCGTGGGGCTGGGGGTGCGCTACTACACGGCGATCGGGCCGATCCGCGTCGATATCGCGCTGCCCACCTCGCGGCCGGCCAAGAGCGACGCGTTCGAGCTGTATATCGGCATCGGGCAGGCATTCTGATGCGCTGGCTGTTCCGCCTCATCGCCGCGCTGGTGCTGGTGCCGCTGCTGCTGCTGGCGCTGCTCAACACGCCGCCGGGGCAGACGGCGCTGGCGCGGATCATCGAGAGCGCGTCCGGCGGCATGGTGCGCATCACCAGCCTCACCGGCCGGCTGCCGGACGCGCCGCGCATCGCCCGGCTGGAAATTCACGACGCCAAGGGCGCCTGGCTGGTGGCGGAGGATGTGGCGCTGGACTGGGCGCCGCTGCGCCTGCTGCGGCGGGTGGCGCGGATCGACGCGCTGACGGCGGGGCATGTCGCCGTGGCGCGGCTGCCGGTGAGCGAGTCGTCGTCCTCGTCGGATTCGTTCTCGCTGCCGGTGCGGGTCTCGCTGGGGAAGCTGCGCATCGACCGGCTGGACCTCGCGGCGGGGATCGCCGGGCCGGGCGCCGCGCTGCGGGTCGAGGGGGCGGGCGAGCTCGCCTCGCTCAGCGCGGGCGCGGGGCAGCTCGACCTCCGCCGGCTGGACGGGGAAGGCAGCTACCGCGCGGAGCTGCGCGCCGACGGCGCGGCGGTGGCGGCGAAGCTGACGGCGGAGGAGCCGCCGCGCGGGCTGGTGGCCGAGATCGCCGGCCTGCCCAATCTCGGCCGCATCAATCTGGCCGCCACGCTGGACGGGCCGTGGGCGGGCGCGAAGCTGGCGCTGACCGTGGACGCGGGGCCGCTGCACGGCACCGCCGCCGGCACGCTCGACCTGGAGAAGCAGGCGGGCGCGCTGGACGTGGCGGTCGATGCGCCGGCGATGGTGCCGCGCGAGGATTTGTCCTGGCAGGGGATCGCGCTGCGGCTGCACGCGGCGGGCACGCTCGCCGCGCCCACGGCCACGGGCACGCTGCGCGTCGATGCGCTCGCCGCCGGCGGGGCGACGCTGCGCCAGCTGCGCGCCACGCTGGAAGGCGATCCCGGCCGCGCCCGGCTGCGCGCCACGCTGGACGGGCTGGAGCTGCCCGGCGCGCCCCCGGCCCTGGCCGCCACGCCGGTGGCGATCACCGCCGACGCCGATCTCGCGGCCAAGCCGATCGCGGGGGATTTCACCCTGGCGCATCCCTTGCTCCTGTCTCTTATACACATCTCCGAGCCCACGAGACGGACTCCTATC
>CAMFLK010000296.1 GCA_945957135.1 uncultured Rhodospirillales bacterium
TTGCATGGACATGCTGCGGCAGTAGTAGAGCGATTTCACGCCTTTCTTCCAGGCCATGAAGTGGATCTGGTGCAGGTCGCGCTTGTGGACGTTGGCCGGCAGGAACAGGTTCACCGACTGGCTCTGGCAGATATAGGGCGTGCGGTCGGCGGCGTGTTCCACCACCCAGCGCTGGTCCAGTTCGAAGGCGGTCTTATAGACCGATTTCTCCTGTTCGGTGAGGAAGTCGAGGTGCTGCACGCTGCCCTTGTTCAGCGTGATGGAGGACCAGATTTCGTCCGTGTCCATGCCTTTCGCCGCCAGCAGCTTCTGCAGGTGGCGGTTGCGCACGGTGAAGCTGCCGGACAGGGTTTTCTGCAGGAACACGTTGGCGGCGATCGGTTCGATGCCCGGGCTGGAATTGCCGGCGATGATCGAGATCGAGGCGGTCGGCGCGATGGCGATCTTGTGGGAGAAGCGTTCGTTCACCCCGTATTCGGCCGCGTCCGGGCAGGCGCCGCGTTCGTCGGCCAGCATGCGGCTGGCGGCGTCGGCCTGGGCGCGGATATGGGCGAACATCCGCTTGTTCCACACCTTGGCGATCACGCTCTCGAACGGCACGTTCTGGGCCTGGAGGAAGGAGTGGAAGCCCATGATGCCGAGCCCCACCGAGCGCTCGCGCATCGCCGCGTATTTCGCCCGCTCCATCTCCTCGGGCGCGCGCTGGATGAAGTCTTCCAGCACGTTGTCGAGGAAGCGCATCACGTCCTCGATGAACAGCGGGTGGTCTTTCCATTCCATCCAGGATTCGACGTTCAGCGAGGACAGGCAGCACACCGCGGTGCGCTGGCGGCCGTGCTGGTCGGTGCCGGTGGGCAGGGTGATCTCGCTGCACAGGTTGGAGGTCTTCACCTCCAGCCCGGCCAGCTTGTGGTGTTCGGGCCGGGCGCGGTTCACGTGGTCGCTGAACACCAGGTAGGGTTCGCCGGTCTCGACGCGGGCGGTGAGGATGCGGATCCACAGGGCGCGGGCGCTGATCTTGCGCACCACCGAGCCGTCCTTGGGCGAGGTGAGCGCCCATTCCTCGTCGCCTTCCACCGCGCGCATGAATTCGTCCGGCACCAGGATGCCGTGGTGCAGGTTGAGCGCCTTGCGGTTGGGATCGCCGCCGGTGGGGCGGCGCATCTCGACGAATTCCTCGATTTCCGGGTGGCTGACCGGCAGGTACACGGCGGCCGAGCCGCGGCGCAGGCTGCCCTGGCTGATCGCCAAGGTCAGGCTGTCCATCACCCGGATGAAGGGGATGACGCCGGAGGTCTTGCCGTTCTGGCCGACCTTCTCGCCGATCGAGCGCAGGTTGCCCCAGTAGCTGCCGATGCCGCCGCCCTTGGAGGCGAGCCAGACATTCTCGTTCCACAGGCCGACGATGCCGTCCAGGCTGTCATTGGCCTCGTTCAGGAAGCAGCTGATCGGCAGGCCGCGCGAGGTGCCGCCGTTGGACAGCACGGGGGTGGCGGGCATGAACCACAGCTTGCTGATGTAGTCGTACAGCCGCTGGGCGTGGGCGGCGTCCTCGCCGTAGTAGCTGGCCACCCGGGCGAACAGGTCCTGGTAGCCCTCGCCGGGCAGCAGGTAGCGGTCGTCCAGCGTGGCGCGGCCGAAATCGGTGAGCAGCGCGTCACGCGTGCGGTCGATCCGCACCTGATGACGACCCTGCATCTGGACTACATCAAGCACGGCTCTATCCCCCTCGACGACGCTCAATCCGCTCTCCCTATTCCTGACCAATGCGTTGGAGCCGTCAATTCAAATTCTACTAGATATAGCGGGAAGCCGTTAACCTACCCACAATATGGCGTTGCTGATGCCCGGCTGCAACACCTGCCTTCGGAACACAAAGTGAACCTAGCACCCCCGGCGGAGCGGGGCGCAATGCCGAATCCGCATGACGGTTCAGAGACTCGGGTGGCCGGCGATGCGGGCCAGCATCGCCAGGGAATCGGCGATCAGGGCAGGGCCGGCGGCGGGGCGGGCGAGGAAGTCGGCCCAGGCGTAGAGATCGGCGAGCCTGGCCAGGGCGCGCCAATCGGCGGGAAGATCGGGGGTGGCGGCGGCGAGTCCGGCGAGGAAATCCGCGTCCTCGCCGGTGGGCGGGCGCAGCAGGTGGGCGACGTCGAAGGCCGGGCCGCCGGCGAAGGCGAATTCCCAATCGAGCACGGCGGCGACCGTCCAGCCCTCGCCGGCGGGACGCACCAGCAGGTTGGTCGGGTTGAAATCGGCATGGCTGAGGCAGGTGCCGCCGGCCCAGCCGGCGTTCAGCCGGTCGCCCTCACGTTCGGCGAGGGCGAACAGCGCGTCGCGCAGGGCGGGGGCGATGCGCTCGCGCCCGGCGCCCTCCACCAGACAGGTGGTCAGCCATCCCGTCAGCCCGGCGCGGCCGAGATCGAGCGGGGTGGCCACCTCCAGCGTGGCGGAGAGGAAGCCGCGCTGGGGGAAGGGCACGGCGTGGATGGCGGCGAGCGCCGCGCCCACCGCCCGGCCCAGCGCGTGGCGGGCGGGCGGGTCGGCATGGGCGAGGGCGGCGGCCAGGGTCTCGCCGTGGACGAATTCCAGCAGCGCGGCGGGAGGACCGAGCGGGCCGGCCGCCGGCTCGAACCCCAGCACGCCCGGCACCGGCACGATTCCCGCGAGGCGGCGCAGCAGCGCCACCTCCTTGGCCGCCGACGCGCCGTCGCGCTGCCAGAGACGGAGCAGCACGTCGCCGCCATCGGCCAGGCGCAGGCGCAGATTGGTGTTGGCGAGGCCGCCGGTGGTGGGGACCATCTCCCGCAGCGCGCGGCCGGGGAGGTGGCGGGCGAGCAGGGCGGCCACCGCGCTTTCGGGCGGCATCGGGTGGGCGGTGTCTCGCTGCCAGGATTCGCGCATGGCGCGAGGCTAGCGCGAAACGCGGGGCTACGCCTTGCCCCGGCGTTCGAGCATCGCCATCGCCTCGTCCGGCCCGAGCAGGATTTCCGCCAGCCGCACCCGGTCCATCACCTGCACCTGGCCGCAATCGGGCGCCGGTTCCAGGGCGCGGGCGGTCTCGCGCAGCGCGCGCTCGTAGTGCTCCCGCCCGCCGATCGCCCGGGCGGCGGTCTCGAAGCGGCGCAGGTCGCGGGCGGCGCGTTCCAGGGCGGCGACATCCACCCCGCTCGCGTCGCCCAGCAGGGCCAGCGGCTCCAGCACGCGGACGCTCAGCATCCCCTCGAAGCGGGCGCGGCAGGCGGTGTCGAGGTTGCGGCGGGCGGCGGCCACGCGCTGCATCCGCGCCGGCGACGAGCTGGAGCGCGCCTCCAGCTCGCCGAGCACGGCGGCGAGGCGGCGCAGCTCGGTGGCGGCCTGGCGGGGGTCGGCGCTGCCGGGGCCGGCCTGCTCGATGCTGTCGAGCATGAACTCCGTGGCCTGCTCCGCCGCCTCGCGCAGCGGGGCCGGGCTGGCGGAGGTGGCGAACCGGCTGGCGAGGCGGTTCACCGTCGGGGATTGCGGCAGCCGGGCCAGCAGCAGCGCGAGGATCATGGCCAGCGCCAGCCCGCCCTGCGCCAGGGCCGGGGCCAGCAGGGCCTCCAGCGCCGCGTTCTCCGGCTCGCCCCCCTTGGCGGCGCGCTGCTCGAGCTGGGCGAGCGCCGGCGCGACGCCCAGCACCACGGCCATGGCCGGGGCGAGGGCGGCGAAATCGGCCTCGGTCAGCCCGGCCTCGTCGATCCACGCGGCGGGCATGGGCAGGGTGGCGAGCGCCCGCCCCGCTTCCGCCCACAGCGCCTCCCCCGCCCGAGGCACCACGGCGATGGAGCCCGCGTCCGCCTCGGCCAGCAGGCGTTCGGCCTCGGCGGTGGCGGGGGACAGGGCGGGGCGCAGGGCGTCGGCCAGCGGCGTGAGGGCGCCGCGCGGAATGCCCGGGCCGCCGCGCTTCCAGGCTTTCGGGGCCACGATCAGCGGGTCGAACGGGGTGAACAGCAGGCGGCCGGCGTTCATGCGCCGGGGCAGGCCCAGCTCGGCGAGGCGCGGACGCAGGGGCGCGATCAGCCCGTCCGCCACCCCGCGCCGGGGCAGCGCGTCCACCATCGCCACCACGCGGGCGATCTTGGCGTCGGCGGCCGAGATCAGGTCGCGGCGCAGGCTGGTGACGTCGGGGGCGCTCATCCGGCCATCGCCACGAGCTGTTCGTTGCGCTCGATCATGTCCAGCACCGCGCTGCCGGTGCGCCAATCCTCCATCAGCACCACCTTGCGCCGGTGGCGCTGCTGCTCGGCTTCCACGTCCAGCTTGCGGTTCACCCAGTCGCCCACCTCGTGCGGCAGGGCGGGGACCAGCTCGGCCATCTCGGCCAGGGCCGCGGATTTCTCCTCCTCCGTGCCGGCGGTGCGCCAGATCAGGCAGATGCGCTCCCACCCGTCCATCAGCCAGTCCGGCCGCGAGACGATGCGGATCACGTCGTCCGGCGCGGTCAGCCAGCGGCGCAGCAGCTCCGGCATGGCGGTGGTCAGCGCCCGCGCGTCGGCGGTGACTTTGCGGGCGCAGGTGAGGGTGATGTCGGCGACGGCCATCAGCCCGCGGGCATCGGCCTCGACGAAATCGGCCATCTCCGCCGCGCGCGGCTGGTGGACCAGCGCCTCGATCTCCTTGCGCAAGGTCGCCACGGCGATCTGGGTGGCGGGGATGCGGGCGGCCGAGGCATGGGCGCCGACGCCGATGCCGCTGAACAACCCGGCCAGTTCCTCGAGCGCCGCGGCCACCTGGTCGTTGGCCCGGCCCAGCGCCGGGGCGATGATGCCGATGGCGCGCTTGGCCCGCTGCTCCAGGTCGGCGGTGCTTTCCTGCTCCGGTGGCTTGGGGTTGTCGCCGGGCGATTCCACCTGGCGCACCAGTTCCAGCAGCAGGCCGAAATTGGCGAGCAGGCGCGCTTCCTCCTCGGCCGCGTCGGTGCCGGTGGCGGCTTCGGCGGCGGCGCGGCCGGCCAGCCCCTCGGCGGCGATGGCGCGGGCGGCGTGGCGGATGGCGAGCGGGGTGACGGCGCGCAGGGCGGCCACCGCCTCGGCCAGCTTGCGGA
>CAMFLK010000297.1 GCA_945957135.1 uncultured Rhodospirillales bacterium
CTCGGGCAGCGGGCGCAGCACCAGCCGGTCGGCGAGGCGCAGATCGACCACCTGCAACGGCCGGTCGAGCACCGACAGGCTGGCCTGCAGCTCCGCCAGCTTGGCCAGGCCCTGGCGTTCCGCGCCCTCGGGCAGCAGCACGTCCGCCCCGTTGGTCATGTGCAGGTTCCACCGCCGCTCGCCCACCCGCACGGCGGCGATCACGCGGGGCAGCAGCGCCGGCTGGGCGGCCAGCGCGTCGAGCAGCGGGGCGGCGGCGGCGGGGGCGCCGGGGCCGACCACCAGGGGAAGCTGGCCGGCGAAGGCGGCGACGTCGGAATCCGTCACCAGCGCGCCGTCGCGGTCGATCAGCGAGAACTTGCCGTCGTGCTGCCACACCGCGAAGGGCCGGCGTTCCACCAGCTGCACCACGATGGTCGAGGGCAGGCGCCGCTCCACGCTGGCGGACTGCACCCAGGCGATGGTCTCCAGCCGCGCGCGGGCATCGGCGACGGAGAAGGTCAGGATCGGGTCGCCCGGCTTGATGCCCAGCGCCGCGCGCACCAGCCCCTCCGGCGTCTTCTGCCGCCCCTCGATGCGCACCTGCTCGATGCGCAGCCCGGCGCGGGCCGAGCTGTCGGCCAGCCGGTCGCGGAACGAGGCGCCGCGCCCGACGATCTGCGCGCCGAGCATCGCCAGCAGCCCGACGCCCACCAGCCCGCCAAGTGCCATGGCCGGGCGCACCAGGGCGCGCTTGCGCCGCCACAGCAGCTTCCAGCGACCGGGCCGGTCCTGCTGGATGCGCGGGCGTTCGGTGGGGCGTTTCACGCGCGACATGCGGCGTGCTCCACCATCCAGGCGCAGAGCCGGGGATAGGACATGCCCAGATGCGCCGCCTGCTCCGGCAGCAGCGAGGTCGGCGTCAGGCCGGGCTGGGTGTTGATCTCCAGCAGCACCAGCCGGCCGGTTTCGTCGTCGTAGCGGAAATCGGAGCGGGTGGCGCCGCGGCAGCCCAGCGTGCGGTGGGCTGCCAGCGCCACCTCCAGCGCGCGGGCGTAGATGGCGGGCGGCAATTCGGCGGGAACCACATGGCGCGAGCCGCCATCGGCATATTTGGCCTCGTAGTCGTAGAAGGTGGTGGCGGGCACGATCTCCGTCACCGCCAGCGGCCGGTCCTCCATCACGCCCACGGAGAGTTCGCGGCCGGGGATATACTCCTCCACCAGCGCGGTGGGGCCGAAGCGCCAGCCGGCGGCGACCTCGGCGCGGCGGTTGCCGCCGGGGCGCATGATCTCCACGCCGACCGAGGAGCCCTCGTTCACCGGCTTGACCACATAGGGCAGCGGCAGCGGGTCGGCCTGTTCCAGCGCGGCGATGTCGATCACCGCGCCGCGCGCGATGGGCAGGCCGGCGGCGGCGAACATGGCGCGGGCCGCGGATTTGTCCATGGCGATGGCCGAGGCGCGCACGCCGGAATGGGTGTAGGGGATGTTCAGCCAGTCGAGCACGCCCTGGATCGCGCCATCTTCGCCGAAGCGGCCGTGCAGCGCGTTGAACACCGCGTCCGGCCGCGGATCGAGCGCGGCGATCACCGCGCGCAGGTCGGGGCCGACTTCGATCGGCACCACCTCGTAGCCGGCCTCGCGCAGTGCCGCGATCACCTTCACGCCGGAGGCGAGGCTGACCTCGCGCTCGGCGGAGATGCCGCCATAGAGCACCGCGACCCGGCTCATGCCTCTGCTCCCGTGGGCCGCACCTTGCCGGGAATGCCGATGCGGCGGATTTCCCAGTCCAGCGACACGCCGCTCATCGCGCGCACCCGGGCGCGCAATTCCTCGCCCAGCCCCTCGATGTCGGCGGCGGTGGCCGCGCCGGTGTTGAGCAGGAAATTGCAGTGTTTTTCGCTGACCTGGGCGCCGCCCAGCGTCAGGCCACGGCCGCCGGCGGCGTCGATCAGCTCCCACGCCTTCATGTCCGGCGGGTTGCGGAAGGTGGAGCCGCCGGTGCGGGCGCGCACCGGCTGGGTGGCCTCGCGCGAGGCGCGGATCTCGGCCATGCGCGCGGCGATGGCGCCGGGTTCGCCTGGCCGCGCGCGCAGCCGGGCGCGCACCACCACGGCACCGGGCGGCAGGGCGGAATGGCGATAGGCGAAGCCGAGTTGCGGATTTTCCAGGCGCCGCAATTCGCCGTGGCGGGTGACGATCTCCGCCCAGTCGAGCACCCCGGCCATGTCGCCGCCATAGGCGCCGGCATTCATCGCCACCGCGCCGCCGATCGTGCCGGGAATGCCCGAGAGGAATTCGAGCCCGGTGAGCCCGGCGGCGGCGGCGTGCTCGGCCACCGTGGCATCCAGCGCCGCAGCGCCGGCGACGATGCCGCCGGCTTCCACCGCGATCGCGTTGAAGCCGCGCGCCAGCCGCAGCACCACGCCGGCGATGCCGCCATCGCGCACGATCAGGTTGGAGGCGGCGCCGATCGTCACCACCGGGATTTCGTCAGGCAGGGCCTGGAGGAACTGGCAGAGGTCGTCCACATCGGCCGGACGCACCAGCGCCTCCGCCGGGCCGCCGACGCGGAACCAGGTGACCGGGGCGAGCGGTGCCGCCACCTGCACGCGGCCGCGCAGGGGCGGCAGCAGGTCGATCAGCGGGCGCAGGGCTTCTTCCGCCATCATCGCCCGCCCGCCACCCGGCTCTTCTGGCCGGCGAGCAGGGGCGCGAGCTCGCCCGGCAGGGCGTTGGCCCAGGCGGAAATGCTGCCGGCGCCGAGGCAGACCACGAGATCGCCGGGCTTGGCGATGGCCGCCACCATCTCCGCCAGATGCTCCGGCCCCGGCAGCGGCACCACGCTGCGATGGCCGTGGGCGCGCAGCCCCTCCACCAGCGCGTCGCGATTCACGCCTTGGATGGGCGCCTCGCCGGCGGGATAGACATCGGCGACGATGACGGTGCCGGCATCGTTCATGCAGGTGCAGAACTCGTTGAACAGCGAATGCAGCCGGCTGAAGCGGTGCGGCTGCACCACCGCCACCACGTCGCGCGCGCCGGCCTGGCGGGCAGCCTTCAGCACGGCGGCGATCTCCACCGGGTGGTGGCCGTAATCGTCGATGACCGTGATGCCGCCGGCCTCGCCTGTTTTCGTGAAGCGGCGCTTGACGCCCTTGAAGCCGGCGAAGGCGCTGCGCAGCGTGGCGTCGTCGATCTCCATCTCCACGCCGATGGCCACCGCCGCCAGCGCGTTCTGCACGTTGTGCTGGCCCAGCATGGGCAGGCGGAACGGCCCCATGCGCCGCGTGCGCCCGCGCGCCCGGTCGGCGACGCTGACCTCGAAGGTGGCACCCATGCGGTCGCTGACCACCTTGTCCGCGCGCACGTCGGCCTGGGGGGAGAAGCCGTAGGTGATGATGCGCCGGTCGGACATGCGCGGGATCATCTCCTGCACGGCGGGATGATCGACGCACAGCACGGCGAAACCGTAGAACGGCACGTTCTGCACGAACTGGTCGTAGCCGGCGAGCATCGCCTCCGGCGAACCCCAATGGTCGAGATGCTCGGCGTCCATGTTGGTGACGACCGCGATGGTGGCCGGCAGGCGCAGGAAACTTCCGTCGCTCTCATCCGCCTCCACCACCATCCAGTCGCCGGCGCCCAGGCGGGTGTTGGTGCCGTAGGCGTTGATGATGCCGCCGTTGATGACCGTGGGGTCGAGATGTGCCGCTTCCAGCACCGTGCCGATCAGGCTGGTCGTGGTGGTCTTGCCGTGGGTGCCGCCGATGGCGATGGACCAGCGCAGGCGCATCAGCTCGGCGAGCATTTCCGCCCGGCGCACCACGGGGATCAGCCGCGTGCGGGCGGCGCGCACCTCGGGATTGTCCGGCTTCACCGCGGTGGAGGTGACCACCACCTGCGCGGGTCCGAGATTCGCGGCGTCGTGGCCGATGGCCACGGGAATGCCGGCCGCGCGCAGGCGCTTGACGTTGGCGCTGTCGGAAATGTCGCTGCCCTGCACGGAATAGCCGAGATTGTGCAGCACCTCCGCGATGCCGGACATGCCGATGCCGCCGATGCCGACGAAATGGATGGTGCCGATGGAAAGCGGCAGCGCCCTCATGCCCTTTCCTCCTGCCTGGCGTCGATGCGCGCCTCCACCGCATCGGCCAGCAGCGACGCGGCGCCGGCATGGCCGCAGCCCGCGGCGCGGGCTGCGGCCTGGGCCAGGCCGGCGGGGGCGCCGAGCAGGCGTTCCAGCAAGGATGCAAGCGCCGACGCGGAAAAATCCGGCTGCTTCATCACCCAGGCGCCACCGGCATCGGCCAGGGCACGGGCATTGGCGTTCTGGTGGTCGTCGATCGCGGTCGGCAGCGGTACCAGCACGGCGGGACGCCCGGCCACGGCGAGCTCGGCCACCGTGGAGGCGCCGGCGCGGGCGATGACGAGATGGGCGGCGGACAGCAGCGAGGCGACATCGGCGAAGAACGGCGACAGCACGGCCGCCACGCCGCATGCCGCGTAGGCGGCCTGGACGCGCGCGATGTCCTCCGCGCGGCATTGCTGGGTGAGCGCGATGCGCCCGCGCAGCGCTGGGTCGAGCGAGGCGATGGCGGCGGGCACCACGTCGCTCAGCACCCGCGCGCCGAGCGAACCGCCCAGCACGAGAAGGCGGATCGCGTCGTCCGGCATGGCATATCCCGCGCCGGCCAGCGCGGCGACGGCGGGGCGGACGGGGTTGCCGGTGACCAGCGTGCGCACGCCGGCGGGAACCCGCGTGGTGGCCGCGAAGCTCAGCGCCAGCAGATCGGCGCGCGGCGCCAGCATCCGGTTGGCGCGGCCGAGCACCGCGTTCTGCTCGTGCAGCACGATCGCCGGGCGATGGCGCAGGAAACGCGCCGCCAGCACCGGCGCCACGCTGGGATAGCCGCCGAACCCGACCAGCGCCGCCGGGCGCAGCCGCGCGAGGATGCCCCGCGCCTGCCACGCCC
>CAMFLK010000298.1 GCA_945957135.1 uncultured Rhodospirillales bacterium
GGCTACCCCTGAATTTTTTTACCCTGGGTCATTCCCGGGGCAATGGCGCGTGGACGCATCCCAACTGCCGGCGGCACGTCACGGCTGCCGCGACAAGGGGTCGCGGCGGGCTGGACGGGTCAAGCCCGTCCATGACGGTATTGGGTGGGGAGTTTGGAAGAACAAGCCACGGCGCAGCCAAAGTGAAAAAAGTTCTTTGCTTCTTTCTTTCAAGAAAGAAGCGCTTCCTTCCCTTCTCCTCACTTGCCTTCTCCTTACTTGCCTTCCCCTTCCTTCACCCCGGCGGATCGAAGGCCCGGATTGGCGGCAGGTTGCCGTTGAAGCGTTCCACTTCGACGGTGGTGAGTTGGCCGGTGCAGCCTTGGGCGAGGTTGGAGGTGCCTTTGTCGGCGGTCAGCACGTTGGGGTTGCCGTGGACGCAGAGGCTGCCGTCTTCCTCGGGGTTTTCCGGGTCGTACCAGGCGCCGGTGGGCAGTTGGATCACGCCTTGCCGCACGTCTTCGGTCAGCCGGACGGCGGCGAGGCAGGCGCCGCGGGTGTTGAACAGGCGGATGATGTCGCCGTCGGCGATGCCGCGGGGGGCGGCGTCGGCCGGGTGCATGCGGGCGACCTCGCGGCCGCGATGCTTGGACTCGATGCTGTGGCCGCCGAAATCGAGCTGGCTGTGCAGGCGGGTGGCGGGCTGGTTGGCGACGAGGTGCCGGGGTTCGGTGCCGGAGGGCATGTTGGCGGCGCCGAGCCAGGCGGGGTGGCCGGGGCAGGTGGCCTCGTTGAAGCCGGCGATGGTGGCGGAGGCGATTTCCAGCTTTCCGCTCGGCGTGGTGAGCGGCGCGGCGTCGGGGTCGCGGCGGAAGGCGGCGAGCTTGCCGCCGTCATCGGGTTTCTGCGGCACGTCGAACCCGTCGCCGTCCCAGAATTCGGCGAAGCTGGGCGCGGGCAGGCCGAGTTTGGCCAGGCCCTCGCGGGTGGGTTCGTAGAGATATTCCAGCCATTGCCGCACGGTACGGCCCTCGGTGAAGTCCTGCTTGCGGCCCAGGCGTTCGGCGAGGTCGGAGAAGATGGCGTAGTCGTCGCGGGCCTCGCCGAAGGGTTTGGCGACCGGGCGCATCGGCACGATCAGCGGGTCGTTGGAGCTGCAGCCGATATCCTCACGCTCCAGCGTCATCGTCGCCGGCAGCACGATGTCGGCGTGGCGGGCGGTGGCGGTCCAGCCGAGCTCGTGGACCACCAGCGTATCGACCTGGGCGAAGGCGCGACGCAGGCGGTTGAGGTCCTGGTGGTGGTGGAACGGGTTGCCGCCGGCCCAATAGACCAGCTTGATGTCCGGGTAGGTGCGCGTCTGGCCGTTGTAGCGGTACTCCGCGCCGGGGTTCAGCAGCATGTCCGCGATGCGGGCGACGGGGATGAAGTCGCGGATGCGGTTGCGGCTCTGCGACAGGGTGGGCATCACCACCGCGTTGTTGCGCCGGCCGTAATAGGCGATGGCGCCGAGCGCGTAGCCGTAGCCGCCGCCCGGCAGGCCGATCTGGCCGAGGGCGGCGGCCAGCACCATGCCCATCCACACCGGCTGCTCGCCGAAATTGGCGCGCTGGAGGGAGTGGGAGACCACGACCAGCGCCCGCTTGCCGTGCAGGCGGCGGGCGAGGGCCACGATGGCATCGGCGGGAACGCCGGTCAGCGGCGCGGCCCAGGCGGCGTTCTTGGGCTGGCCGTCGGTGCGGCCCATCAGGTAAGCCTCGAATTCCGGCCAGCCCACCGTGAAGCGGTCGAGGAATTCGCGGTCGTGGCGGTTCTCGGCCACCAGCGTGTGGACCAGGGCCAGCATCAGCGCGGTGTCGGTGCCGGGGATCAGGCTCAGCCAGTCCGCGCCGGCTTCCTCCGGCAGGTCGCCGCGCAGCGGGCCGACCAGGACGAACTCGCAGCCCCGGGCGCGGGCGCGGTCCATGGCGCCGCGCTCGACATGGCGGCTGACATTGCCGCCGGCGACCATGCTGTTCTTCAGCGCCATGCCGCCGAAGGCGATGACGATCTCGCTGTGTTCGGCGATCTGCTCGAAGGTGACGTTGTGCTTGGTCAGGTCCTCGTAGTCGCCGATGATGTGCGGCACCAGCACCGAGGAGGCGCCGGAGGAGTAGCTGTTCACCGAGCGCACGTAGCCGCCCATGGCGGTGTTGAGGAAGCGGTGGACCTGGCCCTGGGCGTGGTGGAACCGCCCTGCGCTCGACCAGCCATAGGAGCCGCCGAACACCGCGCCGGCGCCGAAAGTCTCGCGCACCCGCAGCAGCTCGTCGCCGAGCAGGTCGATGGCCTTGTCCCAGGAAAGCGGCACGTAGCCGTCCCGCCCGCGCCGGGAATCCGGGCCGGGGCCGTTGTCCAGCCAGCCGCGGCGGACCATCGGCTGGGCGACGCGGGCGCGGTGGCGGAGGGCGGCGGGGAAGTTCTGGAGAATGCCATTGGGATCGGGGTCGGCGGGATGCGGGCGGACCTCGAGCGCGCCATCCTTCCAGCGGGCGGAGAAGGCGCCCCAATGCGAGGTGTGCGGAATGAAGCCGGTGTCCGGCGTGGTCTCGTCGAGCGTGATGGACATGGGGGTCCCTTATCCTCTGGGCGCGGCGCGATGGTCTTCCACCACCGTGCCGCAGGCGGCGAGTTCGGCCTCGTGGCCGGGTTCGCGCCAGGGTTCGGCGAGCGCCGCCGCTTCCCAGGCGCGCATGCCCGGCAGGGCCAGCATATGGTCCACGAAGCGCCGCGCGTCAGGGGGGATGGCGAGTCCGTAGGTGCGCACGCGGAACACCACGGGGGCGTAGAACGCATCGGCGGCGGAGAAGGCGGGGCCGGCGAGGAACGGGCCGCCGAACCGGGTGAGTCCCTCCGACCACAATTCGCCGATCCGCGCGACGTCGCGGGCCAGGGCGGGGGCGATGGCGGGCAGGGCCACGCGCACGCCGACATTCATGGTGCACTGGTTGCGCAGGGTGGCGAACCCGCCATGCATTTCCGCCACGGCGCTCTGCGCCCAGGCCCGCGCGGCCGGGTCCGCCGGCCAGATGCCGTCATGGCGGTCGGCGAGGTAGAGGGCGATGCCGAGCGAATCCCAGACCGTCGTATCCCCGTCGAGCAGTACCGGCACCTGGCCGGTGGGGGAGAAGCGGCGGAACGCGTCGTAGCTGCTCCCCTCGTGGAACAACTCCACCCGGTCCTCGAACGCGATGCCGCGCTCGGTCATCAGCAGCCAGGGGCGCAGCGACCAGGAGGAGTAGTTGCGGTTGGCGGTGATCAGGATCATGCGCGCTCCGGCGACAGGAGGTCGGCGACCAGCGTGGCGATGCGTTCCACGAATGGGTCATGAATGCCGAGGCTCCGCAAGCCGTCGCGGGTGCGGAAGAGGTATTCGGCGCCGGTGCCCAGGCTGCCCCGCGCCAGGGCCAGGCGATGCGCGACCACCTCGTCCGCGAGGTCGCCGGCATAGGTCGGGCCCTCCGGGTTGATGCCGAAGGCGATGGCGTGGCCGAATTCGCGCCCCGCCTCGTCCAGCAGCCGCACCCAGACGGGGATGTAGCCGTCGGCCACCATCTCCCGCCGCCACAGCAGGTCGAGCTCGGTGGCGACCTCGTCCTCGGCGATGTGGAAGGCAACACCGGCACAGGCGGCGCCGGGACGCAGGCCGAGCATCAGGCCCGGATGTTCCGGCGTGCCGCGCCCGGCCTTGGTGGACAGGCAGAAGGCGCGGTGCCAGCCGGGGACATGCGCCACCGCCCGCTGGGTGAAGCGGATCAGCGGGTTCCAGATCAGCGAGCCATAGGCGAACACCCATACGCCCCCGGCCGCGTCCGGCTTGGCGGCGAGGGTGGCGGCCAGCGAGGCCGCGCGCTCGGCATCCGATTTCACGCGCGCCTCGGGATGGGCCTGGGCGACCAGACCGGGCAGGGCGCCGGACAGCAGCAATTCGCGCGTCAGCCCGCCCTCGGCGGGCGCGGAGGGGCCGCTCACTCGGTTGTGACGACCGGACCCTGCTTCGCCTTCAGGATGTCGCGGATTTCCGTCAGCAGCGCCTGGTCGGCGGTGGGCTTCTTCACCTCCGGGGCGGAGAGATGCAGCCGGGTCAGTGCCTTGATCAGCCAGAAGATGGCGAAGCCGACGATGACGAACTGGATCACCGCGTTGATGAACACGCCGATGTTGAGCGTGACCGCCCCGGCCGCGCGGGCCTGTTCCAGCGTGTCCGTGTGCGGGCCGCGCAGGGTGATGTAGAGGTTGGAGAAGTCGATGCCGCCGATCAGCAGGCCGATGATCGGGTTGATCAGGTCGCGCACCAGGCTGTTGACGATCCCCGTGAAGGCGGCGCCGATGATGATGCCCACCGCGAGGTCAACCACGTTGCCCCGCATGATGAAGGCCATGAATTCCTCGACCCAGGCCGGGCGCTTCAGGGGAATCGGCGGCTGCATGGGCGAATCTCCTTCACGACTTTCAAGAGTATAAGCGCGCCCGCGAAGCCGCCGCCATAAGTTGATGACGTACTCGCTTGCCCGACGCGGCGGACATCCTGCCATATCGCGCCACGCAACGCAGGAGGAACGGCAATGCGACGAATCCTGACGGCAATCGCGGCTTCGTGCGTGCTGGCGGGCTGCGGCACCAGCCAGTTCGACCGGGTGACGACGGGGGCGGGCACCGGGGCGGGCACGGGCGCGCTGGTCGGCGCCCTCGGCGGGCCGGTCGGCGTGGTGGTGGGGGCCGGCATCGGCGCCGGCGTGGGGGCGGCCGCGGGCGGCTACACCTCGCCGGACCAGGTTGATCTCGGCAAGCCGATCTGGGATTGAACGCGCATGAGCGATGATCTCGTCTTCTACACCAACCCCCAGTCACGCGGCCGCATGGCGCGCTGGATGCTGGAGGAGGTGGGCG
>CAMFLK010000299.1 GCA_945957135.1 uncultured Rhodospirillales bacterium
TGGGCCTCGTGCTGCTGGTGCTGGTTAGTCTGCTGGTGGCCGGGCGGATATATAGAGAAGGAAGTAAGGAAGCGGTTCTTTTTTGAAAAAAAGAACCAAAAAACTTTTGCTCGTTGAAGAGGTGCGGCGGCGCTGCCGCGCGACGAACAACAGATAAAAGTTTTTTTGCTTCTTTTTTTGCAAAAAGGAAGGCCCTTCCTTCCTTTCTGGCGCGGCGCTAAAAACCTCCCCAATCGGGAGGATTTGAAAATGCTCATCACGCGCCGCCGCGCCGCCGCCCTGCTGGCCGCCCCCGCGCTGCTGCCCCTGCGCCCGGCCCGTGCCGCCACCGTGCTGAAGATCAGCCATCAGTTTCCCGGCGGCACCGCCGAGCAGGGCGATTTCCGCGACCGGCTGGTGCGGCGTTTCGCCGCCGAGGTGACCAAGCGCACCAACGGCGCGCTGAGCTTCGAAATCTATCCCGGCTCCTCGCTGATGAAGACCGTGGCGCAGTTCTCGGCGCTGCGCAAAGGCGCGCTCGACCTCTCGCTCTATCCGCTGGCCTATGCCGGCGGCGAGGTGCCGGAGGTGAATATCGGGCTGATGCCCGGCCTCGTTTCCACCTACGCCCAGGGCATGGCGTGGAAGAAGGCGGAGATCGGCAAGGAGCTCACCGCCCTGCTGGAGAAGCGCGGCATCAAGATCCTCACCTGGATCTGGCAGTCCGGCGGCGTGGCCTCGCGCGCTGGCGCGGTGGTGGCGCCGGCCGACGTGGCGGGCATGAAGATCCGCGGCGGCTCGCGCGAGATGGATTTGATGCTGAAGGAGGCGGGCGGGATCATCTCCTCCGTGCCCTCCAACGAAATCTACGCGGCGATGCAGACGGGGTCGCTGGATTCGGCGGTGACCTCCTCCACCAGCCTGATCAGCTTCCGCCTGCAGGAGATCAGCAAGAACGTCACCTCCGGCATCAATGGCAGCTTCTGGTTCATGTTCGAGCCGCTGCTGATGTCCAAATCCGTGTTCGACGCCCTGCCCGCCGACCAGCGCGCGGCGATCGAGGCGGTCGGCACGGAGATGGAGCCCTTCGCGCTGGAGAGCGCCAAGGCCGACGACATCGAGCTGGCCAAGATTTTCGGCGCCGCGGGCGTGACGGTGAAGGAGTTCACCCCGGAGGCGCTGGCCAAGTGGACGGAGATCGCCCGCAACACCGCCTGGAAGGATTTCGCCGCCCGCAATGCCGCCACCGCCGCGCTGCTGAAACTGGCCGAGCAGGTGCCGGCCGCCTGACATGGCCCACGGGGTGGATGCGGTGGTGGATGCCGGGGTGCCCGAGCGGGTGCCCCGCACCGGCCTGGCCGGCGCCGCCCAGCGCGTGCTGTCGCCCATCAACGACCTGATGGCGCTGCTGTCCTCGCTGGCCATCGGCGCGGCCGGCGTGGTGCTGACCTGGGAGGTGATCGGCCGCTACTTCCTCGCCATTCCCAGCGACTGGCAGGACGAGCTGTCGGCCTTCCTGCTGATCGGCGCCACCTTCGCCTCCGCCGCCTGGACCCAGGCGCGGCGCGGCCATGTGGCGATCGACGCGCTGGGCCATATCCTGCCGCCCAGGGTGGACGCGGTGCGGCGACGGCTGGCGGACGGGCTGGCCTTCCTGTTCTGCGCCTATTTCACCTGGAAGTGCTACGGCCAGCTGTGCGAGGCGATCGAGGACGGCACCATCTCCTCCTCCGCCTGGGGGCCGCCGCTGTGGATTCCCTATCTCTGCATGACCGCGGGGATGGCGCTGCTGTCGGCGCAGCAGCTGCTCCAGACATTGGGTGGCCGCGACAAGTCATGACTCCCCTGGTCATCGGCCTGCTCTATGGCGGGGCCACCCTCGTCGCGTTGTTCTCCGGCATTCCCATCGCCTTCGCGCTCGGCGGCGTGGCGACGCTGTTCATGATGCTGTTCATGCCGGCCGCCTCGGTCGAGACCATCGCCCAGAACGTCTATGAGGAGCTGGCCAGCATCACCCTGCTGACCATTCCGCTGTTCATCCTCAAGGGGGCGGCGATCGGCAAGTCGCGGGCGGGCAAGGACCTCTACGACGCGCTGCACACCTGGCTGCACCGCGTGCCCGGCGGCCTGGGCGTGGCGGTGGTGATCGCCTGCGGCCTGTTCGCGGCCATGGCGGGGTCCAGCCCCGCGACCTGTTCGGCGATCGGCAGTTCCGGCATTCCGGAGATGCGGCGGCGCGGCTATTCGCCGGGTTTCGCGGCCGGGCTGGTGGCGGCCGGTGGCACGCTGGGCATCCTGCTGCCGCCCTCGATCGTGCTGATCCTCTATGCCGTGGCGGCGGAGCAGTCGCTGGGCCGGCTGTTCCTGGCGGGGATGGGGCCGGGCCTGCTGCTGGTGGTGCTGTTCGCCGGCTACGCCATGGTGCACTGGCGCACGGAGCATCGCCGCGCCGCCGCCGTGGCCGCCGCCACCGGGGTGCGCGGCGAAATCCTCGCCGAGGACCGCTTCACCATGCGCGAGCGGTTTTCCGCCCTGCCGCGCGTGCTGCCCTTCCTGGTGCTGCTGACCGGGGTGATGGTGGCGCTGTATGGCGGCATCGCCACGCCTTCGGAAACCGCCGGGCTCGGCGCCGTTCTGGCGCTGGTGCTGATCGCGGTGGTGTATGGCGCCTGGCGCTTCGCCGACCTCAAGCCGATCTTCCTCGGCACGCTGGGCGAGAGCGGCATGCTGCTGATGATCATCGGCATGAGCCTGCTCTACTCCTACGTGATGAGCTACCTGCACATCAGCCAGGGGGCCGCGGCCTGGATCGTCTCGCTGCATCTGTCGAAATGGCTGCTGCTGACGGCGATCCTGCTGCTGGTGGTGGTGCTGGGCTTCTTCCTGCCGCCCGTCTCGATCATCCTGATGACGGCACCGATCATCCTGCCGCCGCTGCGCGCGGCGGGGTTCGACCTGATCTGGTTCGGCGTGGTGATGTCCGTGGTGATGGAGATGGGGCTGATCCACCCGCCGGTGGGGCTGAACATCTTCGTCATCAACCGCATCGCCCCGGATATCGGGCTGGGCGCGATCATCCGCGGCACCATGCCCTTCGTGCTGCTGATGGCCGTGGCGGTGGTGATCCTGTCCGTGCTGCCGGGTATCGCGATGTGGCTGCCGAATCGGGTTTACGGCTAGCGCGTCACGCCGAAATTCGCCCCGGTCATGCCGTTGAGATAGACGCCGCGCGACGGGCGGCTGTCGGGGATGTCGCCGTTGTTCGCGCAGGCGGCGAGGGCGAGCAGGGTCAGGGCGGCGAGCAGGCGCATGGCCGGGGTCTCCACTGGGCGGGCGGGAACAAAGCACGCGGGCTCGGAATTGTCCCTGCCGTCCTGGCCGGATGGAGGCGAATTCATCGCCCGCCCGCGCCGCGCCATCGGCCGGACGCGGTTTCGCCCCATTGGGTGCCGATCCTCGGACGATCATGAAGGAGGGTGGCGTGAAGAAGGGTGGAATGCGTCCCGGATTCTTCCGCGCCACCGCGCTGATCGTCGCCGCCGCCCTGTTCGCGGCACCCGTGTGTGCCCAGGACGCGGGCGACCCGCCCGGCCGGGTGGGACGGCTGGCGCGCATCGAGGGCACCGTCTCCTTCCACACCGCCGACCAGAACCAGTGGCAGCAGGCGGTGCTGAACTATCCGGTCACCTCCGGCTATTCCTTCTGGACCGAACCCAATTCGGGGGCGGCGATCGATGTCGGGGGCACGCGCATCGCCATGGCCCCCTCCACCGAGCTCGACGTGGAGACGCTGAACGACCAGATGCTGGTCGCCACATTGCCGCAGGGCGAGGCCTATCTGCGTGTGCCCGCCCTGCCGCCGGGCGGCAGCATGGTGCTGCGCACCCCGCGCGGCCTGGTCACCATCGCCCAGCCCGGCCGCTACGCGGTGAACGCGGGCGATGCCGGGCAGCCGACGCTGGTGACGGTGGTGGACGGCCAGGCGAGCCTCGCCTCCGGCGGCGCGACCACGCTGGTCTCGCCCGGCCAGACCGCGATGGTGACGGGCAGCGATCCGTTCGAGACCCAGCTGGGGCCGCAGGCGGCGGACCCGTTCCTCACGGCCCAGCTCACCCGCGAACGTCCGGCGGCCACCCCGCCTGCCGCCGCCCAACCGCCCGCCGCGGTGCTGCAGATGACCGGCGGCGAGGCGCTGGCCGAGACCGGGCGCTGGGCGCCGAGCCCGGAATACGGCCAGGTGTGGTATCCGCCGGTGCAGCAGGGCTGGGTGCCCTATCGCGACGGCCACTGGGCCTATGTCGAGCCCTGGGGCTGGACCTGGGTGGACGACGCGCCCTGGGGTTTCGCCCCCTCCCATTACGGCCGCTGGGTGGACACGCCCACGGGCTGGGGCTGGGTGGCCGGCGTGCCGGAATACGAGACCGGCATCGTCGCCCCGCCCATCTACGCGCCGGCGCTGGTCACCTTCCTCGGCGGCCTCGCGGTGGGGGCGGCGGTGGGGGCGATCGCCAGCCAGCCGGTCGGCTGGGTGCCGCTGGGGCCGCGCGAGCCCTATTTCCCGCCCTATCGCGTGGGGCCCGGCTATGTCCGCGGCATGAACATGCGGCAGGTGAACATCACCAATTTCAACCAGACGGTGCGCACGACCAATTTCATCAACCGGGGCGGCGCCACCATGGTGCCCGGCACGGCGATGATCGGCTCCCAGCCCATCGGCCGCCAGGCACGGCCGGTGCCGCCGCAGATGCTGGCCGCCGCGCGGCCGGAGGGCGCGGCCCCGATCCGGCCTGGCCCGGCGACGCTGGGCGTGACCCCCGGCGTGGCCCGCCAGCTCAACCTGCCCGGCGGTCCGGCCCCAGTCTCTTATACACATATCCGAGACCACGAGACGGACTCCTCTCTGGTATGCCGTCTTCGGGTTGAGA
>CAMFLK010000300.1 GCA_945957135.1 uncultured Rhodospirillales bacterium
GCGGATGGGCTGGCCGAGGCGATCGTGGCGGCGGTGGGGGCACCGGGCTGGTGCGGGGTGCGGGCGGATGGCCAGCTGGTCATGCGGGCGGCGCGGGGCCGGCCGATGGCGTCCGGCCCGGCCGATCCGCGTGCCGCGCCTGTGGCGGTGACGCTGGACGGGCGGCATCTCCTCGGCAGCCCGTTGCGCCCGGCGGAGATCTGGCGGCTGGCGGGGGTGGTGGGGCTGGATGAGGACGGGCGCGGTGGCTGGGCCTGGCATCCCGGCGCGCCGGAATGCGATCCCGTGCTGACGCTGCGCTCGGCCGGCGGACGGACGGTGACCCTCACCGCCACCGACCGGGACATGCCCACCACCCGGCCGCTGGCCCGGCCCCGCCGCTTCCGGCTGCCGGGCGAGGTCGAGGGCGAGATGGCCGTCACCGGGCCGAACGGCCGCCCCCTGCCGGGCAGCCTGCTGACCCCCGCCCGCCTCGCCAGCCCCGGCCCCCCACGGCGCGCGCATTGGCCCGCCAGGCGCGGGCGGGCAGGGCGGGTGGCGATCGTCGTGCCGGTCTATCGCGACCTGGCCCTCACCCGCGCCTGCCTCGACGCGGTGCGGGCGACGGTGCCGCCCGGCACGCCGGTCATCGTGGTGGACGACGCCTCGCCGGAGCCGGGGATGGCGCGGATGCTGAACCGCTTCCGCCGTTCGGGCGCCATCACGCTGATCCGCCATCGCCGCAATCGCGGCTTTCCCGCCGCCGCCAATGCCGGGCTGCGCCATGCCGCCAGCCTGCCGGGCGGGCCGGACGTGGTGCTGCTCAACAGCGATGCGCTGGTCACGCCTGGCTGGCTCGCCGGGCTGCGCCGGGCGGTGGGGCGGCACCGCCGGATCGGCACCGCCACGCCGCTGTCCAACGACGCGACCATCCTGAGCTTCCCCGATCCACGCGGCGGCAACCCCATGCCCACGCCCGCCCAGGCCGCGCGCCTGGCGCGCGAGGCCGCGGCGGCGAATGGCGGCACCGTGGTGGACATCCCCACCGGAATCGGCTTCTGCCTCTACATCCGCCACGCCTGCCTGCGCGCCACCGGCCTGTTCCGCACCGACCTCTTCGCCCAGGGCTACGGCGAGGAGAACGATTTCTGCGAGCGGGCGCGCGCCATCGGCTGGCGGCATGTGGGGGCGCCGGGCGTGTTCGTCGCCCATGCCGGCGGCCAGTCCTTCGCCGATGCCGCCGCCCCGCTGCGCGGCCGCAACCTCGCGCTGCTGAAGCGGCTGCACCCCGGCTACGGCGCGGCGATCGACGCCTTCCTGAACGCCGACCCCCTGGCCCATGCCCGCCGCCGCCTGGCGGCACGGCGCTGGTCCGCCGGGCATTCGGTGCTGATCGTCACCCATGACAGCGGCGGCGGGGTGGAGCGGGCGGTGCGCGCCCGCTGCGCGGCGCTGGCCGCCGAGGGGCGGCGGCCCATCCTGCTGCGGCCGGACCGCTTCGACCGCGCGATCTGCCGGGTCGGCGACGGGCCGGACGATCCCTGTCCCAACCTGCGCTTCCGCCTGCCCGACGAACTCCCCGCCCTGGCCCGCCTGCTCGCCCCCGGCCGCCCGGCCTGGATCGAGGTGCATCACCTGCTCGGCCACCATCGCGCGGTGCTCGGCCTCGCCCCGCTCCTCGGCCTCAAGATGGACTGGCACGTCCACGACTACGCCGCCTTCTGCCCGCGCCTGTCCCTGCTCGGCCCGTTTCGGCGCTATTGCGGCGAGCCGCGCGACCCCGCCGATTGCGATGCCTGCGTCGCCGCCATGGGCCGCGCCGAGGATGAGGCGCTGCCCACCGCCGCCTATCGCCGCCGCGGGGCGCGAGACCTCGCCGCCGCGCGGCAGGTGATCGCGCCCTCCGCCGATGCCGCCGCCCGGCTGCGCCGGCATTTCCCGGCCCTGTCCCCCGTGGTGGTCCCGCACGAGGACGACACGAACCTGCCCCCCTGCCGTCCGCCGCCCGCCGGCCGCCGCCGCGTGGCCGTGCCCGGCGCGATCGGCCCGGAGAAGGGCTACGACCTCCTCCTCGCCTGTGCCCGCGACGCCGCCGCCCGCGACCTGCCGCTCGATTTCGTGGTGATCGGCCACAGCGCCGACGACGACGCCCTGCTCGCCACCGGGCGCTGCTTCGTCACCGGCCCCTATCGCGACGATGCCGAGGCCCTCGCGCTGTTCGCCGCCCACCGCCCGGCGCTGGCCTTCCTGCCCTCGATCATCCCGGAGACCTGGAGCTTCACCCTGGGCCTGGCCTGGCGTGCCGGCCTGCCGGTCGCGGCGTTCGATCTCGGCGCGCCGGCGGACCGGCTGCGCGCCACCGGCCGGGGCTGGCTGCTGCCGCTCGGGCTTCCGTTGAACCGCGTTAACGATGCGTTGCTTGCCGTGGCCGCCCAGCCACGCGATGTATGACGCCCCGCCTGACGCAAGGATGATCCGATCTGATGTCCGAGACCGCCGTGGCCCCGCGTGAGGGCCAGCCCGAAGTGACCGAACTGCACGTGACCGGCCATCTCATGGCGCTGGAGACCGGGCTGTACTGCATCCTGCAAAGCCCCGCCAGGCGCGTCGATGCCGCCACCGGCCTGCCCGGCGTGCGCATCACCCCCGCCCCCGGCGGGGGCGGCCAGGTGGAGATCACCGCCTTTCGCGACGATGGCTGGCTGGCCGGCCAGGGCGACGCCGCCCTGGTGCGCGTCGCCCAGGGCCCGGCGCAGATCCTCGTCACCATCTACCAGGGTGCCGACTCGGCGGACAACGCGCCCCGCCTGCAGGTGATGAAGCTGCTCGATTCCGCCGCCGGCGCCATGGTGATGCGCCCCGTCGCCCATACCCCCGCGCCCAAGCCGGCGGCGCAGCCCGACGCGGTCGATCTGCTCGCCCATATCCAGGGGCGCGGCGATGTGGGTGCCCATTTCGGCGAATGGGTGGGCGAGCGCGGCAGCGGCCAGTGGATCGAGGGCTTCGCCATCGCGCCCACCCAGGGCGTGGCGCTGGCGGATATCGAATACCAGGCCGTGCTGGGCCGCGGCTGGCTGTCGCCCTGGACGGAAGGCGGCCAGTTCTGCGGCAGCCGGGGCATGGCGCTGCCGGTGCTGGGCCTGCGCCTGCGCCTGCGCGGCCGGGCGGCCGAGGCGTTCGAGTGCCTGACCAGCGCCACCTTCACCGACGGCACCGAAGTGGGTCCGGTGCGCGCCGGCGAAGCCTGCGAGTCGCCCGACCTGTCGCCGCTCGAGGCGGTGCGGATCACCCTGCGCCCCCGCATGGAGGCCGAAGCCCCGCCGGCCGCGCCCGCCCCCGCCGAGGCCACCCCGAAGAAGCGCGCGGCGCGGAGCCGCAAGGCGGGTTGAGGCCCGGCCCCCCGCGTGCGCTTCCTGTTCGTCCACCAGAACTATCCCGGCCAGTACCTGCACATCGTCCGCCATCTGGCGAAGCAGGGCGGGCATGAGATCGTCTTCGTCTCGGAGCCCAACAAGAACGCCATTCCCGGCGTGCGGCGGGTCTATTACAACGCGCCCCCCCTCTCCCGGCAGAACCTGGCCCAGGGCGTGCGCGAATACGACCGCGCCGCCCGCCGGGCCGAGGCGGTGGCTACGATGGGCCACCAGCTGCGCCAGCTCGGCTTCACGCCCGACATCATCATCGGCCATCACGGCTGGGGCGAACTGCTGAACCTGCCGGATGTGTGGCCGGAGGCGCCGCTGCTCGGCTATTTCGAATTCTACTATCAGCACGACGGCCAGGATGTGGGGTTCGACCCGGAATTCCCCCTCGCCCCCAACCAGCTGCCACGCATCCGCGCCATGAACGTGGTGAACCTGCTGGCCCTGGCGCTGGACCAGCACGGCCAGACCCCCACGCAATGGCAGCTCCACCGCTACCCCGGCTGGGCGCGCTCGCGCATCCGCGTGCTGCCGGAAGGTGCCCATCTCGACATCTGCAAGCCCGACCCGCAATCGCGCGCCCGGCCCCTCACCGTGGGCGACTTCCTGATCGCGCCCGAGCACCGGCTGGTCACCTATGTCGCGCGCAACCTGGAGCCCTATCGCGGCTTCCACACCATGATGCGCGCCCTGCCCAAACTGCTCGCCACCCGGCCCGACCTGCGCGTGGTCATCGTCGGCGGCGACGACGTCAGCTACGGCGCGCGCCTGCCCAACTCCACCTGGCGCGCCCATATGCAGCGCGAACTGGCCGGCACCTACGACGCGTCGCGGGTGCTGATGCCCGGCCAGGTGCCCTATGAAACCTACCTGTCGCTGCTCCGCCGGTCGGACGCGCATGTCTATCTCAGCTACCCGTTCGTGGCCTCCTGGTCGCTGCGCGAGGCGCTGGCCTGCGGCTGCGTGGTGGTGGGCGCGGACGTGGAACCGGTGCGCGAATTCATCCAGGACGGCCGCAACGGCGTGCTGACCGACTGCCTGGACCCCACCCGCCTGGCCGACACCGTGCTCGACCTGCTGGAAAACCCCACCCGCGCCGACCGCCTGCGCCGGGGCGCGCGGCGCTGGGCCGAACGCCACCTGGACATGAACCGCCACATCGCGGCGTTCGAGGCGCGGATCGCGGAGTTGACGGGGAAGTAAGGAAGGGCAGGGCAGCAAGGCGAGGGGCGCTGCCCTGGACCCCCGCCGCGACCTCTTGTCGCGGCAGCGGGGGCGACGGCCCCCAGACCCCGCACACGATTCTCCAACGCCGAACGCTGGCGGCAGCCGATTTTTGGCTTCGCCAGGGCGATGGGCGCAGAGGGGTGGGCGGTCGTCGTTTGAGGGGAGAAAAATATAATTAAATCAATATATTATCCAGATGATTCCCAGGCGCGCGGGGAGCGCAGGCGCCACTTCTTGGGGATCGGGCAGGAAAGCGGGCGGCCCCGGAGGGGGC
>CAMFLK010000301.1 GCA_945957135.1 uncultured Rhodospirillales bacterium
ATGGTGAAGCGCGCGCTGCCCGCGAAGACCTGGCTCGCCAGCCCGCCGGAGCGCGCATCGGTCATCAGCGCCACGCGCTGGCCGCGCCGCAGCAACTCCGCCGCCAGCGCCTCGGCCGGAAAGAAATGCCCGCCGGTGCCGCCGGCGGCGATCACGATCGGCCGCACCTCCGGCCCTCTCACAACAGATCTCCATTGGTCCGCCGCCGCGTCAGCGCCAGCAGCATGCCGAGCCCCACCGCGACGGCGAGGGCCGAGGAACCGCCATAGGAAATGAACGGCAGCGTCATGCCCTTGGTGGGAATCAGCCGCAGCGTGGAACCCATGTTGACGAAGGCCTGCAAGCCGAACCCGGTGGCGAGGCCGGTGGAAGCGAGCACCACGAACAGGTCGCGCTCCGGCAACAGGCGCAGCAGCGCGCGCAGCACGATGAAGGCGAAGGTGCCGAGGATCAGCAGGCAGATGATCATGCCGAACTCCTCGCCGGCCACGGCGAAGACGAAATCGGCATGGGCGTCGGGGATCAGGTCCTTCACATGCCCCTCGCCGGGACCGCGCCCCAGCAACCCGCCATTGCCGAAGGCTTCCTGCGCCCGCTGCACCTGCCAGTTGTCGCCGCTGGTCGGGTCGAGGAAGCGGTCCACGCGGCTGCGCACATGGGAGAAGAAGGTGTAGGCCGCCACCGCGCCCACGCCCATCAGTCCGAGCAGCCCGCCGACGAGGAACAGGTTCAGCCCGTTGACGAAGAGCTGGATGAAGAACACGCCCAGGATCACCGCGAGCATGCCCATGTCCGGCTGCATCTTGAGCAGCCCGGCGATCATGCCGGCGATCAGCACCGCGAGGCCGGGCCAGGCGAGGCGGCGCAGCAGCGTGGTCTCCCGCCGCCCCTCGGCGAGCAGCCAGGCGGCGACCACGGCGAAGCAGGGCTTGAGGAACTCGCTCGGCTGCAGCGACATCATCGGCAGGTTGATCCAGCGCCGCGCGCCCTTGATCTCCACGCCCGCGATGATGGTCATGGCGGTGAGCGCCAGCGCCAGCATGCAGCCGGCGAGCGCCAGCCGCCGCACCCCGCGCGGGGACAGCAGGCTGACCGACACCACCACCGCGCCGGCGAAGACCAGGAACACCACCTGCTTGAGGATGAAGACGTCGCGCGGCACATGGATGCGCTCGGCCACCGCCGGGCTCGCCGCCAGCATCATCACGTAGCCGAAGCCGATCAGCGTCGCGATGGCGAGCAGCGTCCAGCGATCCACCGTCCACCACCAGCGGCCCAGCAGCGAGTTGTCGGCGCGCGACAGAGCGGGCATCACGCGGCGTCCTTGGCGAGGCCGGCGACCAGCGCGCGGAAGCGGTCGCCGCGCTGGTCGAAGCCGGTGAACTGGTCCCAGCTCGCGCAGGCGGGGGAGAGCAGCACGACCGGCGCTTCCCCGGCCGCGGCGGCGCGTGTGGCGGCGGAAACGGCGGCCTCCAGCGTGCCGACATCTTCATGCGCCACGCCGTGGGCGGCGAGGGTGGCAGCGAGCACGGGGGCGTCGCGGCCGATCAGGAAGGCGCGGGCGACGCGCGGGAAATAGGGCGCGAGCGGCGCGATGCCGCCCTCCTTGGCCATCCCGCCGGCGATCCAGATCACCCGGTCGTAGCAGCCCAGCGCGCGCGCGGCGGAATCCGCGTTGGTGGCCTTGCTGTCGTTGATGAAGGTGATGCCGGCGATCTCGCCCACGCGCTCCTGCCGGTGCGGCAGGCCGGGATAGCTCGCCATGCCCCGCGCGATGGCCGCGCGCGACAGGCCCAGATGGAGCGCCATGGCGGCGGCGGCGGCGGCGTTCTGGGCGTTGTGCGCGCCGGGCAGGGCGCGCGCGGCGGCGAGATCGGCGATCGGACCTTCGCCGTCGCGCAGCACCGTGCCGTCGATGAAGATATCCGCCGGGCCCTCGCCCGACACCGTCACCAGCTTCGCCGGCCCCGCGCGCAGCGCGGCCGCCATGGCGCGCGAAGCGGCATCGTCGATGCCGATCACGGCAAGATCGTCCGGCGTCTGGCGATCGAAGATCGCACGCTTGGCAGCAGCGTAACCCGCCATGTCGCCATGGCGGTCGAGATGGTCGGCGCTGAGATTGAGCATCGCCGCCGTATCGAACCGCAACGCCGCGATTCGCTCCAACATGTAGCTCGACATTTCCAGCACGTACACGCCGTCATGGCCGAGCAGCGGCAGGGCCAGCGCGGCGGTGCCGAGATTGCCGCCCGCCGCCGTGGGCACGTCCGCCATCGCCAGCATGTGCGCGAGCAGCGCGGTGGTGGTCGATTTGCCGTTGGTGCCGGTGATGCCGGCGAAACGCGCGCGCGAGCCGGCGCGGCGCACGGCGGTGAACAGCAGGTCCGCGTCGCTCAGCACGGGCACGCCGGCGGCGATGGCGGCGGCGGCGATCGGGTGCGGGCGGGGCAGGCGATGGGGAATGCCGGGCGAGAGCACCAGCGCGTCGAGCCCGTCCATCGCCGGCTCGGCCACCGTCAGCCCGGTGGCCGCCGCGCGCGCTTCCGGCTTGTCGTCCCACACCGTCACCGCGGCGCCCATGGCGGCCAGCGCGCGCGCCGCCGGCAGCCCGTTGCGGCCCAGCCCGACCACGGCGAAGCGCTGCCCCGCGAAGATGTCCGCTGGAAAGCTCATCGGATCTTCAACGTGGCGAGCCCGGCCAGCGCCAGCACCATGGCGATGATCCAGAAGCGGATGACGATGGTGGGCTCCGACCAGCCCTTCTTCTCGAAATGATGGTGCAGCGGCGCCATCAGGAACACGCGCTTGCCGGTGCGCTTGTACCAGAACACCTGGATGATGACGGAGACCGTCTCCAGCACGAACAGCCCGCCCACCACCACCAGCACGATCTCGTGCTTCGCCGCCACCGCCACCGCGCCGAGCGCGCCGCCGAGCGCCAGGCTGCCGGTATCGCCCATGAACACCGCCGCCGGCGGGGCGTTGAACCACAGGAAGCCGAGCCCCGCGCCGATCAGCGCCGAGACGAACACGCACAGTTCGCCCACCCCGGGCACGTGGTTGAGTTGCAGGTAGTCGGCGAACACGCGGTTGCCGACGAGATAGGCGATCAGCCCGAACACCCCCGCGGCGATGATGGTGGGCACGATGGCCAGCCCGTCCAGCCCGTCGGTGAGGTTCACCGCGTTGGAGGCGCCCATCATCACCAGCATGCCGAACAGCGGAAAGGCGAAGCCGAGCGGGATCAGCACGTCCTTCAGCACGGGGATGCTCACGCCGGTGCCGAGCGCCCCTTTGGTGAGCCAGGAAATCCAGAACGCGGCCCCCAGGCCGAGCAGCGCCTGCACCACCAGCTTGCCGCGCCCGGACAGGCCGCGCACGTTCGCCCTGGACAGCTTGATGAAGTCATCGACGAAGCCGATCGCGCCGTAGCCCAGCGTCAGCAGCAGCACCGCCCACACATAGCCGTTGCGCAAGTCGGCCCAGAGCAGGGTGGAGATGGTGAGGGTGGACAGGATCAGCACGCCGCCCATGGTCGGCGTGCCCTTCTTCTCCACCAGGTGCCGCTCCGGCCCGTCGGCGCGGATGGGCTGGCCGTTGCGCTGCACGGAGCGCAGCCAGCGGATCAGCGGCGGGCCGAAGATCAGGCTCAGCACCAGCGCGGTGAGGCAGGCGGCGCCCGAGCGGAAGGTGATGTAGCGGAACAGGTTGAACAGGATGAACTGGTCGGCCAGCGGGCGGACGAGGTTGAACAGCATCAGCCCTGCTCCTCCGCCGCGCCCAGCGCCTCGATCGCCTGCACGATGGGCTTCATGCGCGTGCCCAGGCTGCCCTTCACCAGCACCGCGTCGCCCGGGCGCAGCGCGCCGGCGACGATCGGGGCCAGGTCGGTGGACCGCTCCGTCCACACCCCGCGCCGCTCCGGCGCCACCGCCGCGAACAGCAGCTGCATCAGCGCGCCGCAGGCGAACAGCAGGTCGGCATTGGCGTCCACCTCGGGGGCGAGGGCGCGGTGCTCGTCCGGCCCCTCCCAGCCGAGCTCGCGCATGTCGCCGAGCACGGCGACCCGGCGGCGCGGCTGCAGGCCAAGCACGGACAGCGCGGCGCGCACCGAGGCGCCATTGGCGTTGTAGCTTTCGTCGAGCAGCAGGATGTCGCCATCCGGCAGCGTCACCATCCGCCGCGCGCCGCGACCGGCGAGGGGGGCGAAGCCGCTCAGCGCGCGCGCCGCCGCCGCGGGGTCCACGCCAAGCGCGGCGGCGGCGGCGATGGCGCCCACCGCGTTCATCGCCATGTGCCGGCCGGACGACGCCATGCGCAGGCTCAGCCGGGCCTCGCCGGCGGCGAGCGTGACGTCGCAGCCCTCCGCGTCGCTCTCCGCGTCGAGCAGGCGGAAGCTGGCCGGCGCGTTGCTGCCGAACAGCCGCACCGCGTGGTTGCGCGCGCGGGCGCGCAGGCGCGGCAGCAGTGCGGAATCGCCGGGCAGCACCGCGATCCCGCCGGGCTCCAGCCCCACCAGGATCGCCGCCTTCTCGTCGGCCACCGCCTCGATGCTGCCGAGATGGCCGACATGGGCGCGTTCCACGGTGGTGATCAGCGCGACATGCGGGCGGGCGAGGCGGGCGAGCGGGGCGATCTCGCCGGCATGGTTCATGCCGATCTCGATCACCGCGAACTGCGTGCCCGGCGGCATGCGCGCCAGGGTCAGTGGCACGCCCCATTGGTTGTTGTGCGAGGCCTCGGCCGCCCAGCACGCGCCCTGGGTGGTGAGGATGGCGCGCAGCATTTCCTTGGTGGTGGTCTTGCCGACGCTGCCGGTGACGGCGACCAGCCGGCCCTCGAAGCGCGCGCGGGCGGCTGTCTCTTATACACATCTCCGAGCCCACGAGACGGACT
>CAMFLK010000302.1 GCA_945957135.1 uncultured Rhodospirillales bacterium
GGCATGGCCCGGCCGGGCATAGGCGTAGGCGCCGCGATGCCAGCGGTCCTCGGCCCAGCCGGACACCACGGCGGGGCCGAGCACGCGCGGCGCGTCGCTGCCCAGCAGCCTCGCGAGCTCCTCGCGGGCGAAGGCCTCGGTGGCCGCGTCGCCGGCGCGGGCCAGCGCCCAGGCGGCGGGGCCGCCGACGAAGCCGGAGACATAGGGCGCCCCGAACGGCCAGGCCTGGAACGACATCACCGCCTCGCCCGGCGCGTCCAGCCGGCGGCGCAGGCTGGCCGGGGCGGGCAGGCCCAGCCGGTCCTCGCCGAGCGCCGGCATCGCCACCTTGGTCAGCAGCCCCATCGGCAGGCCGGCGATGGCGTCGCGCGCCTGGGCGGGCAAGGGCGGGTCGAAGACGATGTCGCCGCTGGCCAGCACGCCGGTGGAGACCGTGACGATGCAGGCGGCGGCGGCGATACGGCCGATTCGCGTGTCCACCGCCACCCCGTCGCGCGCCTGCCAGGCGATGCGGGTGGCCGGGGTGTTCAGCCGCACCGGCCCCGCCGCCGGCCCCAGCCGGCGCGTCACGAAGGCGCCGATGCCGCCCTCCACCGCCAGATTGGCACCCTCGAGCTGGTTCGCCCACCAGTCGCGCACCGAGAAATCGCGCGGATCGGCGGCGGCGATCAGGTTGGCCTCCCACGCCTCGATGGTGGCGATCCAGGGGTTGGCGCGCAGCGCGGTCACGGTGTCGGCCAGCGCGATGTCCGGCTCCCCCGCCGCGCGCGCAGCGCCGGTGGACAGGAACAGATCGTGCGCCGCCGCATGGGCGACCTGCTCGGCCACGCTCGCCGGGCGGCCCCCGGTGAACAGCAGGCGCAGCCGGGCGGCATCGGCGTCGTGCAGCCGGTCGCCGTGCAGCCGCGCGATGTCGGCCAGCGGATTGCGCCCGGCCTCGTGCAGCCAGGTCGCGCCGAGATCGACGGGCGCGGCGAAGCCCTCGGGCTGCACCGTCAGCGCCCGGCCGCCGATGCGCGGCGCGGCTTCCAGCACCACCACCGTGGCGCCCTGCTTGCGCAGCGTGGCCGCGGCCGACAGGCCCGCCACCCCGGCGCCGACGACGATCACGTCGGGATCGGCCATGGCTCAGCCCGCCCGGGTGAGGTGCAGGGCGCGCAGCGCGGTCAGCCCGGCGGCGACCGGGGCGATCGCCAGCGCCGCGAACAGCACCAGCGCCATGTGCCTGGCCGGCCCCGGCGCCACCGCCTCCGCGAGCCCCGCGAGATTGGCCACCATGCCCGCGATGGCCGAGCCGAAGGCGGCCGACAGCGTCTGGGTGGCGGAGACGAAGGGCCCGGCGATGTCGCGCTCGGCCGGCAGCGCCACGCGCATCAGCAGCGCGGCGAGATGCGCCCACCACGCCCCACCCCCAGCCACCGCCGAGGGACCAGGCATTGACCAGCAGCCCGGCCACCATCGCCCACGGCCCGAGCAGGATGGTGCGCCGCGCCGCCGGCCCCGCCGCCCCGGCGGTGAGCAGGGACGTCGCGGTCCAGGAAAGGGCGATCAGCGCGCTGGCATAGCCGCCGGTGATCGGCTCCACGCCATACTCCACGCTGAGCAGATAGGGCACGAAGGTGCCGGGCGTGGTGGCGATGATCAGCAGCCCCATGGTGGCGGAGACCGCACCCAGCGCCACCGCGGGGTTGAACGCGCCGGTCGGCAGCAGCCGCTGGGCCGTCCGCCCGTCGAGCCGCAGCATCGCCACCACCAGCAGCACGGCGACGGCGATGCCGGCCAGCGCGGGCAGCGCGGCGCCGGCCACCCCGCCGGCGCTCACCGCCACGGCGGCGGCGGCGAGCAGGCCCAGCCGCAGCCCGGGAAAGCCGCGCACCATCCCGCCGGGGGCGTGCGCCGGCAGCACGCGCTGGGCCACCAGCGCGAAGCCCAGGCCGATCAGCAGGTCCACCCCGAAGGCCCAGCGCCAGGCGTTCCACTGCGCGAACACCCCGCCCACCGCCGGCCCCAGCAGCGCCGCCGCCCCCCACACCGTGCCGAGCAGGCTGATCGCGCGGGCGTGCAGGGCGGGGGGAAACACCACGCGGATCGTCGCGTAGCCCAGCGCCGGCAGCATGCCGCCGCCGAAGCCCTGCACCAGCCGCCCCGCCAGCAGCACCGGCATGGTATGGGCCACGGCGCAGACCAGGCTGCCCACCATGAACACCGCGAAGCCCAGCTGATAGCCCCGCCGCATGCCCACGCGCGAGACCGCCAGCGGCACCGAGGCCGCCCCGGTCAGTGAGCCGGCGATGTAGAGCGTCGCCGTCCAGGCGAAGAACGGCAGGCCGCCGACGTCGCGCACCACCATCGGCAGGATGGTCGCCACCACGTAGATCGACACCGCATGCAGCGCCACGCCGCCGGCGATGACGGTGACGCGGCCGGTATTGCCGCCGCCGAGCAGGCTGCGCCAGCCGGGGGGTGAAGCGGAATCTGCGGCGTCGTTCATGGATTTTCCGGAGGGCGCGAGGGCCCCATGCGCTGGCGGACAGGGCCCGGCCGATCCTCCCAGCGCCCGCCGCCAGGGTCAACCCGGCCGGGATTTGCAATCATTGCCGCCCGTCACTATCATCTTAATAGTAACTCGGAAGCCCCCGATGCAGCGCACCGATTTCGCCGCCATGACCTGCCCCATCGCCCGCGGCCTGGACCGCGTCGGCGCCTGGTGGAGCATCCTGATCCTGCGCGACGCCTTCGCCGGCCTGACCAAGTTCGACGAGTTCCAGAAAAGCCTCGGCATCGCGCCGGGCATGCTGACGCGGCGGCTGGACGACCTCGTGGCGGCCGGGCTGCTGGAGCGGCGCGTCTATTGCGCGCGGCCCAGGCGGGCGAGCTACCACCTCACCGCGCCCGGGCGCGATTTCCGCCCGGTGCTGATCGCGCTGATGGCCTGGGGCAACCGGCATTTCGCGCCGGAGGGGCCGAGTGTGGCGATCGTCGAGGCGGCGACCGGCATTCCCGCCGAGCCGATGCTGATCGACCGGCGCACCGGCCGCCCGCTCGCCGCACCCGACTACGCCCTGGCCCCCGGCCCCGGCGCCACCCCCGCCTCGCGCGCCCGGCTCGCCCGCGGCACCACCCTGCTCGACGCGGTGGCGGCATGAGCGCCACCGCAATGCCCGTTTCGGGCATGAGCCCGCGCACGAAGCGCCTGCTGCACGGCGCCATCGTGCCCACGCTGCTGTCGATGGCCTGGCCGAACGTGCTGGTGATGCTGGCGCAATCCTCCACCGGGCTGATCGAGACCTGGTGGGTCTCCCATCTCGGCACCGACGCGCTGGCCGGCATGGCCGTGGTGTTCCCCGGCTTCATGATGATGCAGATGCTCTCGGGCGGCGCGATGGGCGGCGGCATCTCCTCGGCCATCGCCCGCGCGTTGGGGGCGGGGCGGCGGGACGACGCGGACGCGCTGGTGCTGCACGCGCTGGTCATCAACATCGCCCTTGGGCTGGTGTTCTCCGCCCTGTTCCTGGCCTTCGGCCCGGCGCTCTACCGGGCGATGGGGGCGGAGGAAGGTTCGCTGGCCGCCGCCCTGCGCTACTCCAACGTGGTGTTCGCCGGCACGGTGCTGGTGTGGATCATGAACGCGCTGGCCAGCGTGATCCGCGGCACCGGCAACATGTGGCTGCCCTCGCTCGCCGTGTGCATCGGCGTGGTGCTGCTGATCCCGCTGTCGCCGCTGCTGATCTTCGGCTGGGGGCCGGTCCCCGGCTTCGGCATCGCCGGCGGCGGGCTCGCGGTGGTGGGCACCACGGCGCTGACCGCGCTGGTGCTGGCGTGGTACCTGCTGGCCGGCCGGTCGCTGGTGCGGATGGGCTGGGCACGGCCGCGCTGGCCGCTGTTCGCGGACATCCTGAAAGTCGGCGGCGTCGGCGCGATCAACACGTTCCAGACGGCGCTGACGGTGGCGCTGATCACCTCCATGGTCGGCGCCGCCGCGGGGCCGGACGCGCTGGCCGGGTACGGCACCGGCGCGCGGCTGGAATTCCTGCTGATCCCGCTGGTGTTCGGCCTGGGCGCGCCGCTGGTGGCGCTGGTCGGCACCAATATCGGCGCGGGGCAGCCGGGGCGGGCGCTGCGCATCGCGCTGACCGGCGGCGCCATCGCCTTCGCGCTGACCGAAGCGGTGGGGCTGGCGGCGGCCGCCTTTCCCGGCGCCTGGCTCGGCCTGTTCGGCCATGACGCGGCGATGCTGGCCACCGGCACCGCCTATCTGCGGCTGGTGGGGCCGACCTACGGGTTCTTCGGCCTGGGGCTGGCGCTCTATTTCGCCTCGCAGGGTGCCGGAAGGCTGTTCTGGCCGCTGGTGGCCGGGCTGATGCGCATGGTGATCGCGGTGGGCGGCGGCTGGATCGCCCTGCGCCTCACCGGCTCGCTGGGCTGGACCTTCGCGGTGCTGGGCCTCGCGATCACCCTCTACGGCGTGCTGCTCGGGGGCGTCATCGCGGCAGGGGCGTGGTTCCGGCCGCTGCGGCGTTAGGCTCCTTCGCGCTCTCGATTGTGCTTGCGTTGCGGGAGACGGCGTCAAGGGACGCTTCGCTCTTCGCCCTTGACCCCCTCCCCCACAACGAAGCAAGGGCACGCGGGCAAAGCCCGCGGGGCATGCGAAGAATGGGAGGAAGTGAGCCCTTCCTTCATCCCGTTTCTCTGTTCGGCTGAAAGGGGCCGTTTCTCCGTCCCGGCCTTCCCCCCGAAAGGCGCCGCGCGCAGACGAGGTCAAGGCTCTTGAGCGAAGCGTGCCTTGACCTCGGCGAGCACGG
>CAMFLK010000303.1 GCA_945957135.1 uncultured Rhodospirillales bacterium
TGTATGCACTTGCTTCGTTGCGGGGGACGGGGACACGGGCGAAGCGCGAAGCGTGCCTTGACGCCGGCCCACGCAACGCAAGCACAATCGAACAGGCGAAGGAGCTATCACGCGATTTGCAAATTCTGCACCGCCGTCTCCAGCTCCTGGAAGCTCGGCATGTGCTCGTTGGGCGCCATCTTGCGCCCGGTCTCGACACTCACCTGCGGCGCGTTGCCATGCAGATGCGCCACCAGCACCGCGCGGATCACCTCGTAGAACTTGGCCTCCTCCTCCACCACCGTCTTCATGCGCGCGGCGAAGGGGCCGACCATGCCGTAGGCCAGCAGCACGCCCAGGAACGTGCCGGTCAGCGCGCCGCCGATCATCGCGCCCAGCACCGCCGGCGGCTCGTTGATATGCGACATCGTCTTGATCACGCCCAGCACCGCCGCGACGATGCCCAGCGCCGGCAGCCCGTCGGCCATGGATTGCAGCGCGTGCGAACCATGCAGCTCCTCGGCCAGGGTCTTCTTGAGCTCGCGCGCCATCACGTCCTCGATCTGGTTCGGATCGTCGGCGTTCATGCCCACCATGCGCAGATAGTCGCAGATCATCGCGGTGGCGTGGTGGTTCTTGAGGATTTTCGGGTATTTCTGAAAGGCGGCGCTCTCATCGGGCTTTTCGATATGCGGCTCCAGCGCCATCGCGCCCTTGGTGCTCGCCAGGCGCACGAAGAAATACAGCACGCTCAGCAGCTCCACGTAATCCTGCTTGTGGAACGCGGCGCCCTTCATGATCTTGCCGAAGCCGGCCAGCGTGTGCTTCACCTCATGCATGCTGTTGGACATGATGAAGGTGCCCAGCGCGGCGCCGCCGATCGTCCACATCTCGAACGGAATCGCCTCGATCAGCGGCTCCAGGCTGCCGCCCGAGACGATGTAGCTGCCGAACACGCAGGCCAGCAGAAAAACCAGTCCGCCAATCGTCAGCATGGGGAATCCGTCATCGCGCGGCGCGCAGCACGGTGATGGCGATGCGCCGGTTCGCCGCGGCGAGCGGATCAGCCGGCAGCAGCAGGTCGCGGTCGGCATTGCCGCTCACGCTGCGGAAGCGCTGTTCGGACAAGCCGGACTCCACCATCAGCCGACGGGTGGCGTTGGCCCGCTCGCTCGACAATTCCCAGTTGGTCTTCTCGCCGCCCTTGTAGGGGGCCGCGTCGGTGTGACCGGAGACCGAGATTTTCTCGGGCAGTTTCATCAGCACGGGAACCACCTTCTGCAACAGCAGCCGCGCCCGGTCGTTCAGCACGGCCGAGCCGGAGGCGAACATCGGCCGCCGCTCCTCGTCGAGCAGCTGGATGCGCAGCCCTTCCGGCGTCTGGTCGATGGCGAGCTGGTTGGCGAGGTCGGCGATCTGCGGATCGGCGCGCACGGCGTCGCGGATCTGCTGCGCCGCCGCGTCGAAGGCCGCGCGCTCGCGCCGCTCCAGCTCCGCCTTCAGCGCGGCCGTGTCGATCGTCGGGCCGGCCGGCGTGTTGACGCCGCTGCCGGCATTGGCCATGGCCTGCGCCTCGCCCGCCGCTTGCGCCTGGGTGCTCGCCGCGCGCGCGGCGGAACCGGAGGGATCGAAGGATTTGTCGCCGCGCGTGCTGCGCTCGATGCTGGTGGTGGCGGGCAGTTGCGCGGCGAGATCGCTCTCGGGATCGTCCTGTTCCTGCGGCGCCTCGGAATGGCCGGGAATCACCGCCTGGGCGCCGCGGTCGGAGACCAGCTGCCCCTCGGAGAACGGCGTCCTGCCGCCGAACGGCTTGCCGGAGCCGGAGGAGGCGCGGCTGAGCGCGTTGGACGGCGTGAAGTAGTCGGCCAGCCCCTGGCGCTGTTCCTGCGACGTGGCGTTGAGCAGCCACATCAGCAGGAAGAACGCCATCATCGCCGTGACGAAATCGGCATAGGCCACCTTCCAGGCACCGCCGTGATGGCCGGCCCCGCCGCCTTCCTCGCGGCGGATGATGATGGTGGCGCCGTCGCGCGCGTTGCCGCTCTTGCCCTTCATGCCCCTGGTGCTCGTGCCCAAACGTCCAACGATTGTGGATGACGCCGCTTAACCGCCGGCTAATCGGGCGGCATTCCCGCGCCGCGTTCTCACGCGGCGTTCTGGGCGGGTTCGGGAATGTGGTGGCCCAGCAGGCGCGGCACTTCCGTCGCCGGGCGCGGCGGGCTGAAGAAGAATCCCTGCACCTCCGTGCATCCTTCCGCCACCAGCCGCTCGAGCTGCTGCAAGGTCTCCACCCCCTCGGCGGTGGTGGAAATGCCGAGCGAGGCACCGAGCCCGGCGATGGCGCGCACGATGGCGTCGCTCTCGCCCGTCTTGGTCAGGCCGCGGATGAAGCTCTTGTCGATCTTCAGCTTGTCGAACGGAAAACTGCGCAGATAGGACAGGGAGGAATAGCCGGTGCCGAAATCGTCGAGCGAGATGCGCACGCCCAGGTCGCGCAGCCGGTGCAGCATGTCCAGGGTCACCGCGTTGTCCTGCAACAGCACGCTCTCGGTGATCTCCAGCTCCAGCCGCGAGGCGGGCAGGCCGGATTGCGCCAGCGCCGCGCCCACCTGCTCCACCAGGTCGGCGCCCGAGGCCAGCGGCCGGGTGAACTGCACGGAGGAGAGATTGACCGCGACGCGGATCGCCTCCGGCCACAGCGTGGCCGTGGCACAGGCAGTGTGCAGCACCCACTCTCCGATCGGCACGATCAGCCCGATCTCCTCGGCGAGCGGGATGAAGGTGTCCGGCGCCACCATTCCGCGCACCGGATGGTGCCAGCGCAGCAGCGCCTCGAACGCGCAGACGCTGCGGTCGCGGATGGAGACCAGCGGCTGGTAGTAGAGCTCGAACTCGCCGCGCTCCAGCGCCACGCGCAGGTCCAGCTCCAGCGCGCGGCGCGCCTGGGCCACCGCGTCCATCTGCGGCTCGAAGAACCGCCAGGCGCCGCCGCCATCCTGCTTGGCGCGGTGCATGGCGAGGTCGGCGTTGCGCAGCAGCAGATCGACATCCACATCCTCGCGCGTGGCCAGCGCGATGCCCACGGATACGCCGACCACCACGATGGTGCCGGCCACCTCGTATGGCGCGCTGAGCACCTCGATGATGCGCGCGGCCAGCGCCACGGCGCTTTCCGGCTGCGCCGCGCCGGCCTGCACCACGGCGAACACGTCCCCGCCCAGCCGCGCCACCGCGTCCACCTCGCGCACCATGCCGCGCAGGCGCAGGGCGGCGAGTTTCAGCACGGCGTCACCGGTCTGGTGGCCCAGCGTGTCGTTCACCTGCTTGAAACGGTCGAGATTGATGCAGAGCAGCGCGAAATCCTCGCCGCGCCGTGCCCGGCCCAGCGCGCGCCGCACCTCCTCGGTCAGCGTGGTGCGGTTCAGCAGGTCGGTCAGCGTGTCGTGGCGTTCCATGCGGGTGATGGTGGCCACGCTGCGCTGGCGCTCGGTCACGTCCTCATAGGTGCAGACCCAGCCGCCATCCCCCATGCTTTCCCAGCGCCCGGCCAGCACGCGGCCGGGCAGCACCTCGCGAAATCCCGTGTCCTGGCCTGGCACGGTGCGGTCGCGCAGCTCGCTCAGCAGGTCCTCGATGGTGCGGCCGGGATGGTTGCCGGCGGCCAGGCTGAGCTGAAGCAGCGCGCGCACCGGCATGCCCGCATGCACCGCCGCGGGGTCGAGGCCGAACATCGTCAGGAACGGCGCGTTGAACACCACCACGTTGAGGCGCGAGTCCACCATCAGCAGGCCCTGGGCGATGTTGTCCAGCGCCGCGTCGAAGCGCAGGCGCAGCGCGGCGTCGCGATGGGTGAGCTCGGTGGTGGTGTCGCGCAGCGCGGTCACCGTGCGACCCAGCCGGGCGGCCAGCGAATGGACCAGCGCCATGCCGATCACCCCCGCCGCGCCGGCGAACAGGGCCACGGCGACGACATGGGTGGCCACGCTGCGCGCGGCGGCGCGCGACCATTCCGCATGGTCCTGCGCGGCGGCGATCTCGGTGGCGAAGCGCACGGCCTCGCCGGCGATGATGGCGATGGCGAGCAGCAGCAGCGCCGCCGTCGCATACAGGCGGCCCGACAGGCCCAATCGCTGTGGTGCCGCCCAGGGCGCCATGCTCACTTCCCACCGCCGGCAGGCGCTGACAGATCCATTCGTGCCCCAATGACAGGGTCCGCCCGCGAGGGCTCCGTTCCCACGGTCAAAATGACGAAAAGGGATTACTCAATCGTTGCCAGGCGTGGACGTTCTGCGCCGCTCGCCGCGTCGTGAACGCGCTGTTGGCGGAACAATCACGATCGCCCGTTGAATCCCGCCGCCCCTTCGCCTCAACTGGCGGCGTGGCGCAGGCGATCATTCCATTGCGGGCGAGGCGGTGCGAGGGGCTGGGCTTCGCGCCCGCCACGCGGCTGGGTGGCGCGCGCGCGGGCGACCTGTCCGTGGGCGACGTGCTGGAGGGGGTCCGCGTGCTGCGCGTCACCCGCCATCGCTTCCCCGCCGGCAGCCTGCGCTGGCTGCCGCATCTGACCCCGGTGCGGCTGGAGGCGGGCAGCCTGGGCGGCGGGCTGCCGCGGGCGCCGCTGGTGCTGGGCCCGGCGCAGAGGCTGCGCGTGGCCGGCGCCGACATTCCCGCCGCGCGGCTGGTGGATGGCGCCGCCATCGCCTTCCTGCCGGCGATGGCGGAGGCGGAGCTGGTGGAGCTCACCCTGGCCGGCACGCCGGCGCCGACGGCCGAGGGCGTGCCCCTCGCCGACGGCCCCGCCACGGACGGACCGGCGCTGCTC
>CAMFLK010000304.1 GCA_945957135.1 uncultured Rhodospirillales bacterium
GCATGGCGGGGCGGGGCGGCCCGGCCGGCGCGTTGAGCCGGGGCGAGCAGCAGCGGGTGGGCCTGGCGCGGGCGCTGGCGAACCGCCCGCCCATCCTGCTGGCGGACGAGCCCACCGCGAGCCTGGACGCCGAATCCGCCGAGGCGGTGCGCGAATTGCTGCTGTCGCTGGCGGCGGAGAGCGGCGCGACGCTGCTGGTGGCCAGCCACGACCCCGTGCTGCTCGGGCGGATGGGGTTGCGGCTGCGCATCGTGGATGGGGGGCTCGTGGCGGCATGATACCAACGGCACGAAGTGATGACTCTTCCATCACGAAGGGGCGTTGGTATCGCGCGCCGGGTTGGTGGGCGGCGGCGCGCCAAACAAAGACTCATATCAACGGTCATTCTTCATGGCCGTTGATATGATACCGACGGCACGAAGCGACGACTCTTCCATCGCGTGTTCATGGCCGTCGATATGAACCCGTGGCCCGTCGCCCGCGCGGCCCTGCGCCAGCGGCCGTTCACCGCCGTGGCGCTGGTGCTGCTGATCGCGCTGACCGTGGCGCTGGGCGTGGCGGTGGGGGCGGTGGAGCGCGCGGTGCATCGCGGCTCGGTGCGGGCGATCGCCGGGTTCGACCTGATCGTGGGCGCCGCCGGCAGCCCGACGCAGCTGGTGCTGGCTTCGGTGTTCCTGCGGCCCGAGGCGATTCCGCTGGCGCCCGGGGACACGCTGGCCCGGCTGGCGGCCGATCCCGGCGTGGCCTGGCTGTCGCCCATCGGCTTCGGCGACAATTGGCGCGGCCATGCCATCGTGGGCGTGGCGCCGCCTTTCGTGACCTGGAACGGCCGCCGCCCGCTCGCCGAGGGCCGCAGCTTCGCCGAGCATGAGGAGGCGGTGATCGGCGCGGACGTGCCGATGGCGCTGGGCGCGGCCTTCATGCCCGGCCATGGCCGCGCCGCCGACCCCGACGAGCCGGGCCATGGCCACGAGCACACCAGCTACACGGTGGTCGGCCGCCTGCCGCGCCAGGGCAATGCGTGGGACGGGGCGATCCTGGTGCCGATCGAGAGCGTGTGGGAGCTGCACGGGCTGGGCGACGGGCATGGCGGGGAGGAGAAGCTGGGCGCGCCGTGGATCGACCCGCCCGGCGTGCCGGCCATCGTGGTCGCGCCGCGCGCGGTGGCCGACGCGTACCGGCTGCGCTCGGCGATGCGCGCGGAGGGGCGGCTGGGCGTGTTCCCCGCCGAGGTGCTGGTGCCGCTGCTGCGCACGCTGGGCGACGCGCGGGGGCTGGTGGCGGCGCTGGCCTGGGCCAACGCGGCGCTGGTGCTGGCCGCGGCGTTCCTGGCGCTGTCGGCGGTGTTCGCCGCCCGCCGGCGGAGCTTCGCGGTGTTGCGCGCGCTGGGGGCGCCGCGCCTGTTCGTGGCCGGGGCGATCTGGTTGGAGGTGGGGGTGATCCTGCTGGGCGGCGTGGTGGTGGGCCTGCCGCTGGGCTGGCTGGCGGCCTATGGGATGGGGCAGGTGGCGGGCGACCAGGTGGCCTTCACCATCCTGGCGCGCCCGGACTGGGCCGATCTGGCCGCGCCCGCGCTGGTGCTGGCGGCCGGGCTGGCCGTGGCGCTGGTGCCGGCCTTCGCGATGGGGCGCCGGCCGATCGAGGACGGGCTGCGGAGCTAGGGCGCGTTCACCGGCGCGCCTCGAAGCGGAACGGGCTCGCCCCGGCGGTGGACGGATCGAGGGCGAGGCGGTGTTCCAGCGGCGGGAAGGCGCGGCTGCGGCAGTCCGGCCGGTCGCACAGGCGGCAGGAGAGGCCGATGCCCACCACGGCGCGTTCGGGGTCCAGCCCGTCGGCGTAGATCACGTCGGCGGCGTGGCCGATGTCGCAGCCCATGGCGATGACGTGGACGGGGGGCGGCTCGCCCCAGCCGGCGGTGGGGGCGATGACGGCGCGGGCGAAGCACAGGAAGGTGGCGCCGTCCGGCAGGCGGGCGATCTGCACGCGGATGCTGCCGGGGCTGGCCAGCGCGGCATGCACCACCCAGCGCGGGCAGGAGCCGCCGAAGCGGGCGAAGGGGAAGCCGGTGGCGGAGAAGCGCTTGGAGACGTTGCCCGCGGGATCGACGCGCAGGAAGAAGAATGGCACGCCGCGCGCGGAGGGGCGTTGCAGCGAGGCCAGGCGCTGGCAGGCCTGCTCGAAACTCACGCCGAAGCGGCTGGCCAGCGCATCGACGTCGTGGCGCAGGTCGCGCGCGGCGGCGGCGAAGGGGGCGTAGGGCATCAGCACGGCGGCGGCGAGGTAGTTGAGCAGGCCGATGCGGATCAGCCCGCCGGCCTCGGCGGTGCTGGGCTGGGCGGCGCGCAGGGTCTGCTCCACCAGCGGGCGCAGTTCGAGCAAAGCAAGCTGGAAGGCGAGGTGGAAGCCGCGGCTTTCGCGCGGCAGGGTTTCGGACAGCAGCAGCAGCCGGGCGCCGGCATCGTAGCCGCGCAGCATGCCCTCCAGCGCCGCGACGCGGATGGTCAGGCCGTGGCGGCGGCGCAGGCGTTCGGCGATGGCGTGGTTGGTCTCGGCGGGGGCGACGGCGAGTTCGGCGCTGAGCGAATCGGCGGCGGCCTCGAGCTCGGGGAAGTGGTTGGCGCGGTCGGCGAAGAAGTCGCGCGCCTCCTCGGTGGGCAGCAGGATACGGCGGCCGGAGGGCAGGGCGATGGCGCCGGCATCCTCGCGCGCCACGCGCCAGGCGCGGTAGAGGGCGAGCACGCCGCGTGCGGCGGCCGGGCTGGCGGCGGCGAGGGCGGCGGCCTCGCCGTCCGGCACCGGGTCCGCGCCCAGCAGCGGGTCGGCGAAGACCTCGCGCAGCTGCTGTTCCAGCTGGCGCTCGCTGCTGCCCGAGAGGGCGGCGAGATCGACGCGCAGGGTCTCCGCCAGCTTGATCAGCAGGGCGGCGGTGACGCCGCGCTGGTCGTGCTCGATGAGGTTGAGGTAGCTGGCGGAGATGCCCAGCCGTCCGGCCAGCGCGGCCTGGGCAAGGCCCTGGTCCTGGCGCAGCCGGCGGATGGTGCGGCCGATGAGGGGGCGGGACATTCTTTACAGCCTTTACGGATTTACAGCGCGACCCGTTAATATTGTGACCGAATTGCGCCTCTCCACGCATTTTCCTCATCCGCAACGGCGGTGCAATGTGAATTATTCACGCATCGCTTTTGATGACGGAGAGAGTTCGATGCGTCCCGCCCCGATGATCGCCCATGAACCCGACGGCATGCCCGCCGGCCCCGCCTTCGATGCCGAGCGCTTCCACGGCATCGTGCGCGACTATTCCGCCGCCGACGTGGACCGGCTGGCCGGCAGCTTCCGCGTGCGCCACACGCTGGCCGAGAAGGGCGCGCGCCGGCTGTGGCACCTGCTGAAGACCGAGCCCTTCGTGCCCACGCTGGGGGCGCTGACCGGCAACCAGGCGGTGCAGCAGGTGAAGGCCGGGCTGAAGGCGATCTATCTGTCCGGCTGGCAGGTGGCGGCGGACGCCAATTCGGCCGGGCAGATGTATCCCGACCAGTCGCTGTATCCGGTGGATTCGGTGCCCGCCGTGGTCCGCCGCATCAACGCGGCGCTGCGCCGCTGCGACCAGATCGCGCGGATGGAGGGCGGCGACGCGACGGAGTGGATGGCGCCGATCATCGCCGATGCCGAGGCCGGGTTCGGCGGCGCGCTGAACGCCTATGAGCTGATGCGCGCGATGATCGAGGCGGGCGCCGCCGGCGTGCATTTCGAGGACCAGCTGGCCAGCGAGAAGAAATGCGGCCATCTCGGCGGCAAGGTGCTGGTGCCGATCAGCCAGCACATCCGCACGCTGAACGCCGCGCGCCTGGCGGCGGATGTGGAGGGTGTGCCGACGGTGCTGCTGTGCCGCACGGACAGCCACTCCGCCCAGCTGCTCACCGCCGACGTGGACGAGCGCGACCGGCCGTTCCTGACCGGCGAGCGTACCCCGGAAGGGTTCCACCGCATCCGCCCGGGCATCGGCGTGGAATACGCCATCGCCCGCAGCCTGGCCTACGCGCCCTATGCCGATCTGCTGTGGTGGGAGACCAGCGAGCCGAACCTGGAGGAGGCGCGGCAGTTCGCCGAGGCGATCCATCGCCGCTTCCCCGGCAAGATGCTGGCCTATAACTGCTCGCCCAGCTTCAACTGGCGCAAGAAGCTGGCGCCGGAGGCCATCGCGCGGTTCCAGCGCGAGATCGGGGCGATGGGCTACAAGTTCCAGTTCGTCACCCTGGCCGGGTTCCACAGCCTGAACCACTCCATGTTCACGCTGGCGCGCGGCTACCGGGAGCGGGGGATGGCGGCCTATTCCGAGCTGCAGCAGGCGGAATTCGCCTCGGAGACGGAGGGCTACACGGCGACGCGGCACCAGCGCGAGGTGGGGGTGGGGTATTTCGACGCCATCGCCATGGCGGTGTCCGGCGGCCGCGCCTCCACCACGGCCTTCGCCGGCAGCACGGAGGCGGAGCAGTTCCACGAGGACGCGCCGGCCGCGCCGGTGGCGGTGGAGCATGGACACGACGAGGGGCTGGTGCACGGGCATGAGTGGGCGGCCAGCGCGCCGCAGTGGAAGTAAGGACTCCCGCCTCCCGTGAGGGTGGCGCCGTGCTCGATGTCGTCAAGGGTCGCTTCGCTCAAGAGCCCTTGACGACATCTGCGCGCGTCGCCCTCAAGGGTGGAAGGCCGGGGCAAGAAAGCGGCCCTTTTCAGCCGAACAAGAAAGCTGGA
>CAMFLK010000305.1 GCA_945957135.1 uncultured Rhodospirillales bacterium
TGAGGTTGCCGTTGCCGATGGCGATGTAGAGGTCGTCCAGGCTGGCGAGCTTCAGCCCCTTCAGCGCGGGGTTCAGCACCTTTTCCGACCCGTCCAGCCCGTCCTGGCGGAAGGCCTTCACCAGGGCGGAGCGGCCGGCATCGAGGAATTGCTGGCGCTGCTGCTGCTGCACGTAGCGGCGGATGCGCGCCTGGGCCTTGCCGGTGACGACGAAGCGCGACCATTGCGGGCTGGGCGTGCCGCCGCGCGAGGTCATGATCTCCACCTGGTCGCCGTTCTGCAGCTGGTGGCGCAGCGGCATCAGCCGCCCGTTCACCTTCGCACCCACGCAGGTGTCGCCCACCTGGCTGTGCACGGCATAGGCGAAATCGACGGGCGTCGCGCCGCGCGGCAGCTGGATCAGCTGGCCCTTCGGCGTGAAGCAGAACACCTGGTCCTGGTAGAGTTCGAGCTTGGTGTATTCCAGCAGGTTGTCGGCCGGCACGTTGTCGAGGATTTCCAGCAAATCCTGCACCCAGCGGAACTGCTTGACATCTCCTGGCGTGCCGGCGCCCTGCTTGTAGGTCCAGTGCGCGGCCACGCCGTTCTCGGCGACGCGGTCCATCTCCGCGGTGCGAATCTGGATTTCGATCTTCTGGTTCAGCGGCTCGCGCAGCGTCACCCCGGTGTGCAGGCTCTGGTAGCCGTTGGGCTTGGGGGTGGAGATGTAGTCCTTGAACCGCCCGGCGATCACCGGATAGGCGGCGTGGACGGCGCCGAGGGCGGCGTAGCAGGCCTCGCGCGTGGGCACCACGATGCGGAAGGCCATGATGTCCGACAGCTGCTCGAACTGCACGTTGCGGCGCTGCATCTTCTCCCAGATCGAGTAGGCGGATTTCTCCCGCCCGGTCACCTCGATCACCGCGATGCCGGACTCGCGGCACACCTGGGCGAGCTGGGCGCGCACCACCTCGATCACATCAGCGCCCTGGCCGCGCAGGAAGTTCAGGCGGTTGTGGATGGTGGCGAAGGCGTCGGGCTCCAGCTGCTGGAAGGACAGGGTCTGGAGCTCGGTCTTCATCCGGTCCATGCCGATGCGCTCGGCGAGCGGGGCGTAGATCTCCATCGTCTCGCGCGCGATGCGCTGGCGGCGATGGGTCTCCGTCACGTAGTGCAGGGTGCGCATGTTGTGCAGCCGGTCGGCGAGCTTGACCAGCAGCACGCGGATGTCGCGCGACAGGGCCAGCACCAGCTTGCGGAAATTCTCCGCCTGCTTGGTGCGGTCGGAGCCGATTTCCAGCCGCGTCAGCTTGGTGACGCCATCGACCAGCCCGGTGATGGTGGCGCCGAACTTCTTCTCGAGCTCGGCGCGGGTGACGCCGGTATCCTCGATCACGTCGTGCAGCAGGGCGGTGGCGATGGTCGCCATGTCCAGCCGGTAGCCGGCCAGGATGTCCGCGACGGCGAGCGGGTGGGTGATGTAGGGGTCGCCGTTGTCGCGCTTCTGCCCGGCATGGGCGCGCTCGGCGAGGTCGAAGGCGGCCTGGACCAGGGCGATGTCGGCATCCGGGTCATAGGCGCGGATGCGCGCGATCAGCCCGTCCGGCTTGGCCGGCGGCGCGTCGGCGGTGGGGGTGGAAAGGGCCGTGCCGTCCGGCCCGGTCACGGGCAGCGCGCGCCAGAATTCGGAAGCGCCGCTGCCCATTCAGGCGTTACCGGCGGCGGCCGCCGAGTTCGGCCTCGATGGCCGCGGCCATGTCGTCGGCCGACATGTCCTCGCCCTCGGTCGGCAGGGTGGCCAGCTCCTCCTCGGCGGAGACGTCCTGCAGGCCGAAGATGTTCTGGTCGGTGGGGATGAGGTCGAGCACCTCCTCGTCCGCCGGCTCCGGCTCCGGCGCGCGGGACAGCGACTTGATCAGGTCGCTCTCCAGCCGCTCGAGCGGGATGGTCTCGTCGGCGATCTCGCGCAGCGCGACGACGGGGTTCTTGTCGTCGTCGCGGTCGATGGTCAGTTCCTCGCCGCGGCTGAGGTTGCGGGCGCGCTGGGCGGCCAGCAGCACCAGCTGGAACCGGTTCGGCACTTTTTCGACGCAGTCTTCAACGGTGACGCGCGCCATGCGCTCAACCTCCGCAAGGTTCAATCAAAGGCGAACTGCCTACATATGAGGCTGGCGGCCGGAGATCAAGCGCAATGCTGCATGGCAGCGCGGTGTGGGCTCCTTCGCTCGTTCGATTGTGCTTTCGTTGCGCCGGGCGCTGTCCTGGGCATGCTTACTCAAGGGCCTTGACAGCGCCCGGCGCAACGAAGCGAGTGCCGACGCACGAAGAATGTAGAAAAATGAGCCTCTTACGTTCCATTTTTCGTCATGGACGGGCTTGACCCGTCCATCCACGGGGTGAGGCGCCGCCGGCGGAGATGGCATCGCAGGAGGCCGAGGCGCATTCCCTACCCGCCGGCGACGGAACGCCCGCCCCGTGCTACCCCGCCTGCTCCTCGTGCTGCTCCGGCGCCGAGGCGCTGTTGAGCTGGATGTATTTCTGCACGCCCATCAGCTTGATCATGTCGAACTGGCGTTCGAGGAAGTCGATATGCTCCTCCTCGGCGTCGAGGATGCGGCGCAGCAGGTCGCGCGAGACGTAGTCGCGCACCGCCTCGCAATGGGCGATGCCCTCGCGCAGGTCGGTGGCGGCCTTCTCCTCCAAGGCGAGGTCGGAGCGCAGGATCTCCTCCACCGTCTGGCCCACCAGGATCGGGTCGAGGCGCTGCACGTTGGGCAGGCCGTCGAGGAACAGGATGCGCTCGATCAGCCAGTCGGCATGGCGCATCTCGTCGATCGACTCGTCGTATTCGTGCTTGCCGAGCTTGGTCACCCCCCAATGGCGCAGCGTGCGGGCGTGCAGGAAATACTGGTTGATGGCGGTCAGCTCGTTGGTGAGCTGGGTGTTCAGGTGCTCGATGACCTTGGGGTCACGCAACATCGGCCGTCCTCCGGTGAGAGGGCGGGAAGGTGCTTGGCACCCCTCCCTCCGTCAAGGCTAGCCGGGCATCTCCTCCTCGATCGGCCCCAGCGCCTCGCGCATCATGCCCAGCACGGTGCGCACGCAGCTGCCGCACTTGGCGCGGCAGGCACAATGGGCGAACACCTCGGCGGGGCGGGACGCGCCGCCCTCGGTGGCGGCGGCGTGGATGTCGCGGTCGGTCAGCGCGTTGCAGAGACAGACATACACGCGGCTTGGTTCCCTCGGTTGGCCCGCCGCTTATGCCTCAACTGCGAATGGCTCGCAATCGCATATTTTGCATCGGCCCGTCACAAAACGCGCAGGTCCCGCGCGTCCAGCGCGGCGAGCAGCTCCGCGGCACTGCGTCCGCTCGCCGGATGCCGCCACTCCGGCGCCAGGGCGGCGATGGGGGCGAGCACGAAGGCGCGCAGATGGGCGCGCGGATGCGGCAGCACCGGGTCCGGTGCCGCGCGCACCAGCCCGTTCATGTCGATGATGTCGAGATCGAGCGTGCGCGCCGCATTGGCCACCGAGCGCACCCGGCCGAATCGCGCCTCGATGTCCTGCAGCGCCGCCAGCAGCGCCGCCGGCGCCGCCTGGCCTTCCAGCCGCGCCACCCCGTTCACATAGGGCGGCTGGCCGGAAGGGGGCACCGGCGCGCTCTCGAACCACGGCGACAGGCCGGCCAGGCGCAGCCCGGCCAGCCCCGGCTCCGCGAGCCGGGCCAGGCAACCCGCCGCGGCTTCGCAGGTCTGGCGGGGGGAGGCGCCGCGGAATGGGAGATTGGCGCCGATTGCAACCAAAATCACTTCACAACCCAGGGCTGTTTGGGGGATTGTGTGGAATGACAAATCTTGTAATAGACTGTTTCAGAGTCGTGACGCCTTGATTTCCAGCCCGCCATATTCACCTCACGCCGGGCACGGCCCGGGAAACGGGATACCCATGCATTTCCTGCCCAACGAGCGCGTTGCCCTGTTCATCGACGGCGCCAATCTCTATTCCGCCTCGCGCAATCTCGGCTTCGACGTCGATTACCGCAACCTGCTCGAATTCTTCCGCCGCAAGGCGCATGTCATCCGTGCCTACTACTACTCCGCGGTGCTGGAGACGGAGGAGTATTCGCCGCTGAAGCCGCTGACCGACTGGCTGGCCTATAACGGCTACGCGCTGGTGACCAAGCCGGCCAAGGAATTCACCGACGCCACCGGCCGCCGGCGGGTGAAGGGCAATATGGATATCGAGCTGGCCATCGACATGCTGGAGATGGCGCCGAAGCTCGACCACGTGGTGCTGTTCAGCGGCGATTCCGATTTCCGCCGGCTGGTGGAGGCGGTGCAGCGGCTGGGGGTGCGGGTCTCCGTGGTCTCGTCCATCCGCACCTCGCCGCCGATGGTGGCGGACGAGCTGCGCCGGCAGGCCGACCAGTTCCTGGAACTCGCGGAGATCGCCCCCGAGTTCACCCGCCGCCAGACCGAGCCGCGCCCGGCGCGCGGCCCCGCGCGGCCGACCCCCGCCGAGCCGTACGCCGACCCGGCGGACCTCGCCTGAGCGTTCATGATACGTTGAAGGTTGGGTCGAAAAAATCTTACGAACAGGAATTTTCTTATTGATCATGCGGGGATGACTAAGCTATATGTCCCCGCATGTACACCCACCCCGTTCTGTTCACCCGCGTCCGACCCGTGCTGCAAGCCGCCTCGCCGCTCGGCGCCCAGCTCGCCATGCCGTTCGAGACGCTGGGCGCGCGGCTGATCTTCCTGTGCT
>CAMFLK010000306.1 GCA_945957135.1 uncultured Rhodospirillales bacterium
GTCCTGCTCGGCGCGCCGTCCACCAAGGCGGTGCTCGGCGGCAAGGCAGGCATTCGCCAGCTGCGGGGCAAATGGCACCAATTGGCCGTGCCGGACCTGCCCGCGCCGGTGCCCGCGCTGCCCATGCTGCACCCCGCATACCTGCTGCGCACGCCCGGCGCCAAGCGCGACGCCTGGGCGGACATGGTTCTCCTGCGCCGCAGCATCGATAATAATTTGTCAAGACCTTGATTTCATTTGCCGCCGTAACGGCCTGATTCCAACGACTCGGGATCAAAATTCTTATCAACGTCTAAATTTCGGAGGTTGCGTCTCATCCGGTGCGCGTGTAGGGCGTTGCGCCATGCGAGGGATCGGTTCAACGCTCTCCCGCCTTCCCGCCGCCCGCGCCTTCCTGGCAGGGGCCGCGTTGCTCGCCGGAGCCACGGCGTCGAAGGCGTATGCGCAAACCCAGACGGGCCCGGACGACACGGCGTTGGCGATCCCACGCGTGGCGCCGCGCGGCGCCATGGGCGTGGCGCTGCCACAGCCGCTGCCGCCCAGCGAGGCCGCGCGCATCCGCCGCATCTTCGCCTCGCAGGCGCGTGGCGACATCCCCGCCGCCATCCGCGAGACGGTGGAGCTGGACCTCGCGGACCGCGTCACCGTCGGCGTGCTCGGCCATATCCTGGCCGACCGCCATCTCGGCCGCTTCACCCGCGCCTCGGCGGTGGAGCTGCGCAGCTGGCTCGCCGAATGGCACGATCTGCCGGACGCGCCCACCATCCATTCCCTGCTCCTCATGCGCCTGCCGCGCGACGAGCCGCCGCCGCCCCGCCCGCTGGCCGCCAGCCTGGCCAGCGCCGCCCAGGCCCTGCCGTTCGACGACACCGCCAGCGCCCCCGTGCCGGTGCCGGAGGAGACGGAGCCGGCCGGCCGCGGCCTCACCCGCAACCGCGCGCTGGACCGCGCGGTGCAGGATGCCGCGCGCAACGGCCCGCCCGGCGCGGTCAACCGCCTGCTGTCGCGCACCGCCGGCCTGTCGCCGGCCTATGCCTCGCAGCTGCGCGGCGAGGCCGGGCAGATCCTGTTCACCCTCAACCGCGACCAGGAGGCGTTCGACCTCGCGGCGCGCGGCGTCACCACCTGCCGCAGCTCGTCCACCCCGCATTGCGAGGACGCGGCACTGGCCGGCTACGTCGCGGGGCTGGCGGCCTGGCGGCTGGGCCGCGTGGAACTGGCCGGCCCGATGTTCGAGGCCGGCTGGCGCGCGGAGATCACCACCTCGGCGCTGCGCGCCGCCACCGCCTTCTGGGCCGCCCGCGCGCGCGCGGCCACGCATGACCGCGACGGCTTCACCCGCTGGGCGCTGAACGCGGCGGAGGAGCGGCGCACCTTCTACGGCATGATCGCCCGGCGCGTGCTGGGCATGGGCATCGGCGCCGCCTCCGGCCCGCGCGAGATGCTGTCGGAAGCGGATGTGGAGGCGGTGTCCGCCACACCATCGGGCCTGCGCGCCTTCGCCCTGCTCCAGGTCGGCCAGGCGGACCGGGCGGAGGCGGAGCTGCGCCTGCTCTGGCCGCTGGCCCAGACCACGCCGGCCCTGGGAAGGGCGGTGATGCTGGTGGCCGAGCGCGCCGGGCTGATGGACCTCGCCGCCCAGCTCGCCGATCTGGTGCAGACCGCCGACGGGCGGCCGCGCGAGACCATGCGCTTCACCATCCCGCGCCTGCGCCCCTCGGGCGGCTTCATCGTCGATCCCGCGATGGTCTATGCGCTGGCCCGCACGGAATCGAATTTCGACGCGCAGATGATCTCGCCGGCCGGCGCCCGCGGGCTGATGCAGATCATGCCCGCCACCGCCCGCTTCATCGTCGGCGACGCGGCCAGCGGCAACGCGCGCATCGAGCTGCACGACCCCGCCGTCAACCTCAATCTCGGCCAGCGCTACGTGGCCTATCTCGCCGGCCACGACGCGGTGGCGGGCAACCTGGTCCGCCTGCTCGCCAGCTACAATTCCGGCCCCGGCAATTTCGGCCGCTGGGGCGCGGCGCTGCGCGACATGGGCGACCCGCTGCTGTTCATCGAGGCGGTGCCGATCGACGAGACCCGCGCCTTCATTCCGCGCGTGCTGGCCTATACCTGGATCTACGCCGCGCGGCTGGGCATGCCCACGCCGAGCCTGGACGAGCTGGCCGAGGGGCTGTGGCCGCGCTATCGTCCGTTCGACGCGGCGGAGGGTGTCACCCGCGCCGTGATGCACTGAGGGTTCCCGCATGGCCCGCCTCGATGAATCCCGCAAGTTCATTCCGGTCAACATCGCCGTGCTCACCGTGTCGGACACGCGCACGGCGGCGAACGACACCTCCGGCGACACGCTCGCCGCGCGCGTCGCCGGCGCCGGCCACATGCTCGCGGCCCGCGCCATCGAACGCGACGACGCAGACGCCGTCTGCAAGATTCTTCAGGCGTGGATCGCCGATCCGGCGATCGACGTGGTCATCACCACCGGCGGCACCGGCATCACCGGCCGCGACGTGACCCCCGAAGCCTTCGCCCGCGTGCTGGAAAAGACCATCGAGGGCTTCGGCGAGCTGTTCCGCATGCTGAGCTTCCAGAAGATCGGCACCTCCACCATGCAGTCCCGCGCCATCGGCGGCGTGGCCGGCGGCACCTACCTGTTCGCGCTGCCCGGCAGCACCGGCGCGGTGAAGGACGGCTGGGACGACATCCTGGTCTGGCAGCTCGACAACCGCCACCGCCCCTGCAACCTGGTGGAGCTGATGCCCCGCCTTCAGGAACATCTGCGCGCGGCGGAGTAGGGGGGCCGGGCGGGCGCGATAAGACCCCTCCCCGTACCGCACGCACAATCGAACACGCGAAGCGGCCCCGCGCGAGTTCATAGTGCGTTCTTGACTCCCGATCGTCTTTTGTGCGAAACCCGCTCGGAACAAATCTTGAACCGAGGCGGACATGGACGCACCGCTGCCCTGTGGCTCCCCGGGCAACCCCTTGGGCACCCCCCTGGGCGACCCCCAATCCCTGGAACGGGACATCGACCGCGACGCGCTGGCGATGATGGAAGCCCCCGAACCGGCCCATACGGACCCGGACGACCAGCGGCCCAACCTCGCCCGCAAAGGGCGCGGCGCCACGCTGAACCCCGCCAGCCGCTTCGACCGGCAGGCCGCGGCGCCGTTCGACGACGGCTGGGCCACGCTGGACGCCGATTTCTCCGACCTGCCGCCCCTGCCCACCACACTCATCCGCGACGCCTCGCGCAGCGTGATCAGCTGGAACGAAAGCCCCGATATCGGCTTCGACCGCGCGGTGAACCCCTATCGCGGCTGCGAACACGGCTGCATCTACTGCTACGCCCGCCCCACCCACGCCTATCTCGGCTACTCCCCGGGCCTCGATTTCGAAACCAAGCTGCTGTTCAAGCCGGATGTCGCGGACATCCTCGACCGCGAACTGCGCAAGAAGAACTACGTCGTGCGCCCCATCGCGCTCGGCTCCAACACCGACCCATACCAACCCATCGAACGCACCCTGAAACTCACCCGCGCGGTGCTGGAGGTAATGGACCGGTTCAGCCACCCCGTGACCATCGTCACGAAATCCGCAGGCGTGGTCAGGGATATCGACATCCTCCAGCGCCTGGCGTCACGCAACCTGGTGCGCGTGTGCCTCTCCGTCACCACGCTCGACGCGGCACTGGCCCGGCGCATGGAACCCCGCGCCTCCACCCCCGCGCGGCGCCTGCAAGCCATCGCCGAACTCAGCCGCGCCGGCATCCCCACCGGCACACTGGCCGCACCCATGATCCCCGGCCTGAACGACGCGGAACTGGAACGCATCCTGGAAGCCGCCAGCCGCGCCGGCGCCCGCTCCGCCGGCTACGTGCTGCTGCGCCTGCCCCACGAACTGCGCGAACTGTTCCAGGACTGGCTGCAAGAACACTTCCCCGACCGCGCCAAACACGTCCTCACCCTCATCCGCCAAACCCGCAGCGGCAACCTGAATGAAACGAAATTCGGCCAACGCTTCTCCGGCACCGGCATCTACGCCGAACTCCTCAACCGCCGCTTCGCCCGCGCCTCGAAGCAATGGGGCTTCGACCACCGCGACAGCCTGGACTGCTCCCACTTCACCATCCCCACGACAACCGCCGCAAAGGCGGAGACACAGATGTCGCTGTTCTAGAGAAGGGAAGGCAAGGGAAGGGAAGGGAAGGGAAGGCAAGGCGGGGGCTCCGCCCCTCGACCCCACTGGGGCCTTAGGCCCCAGACCCCATTCGTTCAGGCAACCGCGTGCCGGCTCAGCACGCCGCTCGGGGTGGAGAGAGGGTTTTGATGGGCCTTCGGCCCGAAGGGGAAAAATAAGAGAGCAGCGCATTTTCCTGTTGCGTCGGAGAACATGGTTCCGGTAGAACGGAACCTATGTTGAACCAGGAGCCCAACCCCACCTACCCCCATCTCCAGACGCCCCTGGCGCGCGCGCTCTCCTGGCACATCCACCGCGTCCGCCAGACGCTCAATCTCCACAACCTCCTCCTCTGCCTCATCTACGGCCGCCTCGGCTGGCTCCTCAACCGCCTCGATCGCCTCGTCCTGCGCTGGCAGGAAGGCAAGCTCTTGAAGCCCAGGCCCTCCCGCGCCGGCCAGCCGCGCAAGCCCAAGCCCGATTGGGACAGCCTGACGCCGGAGGAACGCATCCGCTACATCCGCTCCTTCGCCCCCCAGGGCGTCTGGCCCAAGG
>CAMFLK010000307.1 GCA_945957135.1 uncultured Rhodospirillales bacterium
GCGGGGGGGGGGGGGGGGGGGGGGGGGGGGGGGGGGCGGGGGGGGGGGGGGGGGGCAGGGGCAGGGGAAGTGGCGGCTGGGCCTGGAATTCGGGCATCAGCTGCACCTCGCCCGGCGCGAGGTTCACGCGGGGCGGAGAGGTTGGCGCGGGGCGGGGTGGCTGGGCCTGCTGTGGCGCGGGCGGCGGTGGCGGGGGAGGCAGGGGCAGGGTTTCGACGGGCGGTGCCTCGGGGGCGGGGGCTTCGGCCGCCGGTGCCGCGGGGGGCGGGCTGGGTGGCGGGGCGGCGGCGTCCGGGTTGGGCGGGCTGGTCGGTGTCGGCGGCGCCGGGGTGGGCTGGGGTGGTTCGAAGGTGGGCTGGTCGGGGGCCGGGGTGGCGAGCGAGCGTTCGCGGATGCCTTCCTGCTGCTTGCTCGGCTCCTGGCTGTCCGGCGAGGGTTGGGTGGCCGCGTCGGGCTGGCCGGGTTCCAGCATCAGCTCCACCGCCTGGCTGATGCGCCCGTCCGGCGCCGGTTCCCGCCGCAGCGCGAACAGCACGACGGCCAGCAGCACCACCCCGTGCAGCAGCAGCGAGACCAGCAGTGGCGGGATGTCGCGCCGGTTGCCGCCGCCCCGCCCCACGGTCATGCGCCCCACGGTCATGCGTGGCAGGGCCGGCATGTACGGCCGCAGGCCGACCCGCCCGCGCCACAGCCGGGCCGGCGGGGGTGCCGGGACGGGATTGGAGGAAGCCTGTTGCATTTCGTTGCATCAGTTTACGCGCAGTCGCCGCCGGACCCAAGTTGCAAACCGGTCATGACGGTTGGGTGGCCGAAACATTGTGCTCCGCGGGCCACAGGCTGTGTCGCGGACAACACAAGACTTCGTGCCAACCATTGCCTCCATCCCGCGCATCCTGTAGCCCCCGCGAATCGGGCGCGTCAGCCGCGCCGGACTCAGGCGCGCGCGCGCGCGAAATGCGGAGTAGAGACCGATGCCCACAGCCCTCGTCACGGGGATCACCGGCCAGGACGGCGCCTATCTCGCCCAGCTTCTCCTGGCCAAGGGCTACCGGGTGGTCGGGCTGATGCGCCGGTCCGCCTCTTCGGACGTGATCGGCGAGCGGTTGCGCTGGCTGGGCATTCTCGACGCGGTCGAGCTGACCGACGGCAACCTCACCGACCTCTCCAGCCTGATCCGCATCGTGCAGGACACGAAGCCGGACGAGGTGTTCAACCTCGCCGCGCAGAGCTTCGTCGCCGCCTCGTGGCAGCAGCCGCTGCTGACCGGCAACGTCACCGCGCTGGGCGCGGGCAATTTGCTGGAGGCGGTGCGCATCGCCCGGCCGGAGGCGCGCTTCTACCAGGCCTCGTCCTCGGAGATGTTCGGCAAGATCCAGGAGCCGATGCAGTCCGAGCGCACGCCCTTCTATCCCCGCAGCCCCTATGCGGTGGCCAAGCTCTACGCCCATTGGATGACGGTGAACTACCGCGAGAGCTTCGGCCTGCACGCCTCCTCGGGCATCCTGTTCAACCACGAGAGCCCGCTGCGCGGCATCGAGTTCGTCACCCGCAAGGTGACGGACGGGGTGGCGCGCATCAAGCTGGGCCTGGCCAAGCAGCTGCAGCTCGGCAACATGCACGCCACCCGCGACTGGGGCCATGCGCGCGACTATGTGCAGGCGATGTGGCTGATGCTGCAGCAGGACGTGCCGGACGACTACGTGATCGCCACCGGCCGCACCACCTCGATCACCGATCTGTGCCGCATCGCCTTCGGCCATGCCGGGCTGAACTATGAGGACCATGTGGTCAGCACCGCCGCCCTGCACCGGCCGGCGGAGGTGGAGGTGCTGCTGGGCGACAGTTCCAAGGCGCGGCAGAAGCTGGGCTGGGCGCCGCTCGTGTCGCTGGAGGAGCTGGTCGCCGAGATGGTGGAGGCCGATCTGGCCCGCCATCGCGCGCGGATGCGGGCCTGACATGACCCTTCCCCGCCGCGTTCTGATCACCGGCGCGTCGGGCTTCGTCGGCCACCACCTGACCCCCGTGCTGCGCGCCGCCCTGCCGGCGGCGGAGCTGGTCACCGCGCCGTTCGAGGTGACGGACGCGGCGGCGGTGCGCGCGGCGGTGATCGCCGCGCGGCCGGAGGGCTGCGTGCATCTCGCCGGCATCGCCGCCATTCCCGCGGCGCGCGAGAAGCCGGACCTCGCCTGGCAGGTGAACCTGCACGGCACGCTGAACCTGGCCCGCGCGCTGATGGCGCACGCGCCGGATTGCCGGCTGGTGCATGTCTCCAGCGCCGACACCTATGGCAAGTCCTTCGCCGCCGGGGTGGCGCTGGACGAGACCGCGCCGCTGGCGCCGATGAACACCTATGGCGCCACCAAGGCCGCGGCCGATCTCGCGCTGGGGGCGATGGCGGCGGACGGGCTGAACGTGGTGCGGGTGCGCCCGTTCAACCATACCGGGCCGGGCCAGAGCGAGGCCTTCGTGGTCGCCGCCTTCGCCCGCCAGCTCGCGCTGATCGCCGCGGGGCGGCAGGCGCCGGTGATGAAGGTGGGGGCGCTGGCGCCGAAGCGGGATTTCCTCGACGTGCGCGACGTCTGCGCGGCCTATGCGCGCTGCCTGACCGCGCCCGACCTGCCGCCGGGCAGCGTGTTCAACATCGCCTCCGGCACGCCGCGCGCCATCGGCGAGGTGCTCGCGCAACTGGCCGAGATCGCCGGGGTGGCCGTGGAGATCGAGGTGGAGCAGGCCCGGCTGCGCGCCGGCGACATCCCGCTCGCCTGCGGCGATGCCGGCCGGGCGCGCGCCGCGCTGGGCTGGGCGCCGGCCGTTGCGTGGGAACGAACGTTGCGCGAGGTGATTGAAGACTGGCGCGCAAGGGTGGCGTGATCTTGCAGAGCACCGTCTGGATCGATGTCGAGGACATGTTCGAGTATGCCCGCTTCAGCCCCAGGCCGAGCGGCATCCAGCGCCTCGCCTATGAAATGGAGCTGGACCTGCAGACCCGGTTCGGCGCCACCGGCCGCATCCGCTTCCTGCGCCACGACGCCACCGGCAACGATTTCGTCGCCGTGGCGTGGGAGGACGTCGCCGCCCTACGCGCGGCTGACGGCGAAGGAGGAGGCCAGGCCGGCCGCGCGGGCGAAGGAGGCGGCCGGGCGCTGCCGGCGCATGGCGGACGCCATCGCCACCCGGCTGGCGTCCTGGCCGCCCGAGCCGCGCCAGCGCCTGGCCGCCGCGGCGCTGAACCAGTGCCAGGCGATCGGGTCCTTCGCCCTGTTCCTGCGCCATGTCGGGCAGGCGCTGGTCCGCCCGTTCCGGCGCTCCGGGGCGGCGGGGGTGGCGCGCATCGCCGGCAGCCATCCCGTGCCCAAGGGCCAGGGCTTCGCCGAGAGCGTGCGGCCGGGCGACGTGCTGATGGTGATCGGCGCGCCGTGGTTCCAGCCCAACTACCCCGCCATGGTGGCCAAGGCGCGCAGCCGGCACGGCATGCGCGTGGGGCTGCTGATCTACGACATCATTCCGCTGCGCCGGCCGGAATGGTGCGACCGCGGCCTGGTGCGGGTGTTCCGCGGCTGGCTGCTGGCCCAGCTGCGGGTGACCGACGTGCTGTTCGCCATCTCCCGCGCCAGCGCGGACGATCTGGAGCGCTACGCGGCGCGGCAGGGCATTCCGCTCGCCGGGCCGGTGCATGTGATTCCCGTGGGCACCGGCTTCGGCACGGACGGGGCGCACCCGACGCCGGGCGAGGCCCGCCCGCCGGTGGAGGGGGACTACGCGCTCGTGGTCTCCACCATCGAGGCGCGCAAGAACCACACGCTGCTGTTCCGCGTGTGGCGCCGGCTGGTGGCGGAGCTGCCGCCGGAGCAGGTGCCCACGCTGGTCTTCGCCGGGCGGGTGGGCTGGCTGGTGGACGACCTGATGCAGCAGATCGAGAATGCCGACCAGCTCGGCGGCAAGCTGCGCATCGTCGAGGACCCCAGCGACGACACGCTGGCGGCGCTGTATCGCGGCTGCCTGTTCACCCTGTTCCCCTCCTTCTACGAGGGTTGGGGCCTGCCGGTGACCGAGAGCCTGATCTTCGGCAAGCCCTGCGTGATTTCCAACACCACCTCGCTGCCCGAGGCGGGTGGCGCGCTGGCCCGCTATTTCGACCCCGACGACGTGGGCGACGCCTACCGCGTCATCCGCGACACCATCACCGACCGGGCCGGCCTGGCGGCGTGGCAGGCGGATGTGCGCGCCCGCTTCACCCCCACCCCGTGGTCGGCCAGCGGCGACGCCATGCTGGCCGGGCTGGACGCGCCGCCCGGAGCGGCGAGCGGAGGGCGGGCGTGAGCGCGGTGACCATCTGGGTCGATGTCGAGGACCTGTTCGAATATGCCGGCCACAGCCGGCGGCCCTCCGGCATCCAGCGCCTGGCCTACGAGATCATGCGCGCGCTGCGCGAGGGGCCGGGTCCGCGCGTGCGGCCGGTGCGCCACGCGCCGGACGGGGCGGGGTTCACGCCGATCGACTGGGCGCAGGTCGATGCGCTGTTCGCCGGGCTGGCGCAGAGCGGCTCGCGCGCCACGGTGCTGGCGGCGGCGGGCATTCCGCCGGAGCCGGCGGCGCGGCTGTGGCTGCGCCGGCTGGTCTATCGCGTGCCGCCCGCCCCGCGCCACGCCGCCCTGGCCGCCGTGCGCCACCAGATCGAGGCGCTGCGGCTCGCGGTGGGGCTGGGCTTCTATCTC
>CAMFLK010000308.1 GCA_945957135.1 uncultured Rhodospirillales bacterium
GGGTTGGGCGGGTTCGCGGCCACGCGGCCGCGCGAGCTGTCGGGCGGCATGCGCATGCGCGTCTCCATCGCCCGCGCCCTGGTCAGCCGCCCGCGCCTGCTGCTGATGGACGAGCCCTTCGCCGCGCTGGACGAATTCACCCGCCACGCCTTGCAGGAGGATCTGCTGGCCCTGTGGCGCGAGCTGGGCTGCACGGTGATCTTCGTGACGCATTCGATCTACGAGGCGGCGTTCCTGGCCCGGCGCATCGTCCTCATGTCCCCCCGCCCCGGCCGCGTCGCCGACGAGATCGCCTCGCCGCTGCCCCCTGGCCCCGCGGCGCGGTCCGACCCCGCCTATGCCGAACTGGTGGAGGCGATCGCGCGGCGGGCGCGGGCGGGGCTGATGGTATGAGCGAACGGGCCGAGCTCGCGGCGCCCGTTGTCGCGGCGGTGGCGGTGCTGCTGCTGTGGGAGGGGACCGTGCGGGTGCTGGGGGTGCCGCCCTATATCCTGCCGGGGCCGGTTGCCATTCTCGGCGCGTTTCTCGCCGCACCCGGGCTGCTGATGGCATCGCTGGCGTCCACGCTGGCGGTGACCTTCGCGGCGCTGGTGGTGTCCTGCGTGCTCGGCGTGGCGCTGGCGGTGGCGATGGCCGCCAGCCGCTGGGCGCGGGCGGCGATCCAGCCCTGGACGGTGGTGTTGCAGGTCACGCCGATCGTGGCGATCGCGCCGCTGGTGATCATCTGGGTGGGCGACCCGTTCGCGGCGCTGGTGACCTGCGCGACCATCGTCGCCTTCTTCCCGGTGTTCTCCAACACCGCCGCGGGGCTGGCCGCCACGCCGGCCGACCTGCTCGACCTGTTCCGCCTCAACGGCGCCGCGCGGTGGGACACGCTGCGCCTGCTGCGCCTGCCCGCCGCCCTGCCCTATTTCCTCGCGGGCATGCGCATTTCCGGCGGGCTGGCGCTGGTCGGCGCGGTGGTGGCGGAGTTCGTGGCCGGCTCCGGCGGCGTGGCCTCGGGCCTGGCCTATCGCATCCTGGAATCCGGCTACCGGCTGCAGATTCCGCGCATGTTCGCCGCCCTGGTGCTGCTGTCGCTGGCGGGCATCGCCATCCACGCGGCGCTGGGCTGGCTGGCGCGGCGGCTGCTGCGGCGGTGGGGTTGAATCCGCCGAACGCGCCTGCGACAACCGCCGCCTGCCCGATCGAGGACTCAGATGAGCAAGACGCCCACGAAGGACATGACCGAGGGCCAGCGCGCCTACGAGACCCGGCGCGCCGCCAAGGCCGGCATCAGCCTGGAGAAGCGGCTGGCGCTGAAGGAGAAGGAGCGGGTGGCCGAGGAGAAGGCGCGGGAGAAGGCCGCCAAGCCGCCGCCGGCGCCAAGGAAGCCCGGCCTGTTCGCGCGGCTGCTGGAGAAGGCGCAAAAGCCGCTCTGATCCCGGCGGCACGCCAAACAAGGACTCAGAGTCAACGGTCATTCTTCATGACCCTTGATATGATACCAACGGCACGAAGTGATGACTCTTCCATCACGAAGGGGCGTTGGTATCGCGCGCCCCGTGCGCGGCTTCACCGCGCACGTGGTTGGCCGGCGGCGGCGCGCCAAACAAAGACTCATACCGACGGTCATCCTTCATGACCGTTGATATGAGACCGCGAGCTGGGCCGGCTTCTCCCTCGAAAATGGGGAGGACGGCCCGAAATCACCTGCAATTTGTCGAAGATTTTTACAGGGTTTTTCGGAAATCGACGCGTCGTGCGATCGGAAGCCTGGAATAACTCCAGTATTTGTCAGCGTATTTTGAAAGCGCCGATTCATCGCGGCAAATCCGGCTGTCTGGAAATCTTACACCGTGCGCGACGCCGTCCGCTCGATCCGCCGATTCACGCCGCCGGAGAAGGTGGCATGACGTTTGCTGATTGCACCTGTATCCTTTCATTTCAGGAGCTTTCCCATGCGTTTTTCCGGAACAGGCCTTGCCACCCTCGCCGCGGCCTTCGTCGCGCTGACAACCTCCGCCGGCGCGGCCACCCTGCCGATGGGCTGGACCGGGGTTGGCGGGTATGGCGCGGCGAGCCCGAATGGGGTGGTGACCGCGCCCCCCGCCTACGGGCCTGACTATGCCTATGTGACCACCGCCGGCGGCATCGACGGCGTCGGGTCGCTCGCGGGCTACACCACGGGCACCAAGAACGGTTCCACCCTCACCACCAACGGCTTCGCCGCAAATGCCGGCGACACGCTGGCCTTCTACTTCAACTACGTCACCTCCGACGGGTCGGGCTTCCCCGACTATGCCTGGGCCGCGCTGCTCGGTCCGGGTGGCACGGACATCCTGTTCACCGCGCGCACCGTGCCGCAGGGCGACACGGTGCCCGGCCAGGACCTCCCCGGCCTCGCCGCCGGCGTCACGCTGTCGCCGGGTTCCACCGCCATCATCGGCGGAGCCCCGGACTGGACCCCGCTGGGTGTCAGCACCGGCAGCTGCTGGGACGTGGGATGCGGCTACACCGGCTGGATCCTGATGACCTACACCATCGCCGACGCCGGCACCTACCAGCTCGAGTTCGGAGCGACCAACACCAACGACAAGGACTTCAATTCCGGCATGGCGATCGCCGGCGCCACCATCAACAACGTGCCGATCTCCCCCGTGCCGGAACCCGCCACGCTGGCGCTGCTCGGCGCCGGGCTCGCCGGCCTGGGCGCGGTGCGCCGCCGCAAGGCCTGATCGCGGCCGTTTCATGGGAAAGGCGGCGCCCGATGGCGCCGCCTTTTCTGTTGGGACGACGCCCTTGGACGATGCCGCGGTCCGACCAGAACAAATCTTGATATAGATAATTTTCTGGTTGCATCCGACCGTGATACACCCTATACGTTCTTCATGTACGTTAATCCCTTCCTCTTCACCCGCTTCCAATACGCGCTGCCCGCCACCTCCCCGCTGGGCGCCCAGCTCGCCGGGGCGTTCGAGGCGCTGGGCGCCCGGCTGATCTTCCTGTGCGGCCACGCCTTTCCGGGGTTGCAGCCGCTGTTCGCCCTGCTCCAGCGCCGTTGCAACCGGGTCTTCCACCGGCTCGACGCGCTGATGGTGCTGTGGAGCGAGGGGCGGCTGCCCGCGCCGCGTCCGGCTGCTGCTCCGCTGGCGCGCGCGCGCCGGCCCGGCCCGTCGCGGGAACTCCAGAGGGAGATGATGCGGCTGATGCGCGCCCGCGGCCATCGCACCGGCCCGGCCTGGCTGACGCGCTTCATGCCGCCGATGTCCCTGGCGACCTGCCAGTTCGAGGCGTGGCTGGAGGAGGCGCGGGCCAGGCAGTTCCTGGACGAATGCCCCCAGGCCGCCCGGCTGCTGCGGCCGATCCTGCGCATGCTCGGCGCCCGCCACCCCTGGATCGACGCCGACCTCGCCCGGCACGCCCCGGCGATGGCGGAGATGGCCGAGGCGCCGCTCGCGCCGCCGCCGGCGCGCCGGTCGTCCGAGGAGTCCGGCCCCTATCGCCGGTCCGGCGATGTGTGGCGCATGGCCGTCATTCCGCCGCAGATCGAGTAGCCGGCGCCGTCACGACCCCGTCCGGCCTCCCCTTGGGTCGATTCCCGAGGCGATGGCGCGTGTACAGCGAGAAATTCGTTCCATAATCGTCATGGACGGGCTTGACCCGTCCATGACGATGAAGAAGCGATGTGCGTAACCAAGTATAAAAAGTTCTTTGCTTCCTTCTTGCAAGAAAGAAGCGCTTCCTTGCTTCCTTCCTACACCATCCGCTGCAGCAACCCATCCCGCCGGATCACGGCATGATAGACAACGCCCAGCAGGTGCAGGCCGATCAGCACCACCAGCGCGATGCCGCCCCATTTGTGGAAGCTGAACATCAGGTTCGACAGCGCGTCGTTCTTGCCGACCAGGGCGGGCAGGTTGACCAGGTTGTACCAGGCGAGCGCGTAGCCGCCGGCGTTGTTGCCGAGGTAGCCCACCACGGGCTGGGCCAGCAGCAGCAGATAGAGGGCGGCGTGGTTGAGCGTGGCCATGGCGCGGATGATCGCCGGCGTGCCGGCCGGCAGGGGTGGGGGTGGGTTGGCCCAGCGCACGACGAGGCGCAGGATGGCCAGCGCCAGGATCACCACCCCGGTGCTTTCATGCAGGTTGTAGAGCCGGTCGGTGGCCGGGCCGTCCGGCGGGTCGCCATAGCCGAGATAGAATCCGGCGCCGAGCGCGCCCAGCACCAGCACGGCGATGATCCAGTGCAGCCAGCGGGCCGGAGCGGCGTAGCGATGGACGAAGGCCATGGCGGTCTCCCTCGCGAGTCGGGGCCAACCCTTCCACATCGGCACCGATGACCGCAACCGTCGTCGCGCATGCCGATTGGAGCGTGGACCCGCGCAAGCGCTGGATGGCGGTGCTGCGCAGGGATGGCCGGCGGTGGCGGCTGGCGGCGCCGGAGAAGGTGGGCGCGCTGGAGACGCTGTTCCCAAGGCTGCTGGCCGGCGGCGGCGCGGTGGCGCTGGGCGTCGATCTGCCGCTGGGACTGCCCCGCGCCTATGCCGCCGCCCATGCGCGGGAGGTGGATTTCCCGGCCTTCCTGCGCGGCCTCGCGGGGCGGCCGGATTTCTTCCGCGTGTGCGCGGAGCTGGCTGAGATCGGCCCCGCCCGCCCGTTCTATCCGGCGCGCGGGCGGGCGGGGTCGGGGCGGTCGCATTTCTGGAACAGGCCGCGGCCGG
>CAMFLK010000309.1 GCA_945957135.1 uncultured Rhodospirillales bacterium
GCGCGGGCGAAGGCGGCGAAATCGACATGAGCGGTGAGGTCGGCGCTGCCCGGCTCGGCCAGTGGATCGGCCGGGCGCCCGTCGCGCAGGGCCTGCAGGCTGTCGCCGGGGGCGGATTCGCCGGGGCCGTAATCGAGGAACAGCGCGGCGCCGCCCTGCGCCGCCAGCCGCGCGCCGAGCCAGGCGGCGATGTCGCGCGCCGGTTCGCAGCACTCGATGACGTCGCCCGATGCGCCCTCGGGCGGCTCGCAGGGCCGGTCCACGAAGGCGCCATCGGCCACGTGCCGCTCCGCCCAGCCCGCATCGCCGCGCACGAACTGGCGGATCGGCAGGGCATCGAGAAACTCGTTGGCCAGCAGCAGCAGGGGGCCGTCCGGCAGATCCTGCACCCGCTCGTGCCAAGTCGCCTCCGGCAAAAGTCGCGCCTGCACCGCCCGCAGCCGGGGCGAGGTCTCGACCAGATGCAGGCGCAGGGCGGCGTGGAAATCCGGCATGGTCGCGGCCACCGCGCGCAGCGCGTCCGCCATCAGCGTGCCGCGCCCCGGCCCGGCCTCGGCCAGGATCACCGGGTCGGGCCTTCCCATCGCCTGCCAATTCACCGCCGCCCACAGGCCGAGCAGTTCGCCGAACACCTGGCTGATCTCCGGCGCGGTGGTGAAATCGGCGAAGGGGTCGCGCGTGGCGTAATAGGCGGCGTTGGCGCGCGCCATGAAGGCGTCCAGCCGCTCCATCAGGCGCGAAGCGGCCGGCTTCGCGCCATCAGCCACACCCCGGCGATCAGCATGGGCAGCGACAGCAGCTGGCCCATCGTGGCGCCGGCGAACAGGAAGCCGAGGAAGGCGTCCGGCTCGCGAAAGACTTCGCCGATGATGCGGGCGATGGCGTAGCCCGCGAGGAAGGCGCCGGTGAGGAAGCCGAAGCGCGCGCGCAGCGAGTCCCGCCTTGCCAGCAGCAGCATCACCGCGAACAGGATCAGCCCCTCCATCAGCGCCTGGTAGAGCTGGCTGGGATGGCGCAGCACCGGCCCGCCATTGGGGAACACCATCGCCCAGGGCAGCCAGTCCGGTGCCGGCCGCCCCCACAGCTCGCCATTGACGAAATTGGCGATGCGCCCCAGCCCCAGCCCGATCGGCGCGGCCACGGCGATGCGGTCGGCGAAGCCCAGCAGCGGAATTTTCTGGCGGCGGCAGAAGATCACCAGCGCGATGGCCACGCCGAGCATGCCGCCATGGAACGACATGCCGCCCTGCCAGACCGCGATGATCTCCTGGGGGGAAGCGAGGAAGCGCGAGGGCTGGTAGAACAGCACGTAGCCGAGCCGCCCGCCCAGCACCACGCCGAGCGTCGCCCAGGTCAGGAAATCGTCCACCTGCAACGGCGTGGCCACCGCCGGGCCGCGCTGGGCCAGCCGCCGCACCAGCCGCCAGCCCAGCACCAGCCCGAGGATATAGGCCAGCGCGTACCAGCGGATCGCCAGCGGCCCCAGCCGCAGCACGGTGGTATGGTCGGGAAACAGCTCAAACATACGGGTCCGCCTGGGTCAGAAAGCCCTGCACGTAGCGCGCGATGCCGTCTTCCAGCGGCGTGAACTGCCCGCCATAGCCCGCCGCGCGCAGCCGCCCCATCTCGGCCTGCGTGTAGCTCTGGTACTGGCCGCGCAGGGCGGCGGGCATGTCGATGAACTCCACCGCCGGCGCCACGCCGGCCGCCGCGCACACGGCGCGGGCGAGGTCGGCGTAGCTGCGGGCGCGGCCGGTGCCCAGGTTGAACAGCCCGCTCACGCCGGGCGTGCCCAGCAGCCAGAGCATCACATCGACGATGTCGCCCACCCAGATGAAGTCGCGCTGCTGGCCGCCATCCTCGATGTCCGGCCGGTCGGAGCGGAACAGGCGGGGGGCGCGGCCGGCGGCCACCTCGTCGTGCTTGACCTTCACCACCGAGATCATCGACCCCTTGTGGTATTCGTTCGGCCCATAGACGTTGAAGAACTTCAGCCCCACCCATTGCGGCGGCGCCGCCTCGCCCTGCTTGAGACGGCGCATCACGTCGCGGTCGAAGGCGTGCTTGCTCCAGCCGTAGAGGTTGAGCGGGCGCAGATCCGCGAGCCCGGCGGGGTCGTCGTCGAACCCCGCCCCGCCATCGCCATAGGTGGCGGCGGAGCTGGCATAGACCAGCCGCACCCCGTTCGCGGCACACCAGCGCCACAGCATCTGCGACAGGGCGACGTTGCTGCGCCAGACGAGATCGCCGTCGGTCGCGGTGGTGGCGCTGACCGCGCCGAGATGGAACACCATCTCGATGGGCGGGTGCCCGGCGAGGAAGGAGTCCAGCTCCTCCGGCGCCACCAGCAGGGCGGGCGGGTGCTTGGCCAGGTTGCGCCACTTGCCCTGGTCGCGCAGCCGGTCCACCACCACGGTGTCCAGCCCGCGCGCCACCAGGGCGGCGTGAAGATTCGAGCCGATGAAGCCGGCGCCGCCGGTGACCAGGATCATGGCGGCACGATATACGGGGTGACGCAGGGCTGAGGAAGCCGCAGGAGGACCCGACATGACCGACCGACCGCATGTGTTCGACGACCTGGCCGGCGTGGCCGGCGGCGCGATGTCCGCGCTGCTGGGGCTGCGCGACGAGGCCGGGGCGATGGCCCGCGCGCGCATCGACGAGGCGATCCGCCGGCTGGAGCTGGTGCGCCGCGAGGAGCTGGACGCGGCGCTCGACATGGCCGCCCGCGCCCGCGCCGGGCAGGAGGCGGCGGAAGCCCGGCTGGCGGCGATGGACGCGCGGCTGGCCGCGCTGGAAGCGCGCCTCACCGCCCTGGAACACCCGCGAATTCCGCCGGAAACCCCCGATCCGCGCGGCCAGGAGGGCGGCGGCCGCGAATGACCAAGCTGTGAAGCTGTGTGAAGGCGAGCGGCTTGGGCCTTGATGGCCCTTGCGGCTCGCGCGGGCCGGTCGGTAGGCTGGGGGTGGCGATTCGGGTTGCCCCATCCGCCCGCACCGCGCCTCCGGCCTTCCTCCAACCGGGAGACCTTCGATGGCAGCTCTGACGAGCATCCACCAGGACAACGCCCCCAACCCGCTCGACATGATGGAGCAGATCGTCGCCGCCAATGAATGGGTGTTCGACCGCCGCAGCGATTCGGAAATGGCCGCGGAAGCGCCGGGCAAGTGGTGCGATTACGGCCTGTATTTCTCCTGGTCGCACGAGATCAGCGCCATGCACTTCACCTGCACCTTCGACCTGAAAGTGCCGGAAAAGCGCCGCGCCGCGCTGTACGAGCTGCTGGCGCTGGCCAATGAGCGGCTGTGGATCGGCCATTTCGGCATGGACGCCGATGACGGCATGCCGCTGTTCCGCCACGCCGTGCTGCTGCGCGGCGCCCCCGGCGCCTCCAGCGAAAGCCTGGAGGACATGGTGGACATCGCCATCACCGAGTGCGAGCGCTTCTTCCCCGCCTTCCAGTTCGTGCTGTGGGGCGGCAAGTCGCCCAACGAAGCGCTGCAGGCGGCAATGCTCGAATGCGTCGGAGAAGCCTGAGGCAATGACGGCAACGATTCCGCCCGTCCTGCTGGTCGGGCTGGGCAAGATGGGCGGGGCGATGCTGTCCGGCTGGATCGAGCGCGGCCTCGCCCCCTCCGTCGCCGTCGATCCCACCCGGCCGGCGGCGCCTTCGGGCGTGTATGTGGCGCCCACCGAGGCGGACATCCCCTCCGATTTCGCGCCGGCCGCCGTGGTGCTGGCGGTGAAGCCGCAGAACGCGGCGGAAACCCTGCCGCTCTATGCCCGCTTCGCCCCGGATGCGGTGATGCTGTCGATCATGGCCGGGCGCAGCATCGCGGGCATGCAGCCCCTGCTGGGGCCGGAGGCGGCGATCGTGCGGGCCATGCCGAATACCCCGGCCGCCGTCCGCCAGGGCATCACCGTCGCCTGCGCTGGGCCGGGCGTCACTCCGGCCCAGCGCGCGCTGTGCGACACGCTGCTCACCGCCATCGGCAGCGTGGCCTGGGTGGAGGAGGAGGGGCTGCTCGACCCCGTCACCGCCATCTCCGGCGGCGGGCCGGCCTATGTGTTCCTGCTGGCGGAGCTGCTGGAGCAGGCGGCGGTGGCGCAGGGCATTCCGCCCCGGCTGGCCCGGCTGCTCGCCCGGCAGACCGTCTCCGGCTCCGGCGCCCTGCTCGCCGCGAGCGAGGAGGACTCCGCCCAGCTGCGGCGCAACGTGACCAGCCCCAACGGCACCACCGAGCGGGCGCTGGCGGTGATGATGGCGCCGGCCGCCTGGCCGGAGACGATTTCCCGCGCCATCGACGCCGCCACCGCGCGTTCGCGCGAACTCGCGGGCTGACAAGCGGGCGCGCTCGTCCCATGTTGATGGCATGGACGACGCGGAATTCGACAAGGCGCTGATCGCCAGCCATTTCACCCTGGCCGGGGAGCGCGGCTGGGCACGGGTGCGGGTGGCCGACGCCGCCCGCGCCGCGGGCCTGCCGCTCGATCGCGCCCGGCTGCGTTTCCCCGGGTGCGGCCCCACCTGTGGCACCGTGCTGCTGCGCTTCGGCCGGCTGGCGGATTCGGCGGCGCTGGCCGGGCTGGACGAGGCCGGCACGCCCCGCGACCGGCTGTTCGACATCGTCATGCGGCGGATCGACGTGTTGCAGGCCCACCGCGCGGGAGTGCTCGCGCTGCTGCGTGCCCTGCCC
>CAMFLK010000310.1 GCA_945957135.1 uncultured Rhodospirillales bacterium
GGCGGAGGGGAACAGGGCGAAGCAGGTGGCGCCGCTGCCGCTCATGCGCGCGAGCAGGCAGCCGGGCAGGCCGGCGAGGCAGGCCAGCACGTCGCCGATCGCCGGGTGCAGGGCCACGGCCGGCGGTTCGAGGTCGTTGGCGAGGCGGCGCAGGTCGGCGGCGAGGGCGGCGCTGTCCGGCCAGGCGGCGGGCAGCGCGGCCATCGGGGAGAACGGGCCGGTGCGGGCGCGGAACACCGCCGGCGTGGGCACCGCCAGGCCGGGATTGGCCAGCACCAGGCCGAATTCCGGCAGGTCCGGCGCGGCCGCCAGCGTCTCGCCGATGCCCTGCATGCGCGCGGGGCGGGCGGCGAGGCAGACGGGCACGTCGGCGCCGAGGCCCAGCGCGAGGGCGGCGAGGTCGGCCGGGCGGGCGGGGGCGAGCAGCCGCAGCGCGGCCGCGGCATCCGCCGACCCCCCGCCGATGCCCGAGGCCACGGGCAGGTTCTTGGTCAGATGCAGCTGGGCGCTCACCCCCAGCGCGCGCGCGGCGCGCAGCACGAGATTGTCCGGCTCGCCCGCCAGCCCGGCGCCGAACGGGCCATCGACGGTCAGGCCCAGCGTGTCCGCCGGGGTCGCGGTCAGCGCGTCGCCCACATCGGCGAACACCACCAGGCTGTCGAGCAGGTGATAGCCATCGGCCCTTCGCCCGGTGACGTGCAGGAACAGGTTGATCTTCGCCGGCGCGAATTCCCGCCGGCCGCCCGTCGGAGGCATGGTGCTGCGAAAGGGCGGGCTACTGCACGGCCTTGGCCGGCGTGATGCCCAGCGCCTGCTCGCCCTCGCGCAGCTTGGCCTCCAGCTTCGGCACGTCCTCCGGCTCCGGGTTCAGCGTCAGCGCGCGGCGCCACTGGAACTGCGCCTCCAGCTTGCGGCCGGCGGCCCAGTAGGCGTCGCCGAGATGGGCGTTGATGGTGGGGTCGGAGGGTTCCAGCTCCACCGCCCGCTCCAGGTTCTTCACCGCGCCGGCGGTGTCGCCCTGGCGCAGCAGCACCCAGCCCAGGCTGTCGATCACCGCGCCGTCGTTCGGCCGCTGGGCGGCGGCGCGCTCGATCATCCGCCGCGCCTCCGGCAGGTTGCGGCCCTGCTCGGTCCAGGAATAGGCGAGGTAGTTCAGCACGAAGGGCTGGTCCGGCTGCAGCTTCAGCGCGGTCTGGAAATCCGCCTCCGCCCCCGGCCAGTCATGCGAGCGTTCCCGCGCGATGCCGCGCTCGTAATAGAGCGGCCAGGCGCCCGGCGCGTCGGCCGGCACCAGGGCCAGCGCCTTGGTGTAGGCCACCACCGCCTCGGGGTAGCGGTGCTTGGCGCGCAGGATGTTGGCCTGCATCGTCAGCGGCTCCGGCTGCCTGGGGAAATCCGCGGCCAGCTGCTCCAGCACGCGCAGCGCCTCGTCGGAATTGCCCAGCCGGTCCAGCAGGGCGGCGCGGCGCAGGCGCACGGCCGGGGCCAGCGGGTCGTCCATCGACACGGCGCTGAGCATCGCCAGCGCCGGCGCCGGGTCCTTGCCGCTGGAAATGATGTCGGCGGCCAGCAGGCGCGCGGCGGTGAAGTCGGGCCGCAGATCCAGCGCCAGGCGCAGCAGCACCATGGCGAACTCGTTGGCCTCCTGCACGCGCAGCGCGCTGGCCACGGCCATGTAGGCATCCGCCATGCCGTCGGTGGCGCGGCGGATCGGGCGGTCGGCGACGGTGGCCTTCAGCCCGGGCAGCGCCATGGCGATGTCCTGGTTGGCGGCGCCCAGCGCGTCCAGCGTGGCCATCGCCTCCTGCATCTGGCCGTTGCGCGCCTGCCAGCTGGCCATCAGCCGCGCCAGCTGCAGGTTGGGGCCGCCGAATTCCGTCTGCGCGGTGCGGTAGAACCGCCCGGCATCGAAGGGTGGGCCGGCGAGGTCGGCGATCGCCGCGGCGTGCAGCGCATACACCGCGCGGAAGCGGCGGCCGTCCACCATCGGGTTCAGCGTGGCCAGCGCCTGGTCCGGGTGCCCGCCGCCCATCTGCGCCCAGGCCACCAGGATCGGCCGCATCACATCCATCAGCCCCTGGCGCGGCAGCGCGTTGAACCGCGCCTCGGCGCCGGACCAGTTGCCCTGCTTGGCGTCGTCATTGGCCAGCAGAAGCTGGGCGGCCTGGTTGTTGGGCAGCTGGCGGGCCAGCGCCACGGCCTCCGGCCGGCCCACCATCAGGGCGGTGAGGAAGGCCTGCTGGATCAGCTCGGGGTTGCCGGGATCGGCCGCCAGCACCTGCAGGAAGTTGAGCGAGGCGAAATCGAGGTCGTTGTGCGCCACCGCGTCGCGCGCGGCGAGGAAGGCGCCGGCCGGGCTGGGCAGCGCGCGGCGCGGCGCGGGCAGGGCCGGCGGGCTGCCGCCGTCGGCCCGCGCCATGGTGGCCGGGTCGGCCGCGGCACAGGCCGAGAGCAGGCAGAGGGTGAGCATGATGGCCCGCCGCAGCGGGCGATGATGAGTCATGGTTGAATCCCGTTTTCCCGCGCCGGCCCTGGGGGCATGCGCATGCTCACGCCCAGCTTGATGAGATAGGGCCCGCCCCCATGCCGGGCAAGCCACGCCCGCTCACGCGGACGTGACGCGGCGGGGGCGCGGAGATGAACCACCTCACACCCCCCGTGCCGCCGGCCCGCTATCTCCGATGCCATCGCCCACCCATCGTCCGCCCACCCCTTGCCAGTCGGAGCCCCGCCATGACGAAGCCCGATATTGCCCCGCCCTTCCCGGTTGTCCTGACCTTTCCCGACATCGACGCCGAAACCCTGCGGCGCGAGGCGCTGGCGGACATGCCGGCCCGCCCGCCCAGCTGGCCCGGCTTCCTGGCCGCCTGGCTGGCCCCGCTCGCCACCACGCCCCCGCGCGCCGCGTTTGCCTGATAGACTGGCCCCCCTGCCAGGGGAGGCCCCGCCATGAACGACCTGTCGCCCGCCACGCCCGCGCCGGTTCTGGTCACGCACGGCTACATGTCCGGCTTCGGCAACGGCTTCGAGACCGAGGCCCTGCCCGGCGCCCTGCCGGTGGGCCGCAACTCGCCGCAGCGCTGCGCCTACGGCCTGTATGCCGAACAGATCTCCGGCAGCCCGTTCACCGCGCCGCGCAGCCGCAACGAACGCAGCTGGCTGTACCGCATCCGCCCCACCGTGGCGCATTGGGGCCAGTTCACGCCGGTTGAACCCGGCCTGTGGCGCAGCGCCCCCTGCCTGGAAGCGGTGGTGCCCCCGGCGCCGATGCGCTGGAGCCCCCTGCCCCTGCCACCAACCCCCACGGCCTTCCCCGCCGGCGTGCGCACCATCACCACCGCCGGCGACGTCGCCGCCCAATCCGGCATGGGCGCGCATGTCTATCTGCTCACCCGGTCGATGCAGGACGAATACTTCTATGACGCCGACGGCGAATTGCTGTTCCTGCCCCAGTCCGGCGCGCTGCGCCTCGCCACCGAATTCGGCGTCATCGACATCGCGCCCGGCGAGATCGCGGTCATCCCCCGCGGCGTGAAATTCCGCGTGGACCTGCCCGCCGGCCCGGCAAGCGGCTATCTGTGCGAGAATTACGGCGCGGCCTTCACCCTGCCCGAACGCGGGCCGATCGGCGCCAACTGCCTGGCCAACCCACGCGACTTCCTCACCCCCGTGGCCGCCTACGAAGACCGCGCCACACCCTGCCGGCTGATCGTGAAATGGGGCGGCAGGCTGTGGCAGGCCGAAACCGACCGCTCGCCGCTCGACGTCGTCGCCTGGCACGGCAACTACGCCCCCTACAAATACGACCTGCGGCGGTTCTCCCCCGTGGGACCGCTGCTGTTCGACCATGCGGACCCCAGCATCTTCACCGTTCTGACATCATCCTCGGAGACGCCGGGAACCGCCAATGTCGATTTCGTCATCTTTCCGGAACGCTGGGCCGTCGCGGAAAACACCTTCCGCCCACCCTGGTACCATATGAACGTGATGAGCGAATTCATGGGCCTGATCCACGGCACCTACGACGCCAAACCCGAAGGCTTCACCCCCGGCGGCTTCAGCCTGCACAACACCATGCTGCCCCACGGCCCCGACCACGACGCCTTCGAAGCGGCCAGCACCACCCAACTCGCGCCCCACAAACTCACCAACACGCTGGCCTTCATGCTCGAATCCCGCTTCCCCCAACAAGTGACCCACTACGCCGCCAACGCCCCGGAATTGCAGAAGAACTACGCTTTGTACGGACGCGATCTGGTGGTGCGTTTCGATCCGGGACAGAAGCAGGGAAGGGTTTGAAGAAAGGAAGCGCTTCTTTTTTGGAAAAAAGAAGCAAAAAACCGCAGTGGCCGGGCACTTGTCCCGGCCATCCACGCAGTAAAGAAAGTAAGGAAGGAAGCGCTTCTTTCTTGAAAGAAAGAAGCAAAGAACTTTTATTCTATTGGAACCGTGCGTCGGAACGATTGTACGAACACCGTTTTTCGTCTTGACGGGCTTGTCCCGGCCATCCCGCCGCGGGGCGTCGGGAGCTATGCAGAAAATCTAACTAGCTATGCGATTTTAGCAATTTATCCGCGAATGTTGGGTAGTTATGTATTGCGCATGGATATAACGCAATCCCCTTCGTTCAGGACGCAACTCTGCGAAAACCTCGCCCAGTCCCTGAACCTCATACACCCACCCCACACTC
>CAMFLK010000311.1 GCA_945957135.1 uncultured Rhodospirillales bacterium
CCTTCGCGGATAAACCGCTAAAATCGCATAGCTAGTTAGATTTTCTGCATAGCTCCCGACGCCCCGCGGCGCATCCGCCGCTGCCGCGACAAGCGGTCGCTCGTACCATGGAGCCGACGCACGGCCCCCATAAATCAAACGTTCTTTGCTTCTTTCTTTCAAGAAAGAAGCGCTTCCTTCCTATGCCTCCCCTTCCCGCCCCGTCACGGGCAGAAGCTCGGCGGCGGTGGGGCGTTGGCGGCGGAGACGCCGGCGCCGCGGGAGAGGTAGGTGTTGGAGGACAGGGGCGAGTCGAAATTGGTGTTGCCGCCGGTGTCGCCGAGGGTCAGCGGCCCCGCGGTGGCGGCGGTGGTGGCGCAGCCGGCCACGGGGGCGGCGGTGCCGCCCACCGCGGCGTTGGGGGGCAGCACGGTGACGGGCACCTGGGCGCAGGCCGCGATTGCCGCCGAGAATGATAGACAGGCCAGTCGCCGCATCATCCGCTCCTTGAAAACGTTGCGGATGTATAGGGCAGGACGCCGGCGCTACATAGTCGCGCCTGGCGCTACATCGTCGCGCCGAGCACCCAGGGCGCGAATTCGGCGGCGCCGACGTCGAATTCCTCGCTCTTGGTCTTGCGGCCGGAGGCGGTGGCCAGCATGAGGTCGAAGATGCGGCGGCCGCATTCCTCCAGGCTTTCCGCGCCGTCGAGGATGGTGCCGCAGTTGATGTCCATGTCGTCTTCCATGCGCTTGAACATCGGCGTGTTGGTGGCGAGCTTGATGGAGGGGGCGGGCTTGCAGCCGAACACGCTGCCGCGGCCGGTGGTGAAGCACACCATGTTGGCCCCGCCGGCGACCTGGCCGGTGGCGGCGACGGGGTCGTAGCCGGGCGTGTCCATGAACACGAAGCCCTTCTTGGTCACCTGCTCGGCGTAGCCCACCACGTCCACCAGGTTGCTGCTGCCGGCCTTGGCCATGGCGCCGAGCGATTTTTCCAGGATGGTGGTCAGCCCGCCGGCCTTGTTGCCGGGCGAGGGGTTGGCGTTCATCTCCGCCCCCTCGCGCGCGGTGTACTCCTCCCACCAGCGCATCAGGGCGACCAGCTTCTCGCCCACCTCGCGCGAGACGGCGCGGCGGGTGAGCAGGTGTTCGGCGCCGTAGGTCTCGGGCGTTTCCGACAGGATGACGGTGCCGCCATGGGCCACCAGCAGGTCGCTCGCCGCGCCCAGGGCGGGGTTGGCGGAGACGCCGGAATAGCCGTCCGACCCGCCGCATTGCAGGGCGACGGTGAGTTCGCTGGCCGGGACGGGTTCGCGGGTGACCTTGTTGGCCTCGGCCAGCGCCTCGCGCACGAAGGCGATGCCGGCCTCCACCGTCTTGCGGGTGCCGCCCATGTCCTGGATGTCCATGGCGCGCAGCCGGCCGGCGAGCTTCTGCTCCTCCATCAGCCCGCCGATCTGGTTCACCTCGCAGCCGAGGCCGAGCACGATCACGTCGGAGAAGTTCACATGCCGCGCGTAGCCGCCGAGGGTGCGGCGCAGCAGGGCGAGCGGCTCGTGCTGGGTCATGCCGCAGCCGGTCTTGTGGGTCAGCGCCACCACGCCATCGACATTGGGGAAGTCGGCCAGCGGGTCGTGGCCGGTGAACGGGTTCTTCTTGAACGCGTCGGCGACGATGCCGGCGACATGGGCCGAGCAGTTCACGCTGGTGAGGATGCCGATATAGTTGCGCGTGGCCACGCGGCCGTCCGGCCGGCGGATGCCCATGAAGCTGGCCTCGAGGTCGGCGTTGCGCGGCGGCTTGGCGTCCACGCCCCAGGCGTAGTCCTTGGAGAAGTCGCCCATGCCGCAATTCTGCACATGGACATGCATGCCCGGCTCGATCGGCGCGGTGGCGAAGCCGATCACCTGGCCGTAGCGCAGGATGGGCTCGCCCACCGCGTGCGGGCGCACCGCCACCTTGTGGCCGGCGGGAATGCGCTCGCGCACCACCACGCCGTCGGCGACCGTGGTGCCCGGCTGCAGCGTGGCGCGGGCGATGACCACGCCGTCGCCTTGGTTGAGGCGGATGAACTGGGGCGGCTGGGCCATGGCGACCTCCGGAACGGGTTCGGGCCGGGGAGCGCCCCGGCCCGCTGCATCAGCTGGATCTGGGGCGTCAGGCGACGCCTTTGGAGTCCTTGCGGGTCTGGGCCACGGCGCCCTTGGCGAAGGTGGCCATCATGCCGCTGTCGTTCATCAGCGTGACCAGGCGGAAGCCCATGCCGATCGCCTTGGCGGCATAGGCGGCGCCGCCGGTGTGGATGCCGGCGAAGATGCCGCGCTTGCCGCACTCCTTGATGATCTTGTCGTAGATCTTCAGCACCTCCGGCATCTCCACGTCCAGCTTGGGGGTCCAGCCATAGGAGAAGCAGAGGTCGGAGGGGCCGACATAGATGCCGGCGACGCCCTCCACGTCCAGGATCGCCTCCAGGTTCTTGATGGCGGTCTTGGTCTCGATCATCGGGATGCACAGCGTCTCGTCGTTCGCCGTGGCCTGGTAGCCGCTGACGGCGCCGTACATGGCGGCGCGGATGGGGCCGTTGCTGCGCGTGCCCATGGGCGGATACTTGCAGGCCTGCACGAAGGCTTCCGCCTCCTTCTTGGTATTGATCATCGGGCAGATCACGCCCTGAGCGCCGCCGTCGAGCACCTTGCCGATGATGCCCGGCTCGTTCCACGGCACGCGCACCATGGGGGTGACGGGGTGCGCCTGCATCGCCTGGAAGCACTGCACCATGGACTGGTAGTCCTGCACGCCATGCTGCATGTCCACGGTGACCGAATCGAAGCCGCACTGGGCCATGACCTCGGCAGAGAAGCCCGAGGGGATGGCGAGCCAGCCGTTCACGACGGCCTTGCCGGATGCCCAAAGCTTCTTCACGTTGTTTGCCATCGGTTCGGTTTCCCCCTTTTTCGGCGCGCGCCCACGCTAGGCGCGCGGCCGGATGGGGTCAATTCAGTGGAGTGCACGATGACCCGTCTGCGCCGCCCCCTCGCCGCTCTCGCGGTTCTGCTGTGGCTGGGCGCCTGCGCCCCCGCCCGCGCGGAGCAGCCGCCGGACAGCATCGCGCCGCTGGTGGCGCGGCTGATCCCGGCGGTGGTGAACATCACCACGCCGATCGCCCAGCCGGGCAAGCCGGGCCAGCCGGCCAACGTGATCCGCCGCTACGGCACCGGCTTCCTGGTGCATCCCTCCGGCATCATCGTCACCAACCGCCATGTGGTGATGGGCGCGCTCGACTATTTCGTGACGCTGAACGACGGGCGGCGCTTCCACGCCACCGTGGTGGCGGTGGCCGAGGGGATCGACCTCGCGGTGATGAAGATCTCGTCGGACAAGCCCTTCCCGGTGGTGAAGATCGGCGACAGCTCCACGCTGAAGCAGGGCGATCGGGTGGTCGCCATCGGCAACCCGCTGGGCTGGAGCAGCACGGTGACCAGCGGCATCGTCAGCGCGCTGGACCGCAATATCGGCTCCGGGCGCACGGACGCGTTCATCCAGACGGACGCGACGATCAACCAGGGCAATTCCGGCGGCCCGATGTTCAACATGGACGGCGAGGTGGTGGGCGTGAACTCCGCCATCTACACCACGGAGCAGAGCAGCGGCAGCATCGGCATCGGCTTCGCCATTCCGATCAACGACGCGCGCTGGGTGGTGCAGCAGCTGCTGAAATTCGGCCATATCGAACCGGCCTGGATCGGGGCGGAGATGCAGGCGGTGGATTTCGACCTCGCGGATTCGCTGGGCATGACCGGGGCCCCCGCGGGCGGGCTGATCGCCCAGGTCACCCCGGGCGGGCCGGCGGCCCAGGCCGGGCTGGTGGTGGGCGACACGATCATGAGCATCAACGGCGATGCCATGGCCAATGTGCGCGAGGTGCGCCGGCGGGTGGCGGAGTCCAAGGTGGGCGAGGCGCTGTCGGTGATCGCGCTGCGCAACGGCAAGCCGATGTCCGTCTCGATCACCCCGCGCCCCTATCCCAATCCGGCGGCGCTGCAGGGGCCGACGGGCATGGCGCCGAAGGAGCTGCCGGCGCTGCCGGATTTCGGCATGAAGCTGTCCACCATCACCCCCGATCTGCGCGCCAAGCTGAAACTGCCGGCCGACGCCAAGGGCGTGGTGGTCAGCGGCCTGACGGAAGGCAGCGAGGCATGGCTGCGCAACGTCGATGTGGGCGACAGGGTGTTGCAGGTGACGGACACGCCGGTGACCGCGCCGGGGCAGATCGCCGCGGCCCAGGCGGCGGCGCGGGCGCAGCAGCAGAAGGCGATGCGCGTGCTGTTCTCCGGGCCCCAGGGCGTGCGGTGGATCGCCTTCTGGGTGCGGGACAATCCGCAGTGACGTGACGGGCTCAGCTTTCTCGCGCGGCACGGCATGAAGAAGGGCGATTTGTCGAAAGTCATCGAGGACACGGCCAAGTGGCGCGTCCTCGATCAGACCTTGGCGGAGGTGCGCGGCAAGCTCGCCGACATGCCGCCGGAGGAACTGGAAACCCTCATCGAGGAAGCCGTCGCTTCGACGATTGCCGCGACTCATATCGGCCCGCACTGACGACGCCGAATTCTGTCGCGGAGTGGTCTCCTTCGCTTCGTGCGATTGTGCTTGCGTTGCGTCGGGCGCTGTCAAGGCACGCTTCGCTCAAGAGCCTTGAC
>CAMFLK010000312.1 GCA_945957135.1 uncultured Rhodospirillales bacterium
TTCATCATAAGAAGCCGCCCCGGGCGCCGCAAGCCGGCGCCATTTCGCGGCTTTACGGCATGCCGGTTCCGTGTTTTCATGATCAAATGATGGAATGAGCGTCGTAAATTCGCGCAGCCCCGGCGGCCCGCGCGGGCGGCGGCAAGCAGACGGGAGAAGGTCGTGCCGAACCATGTCCGCACATTGCTGCTCGCCTGCGCCCTGGCCGCGACCGGGGCGGCGCTCGCCCCCGCGTCCGCCCGGGCGCAGGGCGTGTCCTGCCCGGTCAAGATCGGCGGCGTGCTGTCGCTCACCGGCTCGATGGGCAGCGCCGGCAAGAACATCGCCAGCAGCGCGCAGCTCGCCGTGCAGCACATCAACGCCGGCGGCGGCGTGAAGGGCTGCCCGGTGCAGTTCGTGCTGCGCGACGACCAGGGCCAGCCCAATGTCGGCGTCGATGCCGCGAAGTTCCTGGTGGATGTCGAGCGCGTCGCGGCCATCACGGCGGCGATCTCCAGCGGCGTCACCATCCCCGTGCTGACCTCGGTGGCGGCGCCCTCGAGGATCCCGCAGATTTCCTGCTGCTCCTCCGCCCCGATCCTCACCACCATGGCGCAGGAGGGCAGGACCGGCGGGTTCTTCTTCCGCACCTTCCCCACGGTCAAGAACCTCGCCTACCCGCCGGCCAAGGTCGCGGCCGAGCGCGGCTGGAAGCGCATCGTGATGATCCACGTGAACACCGATTACGGCACCAGCCTGGTGAAGGATTTCACCCGCGCCACCGAGGCGTTCGGCGGCAAGGTGGTCAAGGCCGTGGGCTTCAACGAGAACCAGGCCTCCTACCGCGCCGAGGTCGCCTCCGCCCTCGCCGAGAAGCCCGACGCGATGTTCCTCGTCGCCTTCCCGCAGGACGGCGCCACCATCGCGCGCGAATGGATCTCGCTCGGCGGCACGCAGAACCTGATCCTGAACAACGCCCTGCGCAGCGCCGACTTCGTCAAGGCGGTGGGCGAGAAATACCTCGCCCGCGCCTTCGGCACGGACAACGCCTCCGCCGGCGGCCCGTCCGTCGATGTCTTCCGCCAGGCCTTCGAGGCGGAGTTCAAGACCAGCGCCTCCGGCCCCGGCATCTACAACGAATACGACGCGGTGATGGTGCTGGGCCTGGCCATGAACATCGCGCCCGACCTGTCCGGCCCGGCGATCCGCGATGCCATCCGCAAGGTTCACGCGTCCGGCGGCGAACCCGTCGCCACCGGCCCCGAGGAATTCAGGAAGGCCGTCGGGCTGATCGCCAAGGGCGCGCCGATCAGGTATTTCGGCGCCACCGGCCCGGTCGAGTTCGACGCCTATGGCGATGTCAGCGGCCCCGCCCTGGTCTGGCGCATCGACGGCGCGAACCTGGTCATCGACCGCAACATCCCGACGGAGGAGATGCAGGCCCTGTTCAAGAAGATCGACGGGTGAGCTCCACGGCCACGCGGTACACCCTGTCGCATTGGGGGCTGCACGAGGTCGCGCCGCGCCCGGGGGGCGACCCGGTCCTGTCCCCTTTCCGGCGCGACCCCGACCCCAGCCCGATCGGGCTCGACCTGCTCGACCCCGCGCTGAAGCGGCTGCGCGTGGGCCGCCCGGCCATCCGCCAGGGCTGGCTGCGCGGCGGCCCCGGCGCGGCGCCCGAACGGCGCGGCGAGGAACCCTTCGTCGAACTGCCCTGGGACGAGGCGCTCGACATCGTGGCGGACGAGATCGCCCGCGTGCGCGCCCGCCATGGCCACGCCGCGATCTTCGGCGGCTCCTATGGCTGGTCGAGCGCCGGGCGCTTCCACCACGCGCAGAGCCAGCTGCACCGCTTCCTCAACGCCGGCGGCGGCTATGTGCGCCATGTCGATTCCTACAGCCTGGGCGCGGCCAACGTGGTGCTGCCGCACATCGTCGCCACCATGGACGAGCTGATGGCCAGCCACACCGCGTGGCAGGTGATGGCCGGCCACACACGGCTCTTCGTCACCTTCGGCGGCGTGCCGGTGAAGAACGCGCAGATGAACGCGGGCGGCGTCGGGCTGCATGGCGTGGCCGCCGGGCTGGCGGCGATGCGCGCGGCCGGCGTGCAATTCGTCAATATCGGCCCGGTGCGCGACAATCTCGGCGCCGCCGGCGCTGACGCGCAATGGCTCCCCTGCCGCCCCGGCACCGACACGGCGGTGATGCTGGCGCTCGCCTTCGTCCTGCTGTCGGAGAACCTGCACGATCGCGATTTTCTCGACCGCTGCTGCGTCGGCTTCGCCCCGTTCGCGCGCTACCTCACCGGCGAGGCCGACGGCATCGCCAAGACGCCGGACTGGGCGGCGGCGATCAGCGGCGTTCCCGCCGCCACCATCGCCGCGCTCGCCCGCCGCATGGCCGCCACCCGCACCATGCTGAACGTGTCCTGGTCCATGCAGCGCGCGGTGCATGGCGAGCAGCCGTTCTGGGCGGTGATCTCGCTCGCGGCGATGCTCGGCCAGATCGGCCAGCCCGGCGGCGGCTTCGGCCTGGGCTACGGTGCCGCCAACCTGGTGGGCAGCGCCCATGCCCGCGCGAAAGGCCCCACCCTGCCGCAGGGCCAGCCGGGCATCCCCGATTTCATTCCCGTCGCGCGGATCGCCGACATGCTGCTCGGCCCGGGCACCGCCTTCACCTATGACGGCGCGACCCACCGCTACCCCGACATCCGGCTGATCTACTGGGCCGGCGGCAACCCGTTCCACCACCACCAGGACCTCAACCGGCTGCGCCGCGCCTGGCGCAAGCCGGAAACCATCGTGGTCCACGAGCAGTACTGGACCGCGACGGCCAGGCGGGCGGACATCGTGCTGCCCGCCACCACCGCGCTGGAACGCGACGATATCGGCTCGGCCACGCTCGAGGCGTTCTTCGTGGCCATGCGCCGCGCCGTGCCCCCGCAGGGCGAGGCGCGCGACGACCACGCCATCTTCGCCGCCCTCGCCGCCCGGCTGGGCTGCGCCGGCACCTTCACCGAAAACCTCGACACGATGGGCTGGCTGCGGCGCCTCTATGACGAGTGCCGGCAGGTCAACCAGGGGCGCGGCATCGCCCTGCCGGATTTCGACACGTTCTGGCACGACGGAATCGTCGATCTCACCGCGCATGACCGGCCGGCCACCATGCTGGCCGATTTCGTCGCCGACCCCGCGCGCCACCCCCTGGGCACGCCCTCCGGCCGCATCGAGCTCCACTCCGCCCGCGTCGCCGGCTTCGGGCTGGCCGATTGCGCCGGCCACGCGCGATGGCAGGCGCCGCCGGAATGGCTGGGCGACGCGCGCGCGCGCCGCTTTCCCCTGCATCTGCTGACCGACCAGCCGGCGCGGCGGCTGCACAGCCAGCTCGACGCCAGCCCGCACAGCCGGGCGGGCAAGATCGCCGGGCGCGAACCCGTTTACCTGAACCCGGCCGACGCCGCCGCCCGCGGCATCGCGGACGGGCAGCTGGTGATGCTGTTCAACGCGCGCGGGCGCTGCCTGGCCGGGGCGGTGCTGAGCGCGGACATCATGCCCGGCGTGGCGCGGCTGAGCACCGGCGCCTGGTACGATCCCGACCCGGCCACCGGCATGGACCGCCACGGCAATCCGAACGTGCTGACATCGGACCGGCCGGCCTCCGCGCTGTCGCAGGGCTGCAGCGCCCAGACCTGCCTGGTCGAGGCCGCGCCCTGGATCGGGGAAGCCCCGCCGCTGGGCGCCTTCGACCCGCCGGAGTTCGTCGCGCGGTGACGCGCGCCGGAGTTTGTCGCGCGGTGACGCGCGCCGGAGTTTGTCGCGCGGTGACGCCGCCGCTGCAACGCACCCTGTGGTGGGCCACCGCGGCGACGCGCCCGCTCACCGCCCCGCCCGGCCCCGCCGCGGTGGATGTCGCCGTGGTCGGCGGCGGCTTCACCGGCCTCACCGCGGCCCTGCATCTGGCCCGGCAAGGCGCCAGGGTGGCGGTGCTGGAGGCGGCGTCCATCGGCGCCGGCGCCAGCGGCCTCAACGCCGGCTTCGTCGTGCCGAACTTCGCCAAGGCCGACCCGGCCGCCGTCATCGCCCGGCTCGGCGCCGCGCGTGGGGAACGGCTGCTCGCCATGGTCGGCGGCGGCGCCGACCGGGTGTTCGCGACCATCCGCGAGCACGCCATCGCCTGCGACGCCGAGCAGGTCGGCTGGATGCATGTGGCGCACGCGCCCGCCATGGCCGAAATGCTCGCCCGCCGGGCCGAGGCCTGGCAGGCGCTCGGCCGCCCCGTCGCGCTGCTGGACGCGGCGGCGGCCCGCGCGCGCACCGGGCTGCGCCACTGCGCCGGCGCGCTGCTCGACCCCAGCGGCGGCATGCTGCATCCGCTCAACTACGCCTATGGCCTGGCCCGCGCGGTGCTGGCGGCGGGCGGCGCCATCCACGAAGCCTGCCCGGTGACGGGCATCGACCGGTCGGGCGCGGGCTGGCGGCTGGCCTGCGGCGCGCACGCGGTGCAGGCGGGGCAGGTCCTGCTGTGCACCAACGCCTTCGTGCATGGCGCGGCCCGCCCCCTCGGCCGCTCGGCCGTGCCGCTGGTGGTCTATCAGATCGCCACCGAACCGCTGGACGAGGCGACGGTTCGCCGCATCTCGCCCCTGCGCAACCCCATGGCGGACACGCGCGCCAACCTGATGACCTACCGGCTCGA
>CAMFLK010000313.1 GCA_945957135.1 uncultured Rhodospirillales bacterium
AGACCAGGGCGGCGCGGGCGGCGAGGTAGTCCGGCGCGAGCAGGCCGGGCAGGGGCAGCACCACCTGGTCGGGGTCGCCGATCCAGCGGCGGCGGTCGGCGGCGGAGAGGCGGGCGGCCTCGATCATCAGATGGGCGGCTTGCGCGCTGCCCGGCGCGGTGGCGGCGATGCCGAGGCGTTCGAGCAGAAGAAGCTGCTGCAGCAGGGCGACGCCGCCGGAGACGGGCGGGGCGGCGGTGACGATGCCGTGGCCGAACGCCTCGGCGCGCAGCGGGCTGCGCTCGACGGGCGTGTATGCCGCGAGATCGGCTTCGGTGAGCTCGCCTGGCATCGGGTGGTCGCGCGCCGCGTCGGCCAGCGCCCGCGCGAGCGGGCCGGTGTTGAGCGCGTCGGGGTCCGCGGCAAGCGCGCGCAGGGTGGCGGCGAGGTCGGGGTTGCGCAGCGTGGTGCCGGGCGGGCGGGGCTGGCCGGACCCGTCGAAATAGGCGGCGCGGAACCACGGCTTGTCCGCCAGTTCGGGCCGGGCGCGCAGGCTGGCATGCAGGTAGGGGGCGAGGGGGAAGCCGGTTTCGGCGAGGTGGATGGCCGGGGCGAACAGCCCTGCCCACGGCCGGCGGCCGAAGCGGCGATGGGCGTGGGCCAGGGCACGCATCGCGCCGGGCACGCCCACCACCCGGCCGCTGCGCTGCACCTCCGCGAGCGGCGCGCCGGCCAGCCAGTCCGCCGGCACGCGCGCGGGGGCGCGGGCCAGGCCGTCGAGGAAGACGGGCTGGCGATCGGCGGCCATCCAGGCCAGCAGCAGCACGCCGCCGGCGAGGCCCGAGGCCTGCGGCTCCACCACGCCGAGCACCGCCTGGGCGGCGATGGCGGCGTCGATGGCGTTGCCGCCTTCCTCCAGCACCGCCCGCGCGGCGGCGGAGGCGAGGGGGTGGGCGGTGGCGACGACGAAGGGGCGGGTCATCGCGGCCGCCAATCCTCGATCCATTGCGTCATCATCCCCGCCTCGCGCGGCGGCGTGACGCCGGCGAGCCAGCGCGGCACCACGAAGGCCTTGGTGACGGCGAGCAGCGGCAGGGTGGGCAGCTCGGCGGCGTAGATCGCCTGGATGTCGCGCCAGGCGGCGGCGAGGGCGGCGGGGTCGGTGGCGCCCGTGGCGGCGTCCAGCGCGGCGTCCATGCGCGGATCGGCGAGGCCGGGATAGTTCAGGCCGCGGAACCCGTTGGCCGCGGTGGGGATGGACGCGCCGGCGAATTGCGGCACGGGCACGGAGCCGGGGGCGAAGCCGAACTGATACAGCACCAGCCCCTCGAACTTGCGTTCGCGCAGGGTTTCGCCGAACAGCGTGCGGGCGGCGACATTGGCCAGCGTGACCTCCACGCCGACGCGGCGCAGCTGGTCCTTGATCACCTGCTCGATCAGCTCGCGGGTCTGGTTGCCCGCGGTGGTGGTGAGCGGGATGGAGAAGCGGGTGCCGTCGGGCGCGCGCAGGATGCCGTCCGGGCCGGGCGTGAAGCCGGCCTCGGCCAGCAGGGCGCGGGCGCGGGCGGGGTCGTGCGGCGCGCGCACGGCGCCGGGGACGCGGGCGAACTGGGGCGGCACGAAGCTGTCGGCGACCGGCTGACGGTTGTCGAACAGCCGCGCGGCGATGGCCTGCCGGTCGATGGCGGAGAGCAGGGCGAGGCGGGTGCGCCGGTCGGCCAGCAGGGGATTGTCGAGCTTCACGGCCAGCAGCTCCACCCCGTCGCCGGGGGCGAACACCACCTCGAACCGGTCGGTATGGGCGCGGGCGAATTGCAGCGCCTGGTCGAAGCTCAGCCCCACCTCGGCGGAGATGAGATCGACATCGCCGGACAGAAGATTGGCCTGCAACGCTGAGGTGTTGCCGATCAGCCGCAGCTCCACGCGCTGGAAGGCGGGGGCGGGGCCGGACCAGTGCGGGTTGGGCAGCAGCAGGATGGATTCGCCGGCGTGGTATTCCGCCACGCGGTAGGGGCCGTTCCACAGCCCCGGCATGGTCGGCGCGCGGCTGAAGCTGGATTGGCGCAGGCGCTCCACCGGGTTGGCTGGCGGGTCGGGGTCCAGCGCCGCGGGGTAGGGATCGGGCAGGGCGCGGCCGAGATCGGAGCTGGGGGCGGGCAGGCGGTAGCGCACGGTGCGCGCGTCGATCGCCGTGGCGGTGGTGGCGAGGCCGGCGAAAATCCGCGCTTCCGCCAGCCCGCGCAGCAGGTCGGCGGAGGTGAGGGGCGTGCCGTCGGCGTAGAGCTGGTCCGGCCGCAGGGTGATGGTGACGGATTCCGAACCGTCCGCCTCCACCTTCAGCCCGCCATTTTCCAGGGTGGGCAGCGCCGTGCACAGGCGGCAGAGCAAGGCGCCGTCGGGCCCGTAGGCGAACAGGCCGCGGCGGACGGCGCCGAGCACCGTGGCCTTGGCGCCGGCGCTGATGGCGAAAGGGTGCAATTCGCCGGGGAACTGCGCCATGCCGAAGGTGAGCGCGCCATCGGTCCGCGCGAGGACGGGCGGCGGCAGCAGGCAGAGCGCGGCGAGGAGCAGGGCGCGGAGGAAGGCGGGCAAGGGCATGTTTCCGGCGGATCAGGGGGCGGCGAGCTCGGCCAGGTAGTCGTCGGCGAAGTCCACCTTGAAGGCGGACCACAGTACCAGATGGTCCGACATCTGGTAGGTCTTCCATTCGCGATAGGCCGGCGGCTTTCCGGATTTCGCCGGCTTGATGGCGGGGGCGTAAAGCGCTTCGTCCTCCGCGCGATACACCGCCTGGTAGTAGTCGAGCACGCCGCCGCGCGGGGTTTCGGCGAAGCGGCCGCCGCGCCAGATGGCGATCTGGTCGTAGAACTTGTCCTGGCCGAGATTGCTGCCGCGCCGGTCGGTGAGCACCTTGGGAATGACGAAGCCGGCGCCGGTGATGGCCTTCAGCGTCTCGTCCTTCGGGTCGAAGATGTTGAAGTCGCCAAGCAGGATCAGCGTGCCCGGGCTGGGCGGCGCCGCGTCGTCCGGCCCGGTGGCGGGTTGCGCGGCCTTCTTCGCGCGCTTGGCGAGGAAGGCGGAGAGGTTGCGGATTTCCTCCAGCCGCCGCGCGTCCACCGGCTTGTCGTCGCCGTAGTAGATGTGGACGGTGCACAGGTCGATGCGCGCCCAGCCCGCGCGAAAGCCGCACACGAAGGGCGTGCGGGCGAATTGCAGGATCTTAGTGTCCACCTTCTCCGGCAGCACGATCTCGCCGGCCAGCCCACCGAAGATCACCTTGCGGCTGTCGTAGAGGAAGGCCATGCGCTCGCCATTGCCGCCGCTGCCCTCGGTGACGTCGGTGACCACGTATTTCCACCAGCTTCCCAGCAGGGACTGCACCCGCTCCAGCGCCGCGAGGTCCTCGCGCACCTCCTGGATGGCGATCAGGTCGAAATGGCTGAGGATTTCGGCGATGAAATAGAAGGCGTCGGTGAGCCTGCCGCCATATTTGCGGCTGTCGAACTCGCGGATGTTCCAGCTGGCGACCAGCACGTCGCCCATGGCGGTGCGCGGCGGCACGCCCTGTGCCGCGATGGATTGGCGCAGGCGCAGCAGGCCGGCGGCGATGCGGGTGCGGGTGGCGGCGTCCTCGCGCCGCAGGCTGGCGTAGTAGGGCATGGGGGGCCTCCGTTCGCCGTGCTGCCTTCTCCATAGGACAAGTGCGCGTGGCCGCCCAGCCTTTCCGGGGCTTGCCGGTGGCGTGCGGCGGTGCCAGCCTTTCGGCCGGAAACATCCAGGAAACAGCGCGGGACTATTCCGCGCGGGGGCGGGTCGCGCAGATGCCGATGAAGATCACCAAGGTCGAGGCGTTCCAGATGGATTGGGGCGCGGGCGAGGCGCGGGCGCTCAACCCCGGCGGGCGCAGCGGGTTCGTGCGCATCGAGACCGATGCCGGCGTGTCCGGCCTGGGCGAGGTGAGCCCGATGCTCGGCGGCCTCGCGGCGCTGGGCGTGGTGAAGCACGACATGGCCAACGTGCTGATCGGCCAGGACCCGTTCGACCAGGCGGTGCTGCAGGACCGGCTGTTCCACAAGGTGGTGAAGTTGGGGCCGGAAGGCGTGGGCACCGCGGCGCTGGCGGCGATCGACATCGCGCTGTGGGACATCAAGGGCAAGGCGCTGGGCCTGCCGATCTACAAGCTGCTGGGCGGGGCGTGGCGCACGCATATCCCGTTCTACGCCTCGATCGGCGGCCAGGCCGGGCGCAGCGTGGACGAGGTGGTCCGGGTGGTGGAGAAGCGCTGGCACGCGGAACAGCCAGCCGCCATCAAGATCCGTTGGGACGGCGACCGCACGAAGCAGGACGTGGACATCCCCGGCGACATCGCCAAGGCGCGCGCGGTGCGCAAGCTGGTGGGCGACGGCTTCCCGCTCGGCTTCGACGCCAACAACCAGTATTCGGTGGGCGGCGCGATGCGGGTGGGCCGCGCGTTGGAGGAACTCGGCTTCCTGTGGTTCGAGGAGCCGGTGCAGCACTACCACGTGAAGGCGATGGGCGAGGTGGCGCAGCGGCTGGACATCACCGTCTCCGCCGGCGAGCAGACCTACACGTTGCAGGCGCTGGCCGACCTGATCGCCGCCGGCGTGCGCATGGTGCAGCCGGACATCGTGAAGATGGGCGGCATCACCGGGCTGATGCAGTGCGCGGCGCTG
>CAMFLK010000314.1 GCA_945957135.1 uncultured Rhodospirillales bacterium
CCCGGTGCGATGCGCCCGGTGCCCGGCCGCGCCGTTCCGCTCTGGGCCGCGCCGCTGGACGAGGGCACGGCACGCGAGGCCGCGGCCTTCGCCCTGGCCCTCGCGTCCCGGCTGCCGGCCGAGGGCGCCTGTGTGTTCTGCGACCTCGACCTCGCGCGCGGCCCGGCTCCGCGCCTGACCGAAACACGGCCGCGCGGGCTGGAGGGCGCGGTGCTGGCCACCGAGGCGTTCATGGCCGAATGCGCCCTGCTTCCCCCGCCTTCGCCGGCGCTGCTGCCGGTCGGGCGGGTGCGCAGCCTGACCGGCGGCGAGCGCCTGCCGATGTTCCGGCTCGCCCGGCCGTGACGGCCAGGATCGGCCGGCGCGCGCTCATCGCCGGCGGCATCGGCTTGGCCGCCCTCGGCGGCTACGCCGTGGGGGTGGAGCCGATGTGGCGGCTCGACGTCACCACCTACCGTCCCCGCCCGCCCGCCTGGCCGGACGCGCTCGCCCTGCGCGTCGCCGTGATCGCCGATCTGCATGTCGGGGCGCCGGTGATGGGCCGCGACCGCATCGCCGCCATCGTCGATGCCGCCAACGCGCTGGAACCGGATCTCATCGTGCTGCTCGGCGATTTCGCCGCCGGCCATCGCTTCGTCACCAGCAAGGTGACGCCGGCGCAGACGATGGCGGAGCTGTCCCGCCTGTCCGCCCCGCTCGGGCGCTGGGCCATCCTCGGCAATCACGATTACTGGCAGGATCCCGGCCCCTGGCGCATCGCCCTGGCGCAGGCCGGCATTCCGCTGCTGGAGAACCGCGCGGTGCGGCTGCGCGCCCGCGCCGGCCCGTTCTGGCTGGCCGGCACCGCCTCCATGCTCGCCGTCAATCTCGGCCACGGCCATTTCCTCGGCCTCGACGACCTGCCCCGCACCCTGCGGCAAGTGAACGACTCCGCCCCGGTGATCCTGCTGGCGCATGAGCCGGACCAGTTCCCCAAGGTGCCCGGCCGCGTGGCGCTCACCCTGTCCGGCCACACCCATGGCGGGCAGGTGCGGCTGGCCGGCTGGTCGCCGGTCGTGCCCTCCCGCTACGGCAACCGCTACGCCTATGGCCATGTGGTGGAGACCGGCCGCGACCTGATCGTCTCCGGCGGGCTCGGCGTCAGCATCGCCCCGGTGCGCTTCGGCGTGCCGCCGGAGATCGTGCTGGTGGAGCTGGGGGGCGGGGCGGAGGAGGGCGTTCGCGTGTGACCCGCCGCTTGTTCGTCTCCTACAGCCACCACGACGGCGCCGATCTCGCCACGCGCCTGGCCGACGACCTCGCCCGTGCCGGCCACGACGTGTTCATCGACCGCGACCGCATGCGCGTCGGCCAGAACTGGGACGACCGGCTGGCCACCGCCATCGAGAATGCCGACGTCCTGCTCGCCGTGCTCTCGCCCATGGCCCTGCGGCGCGAGGGCGATCCGGGTGCGGACCGCGACAGCATCTGCCTCGATGAAATCGAATACGCCCGCAAGGAGGGCAAGCCGGTCATCCCCGTGATGGCGCTGCCCTGCCGCCTGCCGCTCACCCTCACCCGCGCCAGCCATATCGACTTCACCGGCTGGGCGCTGTCCGACCCGCTGTATCGCGCCCGCATCGGCGAGCTCCTGCTGGAACTCGCCCACAACGCCGACCTCTCCCCCACGCCCCTCGCCGAGGAATGGGACCCCGACCTGATCGTCAAGGGCCGTGCCGAGGATTTCCACGGCCGCGCCTGGCTGTTCGACCGCGTGGCCGAATGGATCGATTCCGACACCGCGCCACCCCTGGTGCTGCTCGGCGAGCCCGGCATCGGCAAGTCCGCCTTCGCCGCCGAACTCGTCCGCCGCGATGCTGGCCGCCACATCCTCGCGCATTTCTTCTTCGATGCGGACGTGCCGCAGACCCGCAATGTCGGCGCCTTCGTCCGCCGCCTCGCCATCCGTCTCGCCCGCGTTCTGCCCGGCTACGCCGCCGCCATCCGCGCGCCGCAGATCGCGCCCCTGCTGGAACCCGCCGCCTGCCAGATCGACCCGGCCAGCGCCCTGCAAGCCGGGGTGATCGCCCCGCTCGCCACGCTGCGCCGCCCGCCGCGCAACGCGGTGATCCTGCTCGACGCGCTGGACGAGGCCCGGCTCGGCGAGCGCGAGGCCAGCGTGCCCGACCTGCTCGGCCGCCGCCTGGCCCTGTTCCCGCCCTGGCTGCGTGTGCTCGCCACCAGCCGGCCGGAGCAGGCGGCGCTGCGCGGCTTCGAATCCGCCCGCACCGTGCTGCTCGATGCCGACGACCCGCGCAACCGGGCCGACGTCGCGTCCTGGCTCGCCGCCCGCGCGGGGACCGACGCGGCGGGGCTCGCCGAACGCAGCGCGGGCAGCTTCCTCTACGCCCGCCTCGCCTGGGGCGCGGTGGCCGCCGGCGGCAGCGTGGCCAGCCTGCCGCCCGGCCTGCGCGGCCTGTTCCGCCAGAATTTCGAGCGCTCCTTCCCCAGCGCCCAATCCTACGCCCCCGCCCGCGCCGCCCTCGCCGTGCTGCTGGCCGCGCAGGAGCCGCTGACCCAGCCCCAGCTCGCCGCCGCCGCCGGCCTCGCCGCCATCCCCGCCCGCGCCGCCTTCGATGCGCTGTCCCCCTACCTGCACGCCGCCGGCGAGCGCCTCACCCTGCACCACAAATCCCTCGCGGACTGGCTGGGCGACACCGAAGCCGGCGACCCCCGCTTCCTCGTCGATCGGCAGGAGGGCGAGCGCCTGCTCGCCGAATGGTGCGCGGACTGGGCCCGCACCGGCCACACCTATGCCTGGCGCCACTACCCCGCCCATCTCGCCGCCACCGGGCGGCTCGACACGCTGGCCACCTTGCTGCGCGAGGGCCGCTTCGCCGCCGCCAAGGAAGCCGCGCTCGACGACCGCTTCGCCGCCATCTCCGACTGGGGCGTGCTGGCCGCGGCCTTGATCGCCGCCGGGCGCGACCGCGAGGCCGCCACCCTCGCCGCCAACCCGAATCCGGCGGTGGGCGACGCGGTCACCGCCACTCTCGGCCGGCTCGGCCTGCCCCGGCCGCGCATGACCGCGCTGCTCGCGGCCATGCGGGGCAAGGGCGCGGCCGGCCGCAACGCCCGCATCGCCGCGCTGCGCCTGGCCGCCGGCGCCGGCCTCGCCGACATCCTCACCAACTCCGCCAGTGCCGGCGACCCGCGCATCCGCGCCGCCGTCATCCCCCAGGTGTTCCGCCTGTGGCAGGACGATCGCGAAACCGGCTGGCAGGCGCTCGATCTTCTGCAGAAGCGCGCGGCCGGCTGGCTGGGCTGGCCGCGCGGCGGGCCGTTCGAGGTGCTGGGCGGCGTGTCGCTGGCCATCATCAGCCGCGACTACGCCGATGCCGACACGCTCCGCCGCCTCGCCCATCTGTGGCAGGAGATGGTGCGCGCCCTGCTGCGCCTGCCCCTGCTGCCGCTGTTCGGCCAGCGCGCCATCCGCCTGCCGCTGCGCCCGGCCCTGCGCACCCTGATGGCCCGCCAGCCGGACTACCAGCCCTTCAACCACGCCGAGCTGCGCACCGCCTTCGCCCGCCCCCGCGAATTCCACCAGCCCGCCCTGGACCTGCTGCCCCTGCTGGAACAGCCCGACCGCGCCGACCCCTTCCAGGCCGCCGCCATCCTGCGCGCAGCACCCCCGCCCTTCGACATCCACCTGATGCTCGCCGCCGAACGCACCCTGGTGCTGCTCGGCGCCCACGCTCCCGCCGCGGTGATGGAGGTGCTGCAAGCCCTGCACCGCGACGGCCCGGCCTGGTTCCACCAGTCGCTGCTCTATGTCGGCTTCCACCTGCTGCTGCATGTGCAGGCCCCGCCGCCCGGCGCGCTCGACGCCTACCTCTCCCTCGCCGAAACCATCATCGCCGACAGCCGCGCCACGCTGCGCACCGACTCCGGCACCTACCGGCTGATCCCCCACATGGCCTGGCCCGACATGGTGCTGGACCGCCACCGCCCCGACCAGGCCGGCACCTTCCTGCCCGGCTGCATCGCGCTGGCCGAACGGCTGGAGGATGCCGAGTTCACCCAGCGCGCCATCAGTGCCGCCCAGGTGCTGTCGCTCGCCTACCGGCTCGACCATCTCGCCCTGCGCACCCTGACCGACGCCGTGCAGCGCGACGACCCCACACTGCGCGCCCCCCTCGCCACCACCCTGGCGAACATCCGCTTCAACGCCGGCCCCCTGGTGGACGCCTTCCTCGACACCCACGCCAGCACCGCACTGCGCCGCCGCGTGGCCACCACCGAAGCCACCGTCGGCCCCGCCGACTTCCCCACCTGGGTGGACAGCTTCTTCAACCTGCTGCTGCTGACCAACCCCGGCTTCCGCACCGGCACCGCCACCGCCTTCCGCCGCGCCGCCACAGCGGACAGCGCGGACGCGGTGCTGGACCTGATGATCGACTGGATGATGGAACTCATCGCCAGCGCGCGGGCGGGGTAGGGAGGAAGAAAGGAAGCGGTTCTTTTTTGAAAAAAAGAACCAAAAAACTTTTTGATGTTTGGCTGCGCCGTGGCTTGTTCTTCCAAACTCCCCACCCAATACCGTCATGGACGGGCTTGACCCGTCCATCCACGGCGTGACGTGCCGCCGGCGGTTGGAGCATGTCCACGCACGATCGCCTCGGGAATGA
>CAMFLK010000315.1 GCA_945957135.1 uncultured Rhodospirillales bacterium
CGAGATAGGAGTCCGTCTCGTGGGCTCGGAGATGTGTATAAGAGACAGGACGACACCTGCGCGCGGCGCCTTGCGATGCTCAGGCCGGGGCAAAGAAACGGCCCTTTTCAGCCAAACAAAGAAACGGGAAAGGGCTCGCTTTCATCCCTTCTTCGCATGTCCCGCAGGCTTTGCCTGCGTGGCCCGGGCTTCGTTGTGGGGGACGGGGTCAAGGCCCTTGAGCGAAGCGAGCCTTGACGCCGTCTCCTGCAACGCAAGCACAATCATCAAAGCGAAGGAGCGATCAGTGCAGCCCGCCGCGCGCGGTGATCGGCCACAGGCACTCCACCCGGCCGCCGCGCACGCCCACATACCAGTCGTGACGGGCCACCGTCGGGTCGCAATGGCCGGGCACCAGGCGCAGCTTCTGGCCGATCGGCAGGGTCGCGCCCTCCGCCAGTTCCAGCTTGCCGTGCTCGTCCGAGGCGCTGACGTAGCGGATGTCCTCGCGCCCCCACACCACGGGCATGCCGGAATCGATCGCCACCGCCTTGTGCCCGGCATCGAGCACCGCGAGGCCCGGCCGCGTCGCGCTGATCACCGTGGCGAGCAGGAACAGCGCGTGACGGAAGGTGGTCACCGGCCGGCCGGCGGCGTCGAGGTTGCGGGCGTAGTCGGCGTCCATGAAACAATAGCTGCCGGCCTGCAACTCCGTGAACACGCCGGAGCGCGCCTCCAGCTCGAACGTGCCGGTGCCGGCGCCGCCGACGATGGCGCAGTCCAGCCCCTGCTGGCGCAGCATGTCCACCGTCCGGCGCGTATCGTCCACCGCCGCGGCGATGGCGAAATGCCGCTGCTCCGGCGTGCGCAGGTGCTGGGCGCGGCCGTGATAGGCCTGCAACCCGCCGAAGCGCAGATGCGGGCTGGCGGCGATGCGCTGGGCCAGTTCCACGGCGGCACCGCCGGGCGCCACGCCGCAGCGCCCGCCGCCCACGTCGATCTCCACCAGCACGCGCAGCACCACCCCGGCATCGCGCGCCGCCGCGGCGATGGCCTCGACATGCACGGGGTCGTCGGCGCAGACGGCGATCTCCGCGATATGCGCCAGCGCCGCCAGCCGCGCGAGCTTGGACGCACCCACCACCTGGTTGCTGACCAGGATGTCGCGCACCCCGCCCCAGGCCAGCGCCTCGGCCTCCGCCACCTTCTGCACGCACTGGCCCACCGCCCCACGCGCGATCTGCCGGTGGGCGACCACCGGCGATTTGTGGGTCTTGGCGTGCGCCCGCAGCTTCGCGCCGCCGTCGGCCACCAGCGCCGCCATGGTGTCCAGGTTGAACTCGAAGGCGTCGAGATCGATCAGCAGCGCGGGAGTGTCCACCTCCTCCTCGCGCATGCCCGGCACGGCCGGCGGCGGTTGCAGCATGGCGTCAGGCCAGGTGCTTGGCGAAGAAGGCCAGCGTGCGGCTCTGCGCCAGCGCCGCGTCCTTCGGGCTGAAGCTGGCGCGGTCGTCGCAGCCGAAACCGTGCTGGGCGCCGGGATAGATGAAGATCTCCACCTGCGGCTGCGCCTCGCGGATCATCTGCACGTCGTGCAGGGGAATGCCGCTGTCCTTCTCGCCGAAATGCAGCTCCACCGGGCAGTGCGGCACCTCCGTGCGGGTGCCGGCGATACCGCCGCCATACCAGCCGCAGGCGGCGCGGAAGCTGCGGCTGCGCGTGGCGCCCCACCAGGCGATGGTGCCGCCCCAGCAATAGCCGACGATGCCGAGCTTCTTGCCCTTCATGGCTTGGGCCGCGGCCTCCACGTCCAGTATCACCGCGCTGTCGCCCACCAGGCCGCGCAGGTCGCGCCCGCGCGCCACGTCATCGGCAGTGTAGCCCAACTCCACCCCACGCTCGGCCCGGTCGAACAGCGCCGGCGCGATCACCGCGTAGCCGGCGGCGGCGAAGCGGGCGCAGACATCGCGCATGTGGCTGTTCACGCCGAAGATTTCCTGAACCACCACCAGCCCGTGCGTGGCGTCCGCGGGACCGTCCTGCCAGGCCGACAGGCTGTGCCCATCCTGGGCGGTCAGCGTGATGAAACTCCCCATGGCGCAACTCCCTTGCCGCAGCGACGAACCGGAGCGCAGGATGGCGGGATGGGCGAGATCGTCAACCTCCGCCAGGCGCGCAAGCGGCTGGCGCGCGAAGCGGCCGACCGGCAGGCCGAGGAAAACCGCGCCCGCTTCGGCCGCACCCGCGCCGAGCGCACAGCGGAAGAGCAGCGCGCGCACAAGCTCGCCACGGTGCTCGACGGGGCCAAGCTCGAGACGCCGCCTGAGGACTAGGCGCCCTCCCGCCGCCAGGCCAGCACCGCGAAGCCCAGCATCAGCGGCAGCGCCAGCCAGGGCGGCAGCAGCGGCGTGGCGGCGATGCCTGTCACGATATGATCATGCCGCCGCTGCAATCCGATCCAGGAACTGCCCGCCGCCTCGCGCCCCACCTCCGTGCGGCGCAGCGCCGGCGCGCCGGCCGGGTCCAGCCAATGCACGCTGCCGCCGCCCGCCCGCACCAGCGGGTTGAGCAGGCTGGCGGTGGCACGCAGGTCGGCGATCTCCGGCGGATTGGCCGCCCCCGCCGCCGCGTAGGCGGTGCGCGCGCCATCCGTCACCTGCCACACGCCCGGCCGCCCCGCTGGCAGCGCGCCCGTCGCCCGCCCGGGGCTGGCGACGGTCAGCTTCAGGGCGCTGGTCGCCCCGTCCGGATCGGTCACGGTGACCGGCGCGGGGGCCGCGTCGTCGGTGCTGCGCCGCTCCACCTGCAACTGGCCGTTGGCGACCTGGGCGGTCAGCGCGTTCTCCTCCAGCTCCGGCTCCTTCATCAGCCAATGCGCCACCCGCCGCAGCAACTCGGCCTGCGGCCCACCACCCTGGTGGCCGCGTGACCACAGCCAGATATGGTCGGACAGCAGCAGCGCCACCCGCCCCTCGCCCACATGGTCCAGCACCAGCAGCGGCGAATTGCCGTCCGCCTGCATCAGCACGTCGCCATGCACGCCGGTCGGGGTCACGCGCCGATACCAGTTGCCCCAATCCGGCGCCGCCCCCGGCCGCCAGCCGGGCAGGCCGGCGGTGACGGGGTGGCGAGCGCCCAGCGCCGTCACCTCCGGGCGGAACGGCGCCTCCACCACGCCCCCGCCCAAGGTGCCGGACAGCGAGGCGGGGGCGGCCGGCAGCACGCTGCCGATCGGCGTGGCGGAGAGCGAGTTGGGCGAGGCGAATTCCGGCCCCACGCTCATCAGCAGCGCCCCGCCATCGCGCACGTAATTGGCGATGTTGCGCAGATAGAGCGGCGGCAACACGCCGCGATTCTGGAACCGGTCCAGGATGATCAGGTCGAACTCCTTGATCTTCACCTGGAACAGCTCGCGCACCGGAAAGGCGATCAGCGCCAGCTCGTTCAGCGGCGTCAGGTCGTCTTTCTCCGGTGGGCGCAGGATGGTGAAATGGACCAGATCAACCGCCGGATCGGCCTTCAGCAGCCGCCGCCAGGTGCGCTCGCCCGGATGCGGCTCGCCGGAAACCAGCAGCACCCGCAGCCGGTCGCGCACCCCGTTGATGGTGACGACGGCCTTGTTGTTGATCTGGCTGACCTCGCCCGGCAGCGGGCTCGCCGTCAGCTCCACCACCGTCGGGCCACCGCGGGTGATCGGCACCTCCACCGCGTGCTCCACCCCCACCGGCACGCGCTCCACCACCGGCGCCTCGCCATCGCGGCGGATGGTCAGCTGGGCCGCCGCGCCAAAGGCCAGCCCGTTCTGCGGCAAGCCCAAATCCTCGATCGCCAGCCGCAACGTGACGGACTTGCCGACGATGCCGTAACCCGGCTGCTCGATCAGCCGGATGCGCCGGTCCGTCTCCTCGCCCCGCCCGGCCAGCAGCACTTGCAAGGGCGCGCCGTAGCCGTTCGCGGGAATGTCGTGAATCTGCCCGTCCGTCACCGCCACGATGCCGGCCAGCCGGGCGCGGGGAATATCCGCCAGCGCCCGCTCCACCGCCGTGAACAGCTTCGTCCCGTCGCTGCCCGCCTCCGGCACCGTGATGGTGCGCAACTCCAGATCGGGCAGCGCCCCCGCCTGCGCCTCGATCCGCCGCCGCGCCGCCTCCGCCAGCGCCGCCCGGTCTCCCACCGCCATGCTGGCCGACTGGTCGATCACCAGCAGCCCGATATCCGGCAAGGTCTGCCGCGTCTCCTCCACCAGCCGCGGCCCCGCCAGCCACAACACCAGCACCGCGAAGGCAAACCCCCGCCACACCACCCCCCGCGCCCGCCGCCACACCGCGACGGCCACCGCGACCGCGGCCAACGCGGTCAACGCGACGAGCAGCCAGAGCGGGAGCAACGGCTCGAACCGCAGGGCGGCGATGGCTTGTTCGAGGTGCATCTAGGTGGGGGCTCCGAGAGGAAGGAAGGCCAGGGCTCTGCCCTGGACCCGCTGGGGCCTCAGGCCCCAGACCCCGCTACTATTCTTTGGGCCGAAGGCCCCATCGTCTTTGGTGGCAACAGAATTATTGGCTTCGCCAGGGAGCCCGGACAGCTTGTACCATACCAAACGAATGGGGTCTGGGGCCTGAGGCCCCAGCGGGGTCCAGGGGCAGCGCCC
>CAMFLK010000316.1 GCA_945957135.1 uncultured Rhodospirillales bacterium
CCCCACACCCCACCCAGCAGGGCAGAGAGCATCTGCACGATCTGGGTGAAGGGGCTGGGGCGGGGCATTCGGGTCTCCTGCATGTGTTGAACACAAATGTCTGACGGAACGTATAGCCAGTGAATTTTGCTGTCGCAACCGAAAAATGCGACTTTCTTTGTAAATTTTTGTTAATCACCTATTCTGGCACTGTCGGCAGATACCTGGCGCAGCCGGCGGCACGTCACGCCGTGGATGGGCGGGTCAAGCCCGTCCATGACGGTATTGGACGGGGAGTATGAAAGAAGAAGCCACGGCGCAGCCAAATAGAAAAAGTTCTTTGCTTCTTTCTTTCAAGAAAGAAGCGCTTTCTTCCTCCCTACGCCGCCTTCGGCAGCGCCCGCAGCCCCGGCACCGGCGAGTTCAGCAGCACCAATACCTGGGCCGCGAAGAACAGGGTGGAGAGGGCCAGCGTGGCTTCCAGGCCGGACAGGCTGGCGATGGTGCCGCCAATCGCGGCGCCCAGCGGGCGGGCGCCGAAGGTCATGGTCATCATCACGGCGGAGGCGCGGCCGAGCAGGTGGGGTGGGGTCACGGCCTGGCGCAGCGTGGTTTGCGAGATGGTCCAGACGATCGGGCCGGCGCCGAACAGGAAGAAGGCGAGCAGCGGCAGCGGCGGGCCGGCCAAGGTGAGGCTGGCGAGCATGGCGGCCGAGGCGGCGACGGAGACGGCGGGGCCGAGCAGCACCAGCCGGCCGAAGGGCAGGTGCCGGGCCAGGGCGGGGGCCACCATCGCGCCGGCGACCATGCCCACGCCGTAGGCGGCGAGGGTGATGCCGATCCAGGCGGCGCTGAGGCCCAGCCGGGTGACGGCGTAGGGCACGTACACTGCCTGCAGCACGAACCAGCCGATGCTCCACACCACAGCGGTCAGCACGATGGGCCGCAGCAGGGCGTGGCCGCGCACGAAGCCCAGCCCTTCCGCCAGTTCGGCGAGAGGACGGCGGCCGCTCGGGGTCACCTTCGGTTCCGGCAGTCCGGCCAGCAGCAGCACGGCGGCGAGCGAGATCACGGCGGCCAGCACGAAGGCCGGCGCGCCGCCGAAGGCGGAGACCACCGCGCCGGCCGCCGCCGGCCCGGCGGCGAAGGCTAGGCTGCGCACCAGTTCCAGCTGGGTGTTGGCGGAGGCCAGGCGCTCGCGCGGCACCAGGCTGGGCACCAAAGCGGGGGCGGCGACGCTGAACATCACCGTGCCCACCGCCGCCACCGCGCCGAGCAGCGCGAGGGCGGCGAAGGACAGCGCTCCCGCCCAGGCCAGCGCCGGCACCACCAGCAGCGCCACCGCCCGCACCAGCTCCGCCCCGGCCATCAGCCGCCGCTTGCCCATGCGGTCGGCCAGCACGCCGGCGGGCAGCGACAGCAGCAGGAAGGGCAGCGTCTGCGCCGCGGCGAGCAGCGCGGTCTGCCCCGCCCCGGCGCCCAGCGCGAACACCGCCAGCAGCGGGGTCGCCGCCAGCGCCACCTGGTCGGCGGCCTGGGCGGCGAGGTTGGACCACACGAGGCGTCGGAGAGGGGTCGGATCGGTCATGCGGGGAGGCTGGCGGAGAACCCGGCCGCCCGCCATCCGCTCCCTGCCCCGGCAATCTCGCTGCGTTGTGCGCGGTTTCGCCGCAAGAATGTATCGCCGCCCGCGCCGTTGACGAAACGCGGCGCGTTTCGCCTCTATTGCATTGCACAACAACGGTTTTCCGGAATGGCGCCGCTTGCCCAATCCCCGCGCGACGGCTACCTCTGCACCCGGAACGGACAGGAACGGGCAGCGGGGTTCCCATGGCGAAAGCGGACAGCAGCAAGCGGGCCAAGCCGGCCGCCGCCTCGGCGAAGGCCGGCAAGACGGACCCGGCGCCCAAACGCCTGACCAATACCGGGCTGACGAAAGACGAGCTGCTGCACGCCTATCACGACATGGTGCTGATCCGCCGCTTCGAGGAGCGGGCCGGCCAGCTCTATGGCATGGGGCTGATCGGCGGGTTCTGCCATCTGTATATCGGCCAGGAAGCCGTGGTGGTGGGCATCCAGATGGCGCTGGGCAAGGGCGACCAGATCATCACCTCCTATCGCGACCACGGGCACATGCTGGCCACGGGCATGGAGGCGCGCGGCGTGATGGCGGAGCTGACCGGCCGCGCCACCGGCTATTCGCGCGGCAAGGGCGGTTCCATGCACATGTTCAGCAAGGAGAAGAACTTCTTCGGCGGCCATGGCATCGTCGGCGCCCAGGTCAGCCTCGGCGCCGGCCTGGCCTTCAGCAACTGGTATCGCGGCAACGACCGGGTGGCCGTGACCTATTTCGGCGACGGCGCCTCCAACCAGGGCCAGGTGTTCGAGAGCTTCAACCTCGCCGCCCTGCTCAAGCTGCCCTGCATCTTCGTCATCGAGAACAACCGCTACGGCATGGGCACCTCCGTCGCCCGCGCCACGGCCAGCCACAATTTGTCGCAGAACGGCGCGCCCTGGGGCATTCCCGGCGCGCAGGTGGACGGCATGGACGTGGAGGCGGTGAAGGCGGCGGCGGACATCGCCGTCGCGCATTGCCGCGCCGGCAACGGGCCGTACCTGCTGGAGGTGCAGACCTACCGCTATCGCGGCCATTCCATGTCCGACCCCGGCCGCTACCGCTCGCGCGACGAGGTGCAGAAGATGCGCACCGAGCACGACTGCATCGATGCCGCGCGCAAGCACCTGGAAAGCCTGGGCGTGGAGGAGGCGGCGCTGAAGGAGATCGACGACGCGGTGAAGCGCGTGGTGCAGGAGGCGGCGGATTTCGCCCAGACCAGCGCCGAGCCGGAGCTCGCCGACCTCTATACCGACGTGCTGCTGGAGGGCTGATTCCATGCCGACCGAGATTCTGATGCCGGCGCTGTCGCCCACCATGACCGAGGGCAAGCTCGCCAAATGGCTGAAGGCCGAGGGCGACGACATCCGCGCCGGCGACGTGATCGCGGAGATCGAGACCGACAAGGCGACGATGGAGGTGGAGGCGGTGGACGAGGGCAAGCTCGCCCGCATCCTGGTCGCCGAGGGCACCGAGGGGGTGGCGGTGAACACGCCCATCGCCGTGCTGGCCGCCAATGGCGAGGATGCCGGCGCCGCGCCGGCCGCCGCCCCAGCTGCTAAGGCACCCCCCGCCCCCGCGCCGGAGGCCAAGCCCGCCCCGGCCGCCGCGCCCGCCGTCCATGCGCCGAAGGCCGACACCAGCGCGCCCGAGAAGGATTGGGGCGCGGTGGCGCCGATCACCGTGCGCGAGGCGCTGCGCGACGCCATGGCCGCCGAGCTGCGCGCCGACGACCGGGTGTTCCTGCTCGGCGAGGAGGTCGCGGAATACCAGGGCGCCTACAAGATCAGCCAGGGGCTGCTGGAGGAGTTCGGCCCGAAGCGGGTGATCGACACGCCGATCACCGAGCACGGCTTCACCGGCATGGCCGTGGGGGCCGCGATGAACGGGCTGCGGCCGATCGTGGAGTTCATGACCTTCAACTTCGCCATGCAGGCGATGGACCAGATCATCAACTCCGCGGCCAAGACGCTGTACATGTCCGGCGGCCAGATGGGCTGCCCCATCGTGTTCCGCGGCCCCAACGGCGCGGCCAGCCGCGTCGCCGCCCAGCACAGCCAGTGCTATGCCAGCTGGTACGCGCATTGCCCCGGCCTGAAGGTGCTGGCGCCGTGGTCGTCCGCCGATGCCAAGGGGCTGCTGCGCGCGGCGATCCGCGACCCCAACCCGGTGGTGTTCCTGGAGAACGAGATTCTCTACGGCCACACCTTCGAGGCGCCGACCGACCCGGACTTCATCCTGCCGATCGGCAAGGCCAAGGTGGAGCGCGCGGGCGAGCACGTCACCATCGTCGCCTTCTCCATCATGGTCGGTGTCGCGATGAAGGCGGCGGAGCTGCTGGCCGAGCAGGGCATCAGCGCCGAGGTGATCAACCTGCGCAGCCTGCGGCCGCTGGACACGGAGACCATCGTGGCCAGCGTGAAGAAGACCAACCGGCTGGTGAGCGTGGAGGAGGGCTGGCCCTTCGCCGGCATCGGCGCCGAGGTGGCGATGCAAGTGGTGGAGCACTGCTTCGACTGGCTGGACGCGCCGCCGGTGCGGGTGCACGGCGTGGACGTGCCCTTGCCCTATGCCGCGAACCTCGAAAAACTGGCGCTGCCGCAGCCCGATTGGGTGGTCGAGGCGGTCCGCAAGATCGTCTGAACCCGCCGGGCACGAACAAGGGGAAACGTCCGCCATGTCCACCAATATCCTGATGCCCGCGCTGAGCCCGACGATGACCGAGGGCACGCTGGCGCGCTGGCTGAAGAAGGAGGGCGAGACGGTCAAGGCCGGCGACGTGATCGCCGAGATCGAGACCGACAAGGCGACGATGGAAGTGGAGGCGGTGGACGAGGGCGTGCTCGGCCGCATCCTCGTCGCCGACGGCACGGCGGGCGTGAAGGTGAACGATCCGATCGCCGTGCTGGTGGAGCCGGGCGAGGCGGTGCCCGCCGCCGGCGCCGCGCCGAAGCCGGCCGCCGCCCCTGCCCCGCAGCCGGAAGCGGCACCTGCCCCAGCCTCTGCGGC
>CAMFLK010000317.1 GCA_945957135.1 uncultured Rhodospirillales bacterium
GCCTGCAAATCCCCAAGCGGAGCTGGAATGGCGGTTACGACGACTGGGAAAAGACCGGATGACCGCCGGCCGCCGTCACGGCCGAGACATGTTTTTCCTTGGGACAAGTTCCCGAGGCGTCGCCGCACGTACGCACCCCAACGGATAAAAGTCTTTTTGCTTCTTCTTCTTCAGAAAAAGAAGACCCTTCCGTCCCTTCCTTCCACCCCCGCTATCCACAGCTATCCACAGCCTCTCCCACGCTGTTTCACGCTGTTTGCGGCTTTGGTCCGGCCCCCCCGGGGGCGTATGGTGGGGACCTCATGAACACCATCGATTCACCCCCCTCGCGTTTTGGCCTGAACCCGGACTCCCTGGGGTCCGACGGGTTGCTCGGCCTGTCCCAGCGCCTGCCGCCCACCAATCTGCGGGCGGAGCAGGCGTTGCTCGGGGCGCTGCTGGCCAACAACAAGGCGTATGAGCGGGTCAGCGAGTTTCTGCTGCCGGAGCATTTCGCCGATCCGATTCACGGCCGCATCTTCCAGTCCATCGCGCGGCGGCTGGAGCAGGGGCAGCTGGCGGACGCGGTGATGCTGAAGGCGGAGTTCGAGCATTCCGGCGTGTTGGACGAGGTGGGCGGCACCGCCTATCTCGCCCAGCTGCTGGCCGCCATGGTCGGCATCATCAATGCCGGGGAGTATGGCCGGGCGGTGCACGATGCCTGGCTGCGGCGCCAGCTGATCGATATCGGCGAGACCGTGGTGAACAACGCCTTCGGCGCCGAGCCGGAGCTGGATGCCGCCGGGCAGATGGAGGCGGCCGAGCAGTCGCTGTTCGACCTCGCCGCCAAGGGCAACCACGATGGCGGGTTCGTCAGTTTCGAACGCGCGCTGACCGGCGCCATCGAGGTGGCGGAGCGGGCGTACCAGCGCTCGGGCGGCGTGTCCGGCCTGTCCACCGGCTTGCGCGACCTGGACAAGAAAACCGGCGGCATGCACCCGTCCGACCTGCTGATCCTCGCCGGCCGGCCGGGCATGGGCAAGACCGCGCTGGCCACCAAGATCGCCTTCGGCGCGGCCCGTGCCCTGATGGACGAGGCGCGGCAGCAGGACCCGCAGGCGGTGCCGAAGGCCTCCGTCGCCATCTTCTCGCTGGAAATGAGCGCCGAGCAGCTCGCCACCCGACTGCTGTCGGAGGAGGCGCGGATTTCCGGCGACCGCATCCGCCGTGGCGACATCGCGCAGAAGGATTTCGACCGCTTCGTGCAGGTGAGCCGCGAGATCGGCTCGCTGCCGCTGCATATCGACGACACCCCGGCCATCACGCTCTCGGCCATGCGCACCCGCTGCCGGCGCCTCAAGCGCACCAAGGGGCTGGCGCTGATCGTGGTGGACTATCTGCAGCTGATGCGCCCGGCCGCCGGCACGCGCCAGGAGAACCGGGTGCAGGAGATCAGCCAGATCACCCAGGGGCTGAAGGCGCTGGCCAAGGAGCTCGACCTGCCGGTGCTGGCGCTGTCCCAGCTGTCGCGCGCGGTGGAAAGCCGGGAGGACAAGCGGCCGATGCTGTCGGACCTGCGTGAATCCGGCAGCATCGAGCAGGATGCCGACGTGGTGATGTTCATCTACCGCGACGAATACTACCTCCAGCAGCGCGCGCCGAAGCAGCTCGCCTTCGACAACGACGAGAAGTTCCACGCCGCGGTGGACAAGTGGCAGCGCGACATGGAACAGGTCCACAACCGCGCCGAGCTGCTGATCGAGAAGCAGCGCCACGGCCCCACCGGCAAGATCGACCTGTTCTTCGAGGGCGAGTTCACCCGCTACGCCGATCTCGACCTGCACCACGATGATGGTCATTGATCTTGGCCGGCACTGAAGGCGCCGTCGTCGAGATCAGCCTGAAGGCCCTGGCCGCCAACTACGCGACGCTCTCCGCCCGCCATCCCTCCGGCCCGGTCGCCGGCGTGGTGAAGGCCGATGCCTACGGGCTGGGGGCGGGGAAAGTGGCGGCGCATCTGCACGCCCAGGGCTGCCGGCATTTCTTCGTGGCCCATCTGGACGAGGCGCTCGCCCTGCGCCCCCTGCTGCCCGGCGCGATGATCGCCGCGCTGAACACCATGCCGCCGGGCGCGGAGGAGACCTACGCCGCCGAGGGCATCGAGCCGGTGCTCGGCTCGCTCGAGGAGATCGCGCGCTGGGCCGGGCTGGCGCGGCGGCTGAACCGCACGCTGACCGCGCTGCTGCATGTCGATACCGGCATGCACCGGCTGGGGCTGGACGCGCGCGACCTCGCCCTGCTCCAGCACGATCACGGCCGGCTGGACGGCGTGCATCTGCGCTACATCATGACGCATCTGGTCTCCTCCGAAATTCCGGACGACCCGATCAACGAAACCCAGCGCCGCCGCTTCGCCGCCGCCTGCGCCGGGCTGCCGACGGCCCCGCGCAGCTTCGCCAACTCCTCCGGCCTGTTCCTGGGCGAGGGCTACGCCTCCGACCTCGCCCGCCCTGGCGCCGCGATGTATGGCATCAACCCCATCCCGGGCCGGCCCAACCCGATGGCCCCGGTGGTGCGCCTGCTGGCCCGGGTGCTGCAGATCCGCGACGTGAAGCAGGGCGAGACGGTGGGCTATAACGGCCTATGGACCGCGCCCCGCGCCAGCCGCGTCGCCACGGTGTGCCTGGGCTACGCCGATGGCTGGCGGCGCGGCATGCCCAGCGGAACCCCGGCCCGCTTTGACGGCGCCCCCGTGCCGCTGGTAGGCCGTGTCTCCATGGACCTGACGACCTACGACGTCACCGATCACCCGCGCCTGGCGCCGGGCGACTGGCTGGAGCTGATCGGCCCGCACGCGACGCCGGACGATCTCGCGGCGGCTTCCGGCACCAACGGCTATGAAATCCTCACCTCGCTGGGGACGCGGCTGGCGCGGGTCTATCCCGGGTGAATCGCGTGCTGGACTGGGTGGCGCTCCTGGGGCGGGGGCTGCTCGCCGTCTGCCGGGGCACCGGGCAGCTCACCCTGTTCGGGGCGCAAGGCCTGTCGCATGTGGTGCGGCCGCCCTTCTACCTGCGCAACTTCCTGCGCGCCTTCATCGAGATCGCCTATTTCAGCCTGCCGGTGGTGGCGCTGACCGCGGTGTTCACCGGCATGGTGCTGGCGCTGCAATCCTCCACCGGCCTCGCCCGCTTCTCCGCCGAGGGCGCGGTGGCGAGCCTGGTGGTGCTGTCCGTCACCCGCGAACTCGGCCCGGTGCTGGCCGGGCTGATGGTGGCCGGGCGGGTGGGCGCGGCGATGGCCGCCGAGATCGGCACCATGCGGGTGACCGACCAGATCGACGCGCTGACCACGCTCGCCACCAACCCGATGAAATACCTCGTCGCCCCCCGCCTGCTCGCCGGCGTGCTGGCGATGCCGCTGCTGGTGGTGGTGGCGGACATCCTCGGCGTGCTCGGCGGCTTCATCATCGCCACGCTGAAACTGGGCTACAATCCGAAAATCTATCTCGCCAACACCGTGCAGTTCATGCAGACGCAGGACGTGCTCTCGGGCCTGGCGAAAGCCGCGGTGTTCGGCCTGCTGATCACGCTGCTGGGCTGCTTCCACGGCTATCGCAGCAAGGGCGGCGCGCAGGGCGTGGGCGCGGCCACCACCTCCGCCGTGGTCGCCGCCTCCGTGCTCATCCTCGCCTTCGACTACGTGCTGACCGAGCTGTTCTTCGCGCGATGACCGACACGCCGAAAATCCGCATTCGCGGACTCACCAAATCCTTCGGCGACAAGCTGGTGCTCGACGGCATCGACCTCGACGTGATGCCCCACACCTCCACCGTGGTGATCGGCGGCTCCGGCTCGGGCAAATCCGTGCTGCTGAAATGCATCCTCGGCCTGATCGAACCCGATGCCGGGCGCATCGAAATCGACGGCCAGGACCTGCTGGCCATGGAACGCGGCCCGCGCGAGGCCGTGCGCACCCGCATCGGCATGCTGTTCCAGAACGGCGCCCTGTTCGACAGCATCAGCGTGGCCGAGAACGTCGCCTTCACCCTGCTCGCCCAACGCGGCGCCAACCGCCGCGCCGCCCTGGCCAAGGCCGACGAGGTGCTGGCCCAGGTCGGCCTCGCCCCCTCCGTCGGCCTGCTCTCGCCCGCCGAACTCTCGGGCGGCATGCAGAAACGCGTGGCCCTCGCCCGCGCCATCGCCGCCCGGCCGGACATGCTGTTCTTCGACGAACCCACCACCGGCCTCGACCCGATCATGGGCGCGGTGATCGACGGGCTGATCAGCGACTGCGTCCGCCGACTCGGCAGCACCGCCATCGCCATCACCCACGACATGGCCAGCGCCCGCCGCATCGGCGACCACGCCGCCATGATCCACCACGGCCGCATCATCTGGACCGGGAAGGCCGAAGACCTGATGAACAGCGGGAATGCGATGGTGGACCAGTTCACGCATGGGCGGCGTGAGGGGCCGATCCAGATGGAGCTGCGGCGGTGAAGGAAGGCCAGGGATTTCGGCCCTGGATCGCGAAGGAAGAAAGGCAAGGCGAGGGGCGCCGCCCCTCGACCCCTTGCCGCGACAAGAGGTCGCGGCGGGGGCCTCAGGCCCCAGA
>CAMFLK010000318.1 GCA_945957135.1 uncultured Rhodospirillales bacterium
CCCGGCCCCAGCGTGCCCGGCCACGGATGCCCCGCCGGCGCGCTGCCCACCACGCGCAGCGCCGCCCCCGGCCCGCCATCCGCGGCGCGCAGGGCGTAGCCGTCCATCGCCGATATGTCGGCCGGCGGCTGGGTCAGGCGGGCGAGCACGGGTGCGGCCGTCACCCGCCCCCAGGCCTCGGCCAGCGCCACCGTCTCCGCCCCGGTGGGGCGCAGCGGCGCCAGGATGCGGGCGCGGGCTTCCTCGACGCTGATCATGGCCTATTCGGCAATGAAATCACCGGACTTGCCGCCGGACTTGGCCACCACCCGCAGCCCGTCCACGCGCATGCCCCGGTCGATCGCCTTGCACATGTCGTACACCGTGAGGGCGGCCACCGAGGCGGCGGTCAGCGCCTCCATCTCCACCCCGGTGCGCCCGCTGGTGCGCACGGTGGCGCGAATCTCCACCGCGTCCGGCTCGGCGGGCTCCAGCTCCACCCGCACGGAGGTGACGGGCAGGGGGTGGCACAGCGGGATCAGCTCGGCGGTGCGCTTGGCCGCCATGATGCCGGCGATGCGCGCCACCCCGAGCACGTCGCCCTTGGCGGCGGTGCCGGCACGGATCACCGCCAGCGTCTCCGGCCGCATCACCACCCGCGCCCGGGCGCTGGCCTCGCGATCGGTCACGGGCTTGGCGCCGACATCCACCATGGCGGCGTTGCCGGCGGCGTCGAAATGGGTCAGCCCACTCATCCGTTCAGCAGCTTGCGGGTGGCCTGGGTCACGTCTGGCTGGCGCAGCAGGCTTTCGCCGACCAGGAAGTTCGTCACCCCCGCCGCGGCCATGCGCTGAAGGTCGGCATGGCTGCGCAGCCCGCTCTCGCCCACCAGCACGCGGTCGGGCGGCACCAGCGGCGCGAGGGTTTCCGTTATCTGAATATTGGTGTGCAAGTCCTTGAGATTGCGGTTATTGATACCGATCAGCTTGGTCTGCAACCCCAGCGCCCGCTCCAGCTCCTGCTCGTCATGCACCTCGGCCAGCACGCACATGTCCAGCGCCCGGGCGAGGTTTTCCAGCTCCACCGCCGTCTCGTCGGTCAGCACGGTCATGATCAGCAGAACGCAATCCGCGCCCATCGCCCGGCTTTCGTAGATCTGCCAGGGGTCGAGCATGAAATCCTTGCGCAGCACCGGCAGATCGACGGCGGCGCGGGCCGCCTTGAGGTCGGCGGGGCTGCCCTTGAAATAGAGCTCGTCGGTCAGCACCGACAGGCACACAGCACCCCCTTCCTTGTAGGCGCGGGCCAGGTCGGGCGGCGAGCAGTCCGGGCGGATCAGCCCGCCGGAGGGCGAGGCGCGCTTGATCTCGGCGATCAGGCCGAAGCGGCCGGCGCAGGTGGCGTCCGTCAGCGCGTTGATGAAGCTGCGCACCGGCGGCGCGTCCGACACGCGGCCGCGCAGCGCGTCGATACTCTCCCGCTCCTTGCGCCGCGCCACCTCGGCTCGCGTGTCGGCGCAGATCCGGTCGAGCACCGTGATGTCGGTGAGGGATGGGGTCATGGCTGTTCCGGGGCGGTTTCGCGTCGCAGGGTTTCGAGGGAGTCGAGCGCCGCGCCGTCATCGATGGATTTTGCCGCGCGCGCCACGCCTTCGCGCAGATCGTTCACCTGGGCCGCCACCACAAGGGCCGCGGCGGCGTTGAGCAACACAGTGTCGCGATAGGCGCTGGCCTGGCCTTCCAGCAGCGCCAGCAGGGCGGCGGCGTTGGCCGCCGGCTCGCCGCCGGCGATGGCGGAGACCGGCGCGCGGGACAGCCCGGCCTCCTCCGGCGCCAGGGTGAATTCGCGGATCGCGCCATCCTCCAGCGCCACCACCCGGTTCTCCCCGGCCAGGGTCAGCTCGTCGAGCCCCATGCCGTGCACCAGCCACACCCGCTCGCTGCCCAGGCGCTGGAGGGTTTCCACCATCGGCCGCGCCCAGCCGGGGTCGAACACGCCGGTCAGCTGGCGCTTCACCTCCGCCGGATTGGCCAGCGGGCCCAGCAGGTTGAAGATGGTGCGGGTGCCCAGCTCCACCCGCGGCCCGGCGGCGTGGCGCAGGGCGGCGTGGTGGCGGGGGGCGTAGAGGAAGGCGCAGCCGGCGCGCACCAGCAGGGCGGGCAGCCGGTCGAGCGGAACATCGACGTTCACGCCCAGCGCCGTCAGCACGTCCGCGCCCCCGGTGCGTGAGGACAGCGCCCGGTTGCCGTGCTTGGCCACGGGCACGCCGAGCCCGGCGAGCACGAAGGTCACGGCGGTGGAGACGTTGAGCGTGCCCACCCCGTCGCCGCCGGTTCCGCACACGTCCATCGCGTCCCCGGGCGCCTCCACCCGCAGCATGCGCGCGCGCATCGCCCGCACCGCGCCGACCATCTCGGCGACCGTCTCGCGCCGCACGCGCATGGCCATCACCATCGCGCCGATCTGCGCGGGCGTGGCCTCGCCGGCCATGATGGTGGCGAAGGCGGCCTCGGACTCGTCCTCGCTGAGCGTCTCGCCCAGCGCGAGGCGGGCGAGCACAGGCTTGAGATTGATGCTCATGGTGGAAGGGTCAGGCGGCCCGCGCCGGCGTGTTGACGCCATGCGCGATGTTCAGGAAGTTTCGCAGGATTTCATGGCCTTGCTGGCTGGCGATGCTTTCCGGGTGGAACTGCACGCCGAACACCGGCAGGGCGCGGTGGCGCAGGCCCATGATCAGCCCGTCCGCCGTGCGGGCGGTTTCCACCAGCGCCTCCGGCAGGGTCTCGCGGCGCACGATCAGCGAGTGGTAGCGCGTCGCCTCGAAGGGCGAGGGGATGCCGGCGAAGATATCGCTGCCGTCATGCGTCACGGGGCTGACCTTGCCGTGCATCGGCACCGGCGCGCGGATCACCTCGCCGCCGAAGGCCTGGCCGATCGCCTGGTGGCCGAGGCACACGCCCAGCAGGGGAATGCGCCCCGCCGCCGCCTGGATCAGGTCCAGGCAGATGCCCGCCTCGTTCGGCGTGCACGGGCCGGGCGACAGCACGATCGCTTCCGGTGCGCGGGCGATGGCCTCCTCCACGCTGAGCGAATCGTTTCGCCACACCTCGCACCGAGCCCCCAGGTCGCCCAGGAAGTGCACGAGGTTGAAGGTGAAACTGTCGTAGTTGTCGATCAGCAGGATCATGCGGCCAATGTGCGCGAGCCGCCCCGCCGAGGTCAAATCCTCGCCATGATCCGTATGGGTCATCGTTTTGCGCGCCGCCGCCGGCCCGCCCGGCGCGCGAGATGGGTAAGGCCGGCGAGGGCCGGGATCATCAAAGTTTCACGCCCGCTGCCCGGGTGCCCGCCTATATCGCCGCCACCCAGCCGTCCCGGGAGGCGCCGCCATGCGCATCGTGCAGTTTTCCGACACCCATCTGTCCGGGCGGCACCGCCAGTTCGCCGCCAATGCCGAGGTGCTGCGCCAGCATCTCGCCGCGATCGACCGGCCGGACCTGTTCGTCAACACCGGCGACCTCGCCATGGATGGCGCCGGCGAGGTGGCCGACCTGGAATTCGCCGCCGCCTGGCATGAGGGCCTGTCCGCGCCGCTGCTGGCCGTGCCCGGCAACCACGATGTGGGCGACCGCGCCGAGCTGCGCCCCGACCAGCCGGTTGACGACGCGCGCCTGGCCGCCTGGCGCGCCCATGCCGGGCCGGACCGCCAGATGCGCGATCGCGACGGCTGGCGGCTGATCGGGCTGAACGCCATGCTGCTGGGCACCTTCCATGCCGAGGAGGAGCGCCAGTTCGCCTGGCTGGAAGGCGCGCTCGACACCTCCGCCCCCATCGCCCTGTTCCTGCACAAGCCGCTGTTCATCGAGTCGCCGGACGAGGGGCCGCGCGGCTACTGGAACGTGCCGCCCGCCCCGCGCGCCCGGCTGCTCGCCCTGCTCGGGGCCGCGGACGTGCGGCTGATCGCCAGCGGTCACCTGCATATCCACCGCCAGACCCGGTTCGGTCGCGCCGCCCATGTCTGGGGGCCGTCGGGCGCCTTCGTCTGCGGCGAGAGCCAGGAGGAGCTGGGCGGCCAGCGCCTCCTCGGCGTGATCGAGCACGAGCTCGCGGCCGACGGCACCGTCTCCAGCCGCTTCGTCCGGCCGGAGGGGTTCCGGGAGCTGACCATCGAGCCGGTGGTCGATGAAATCTACCGGAAGAAGCAGCCGGCGTGACGCCCGCGCTGCATCTGGACGGCATCGGCAAGAGTTTCGGCGGCCAGGCCATCCTGTCCGGCGTGGCGCTGGCGGCCGGGCCGGGGGAGTTCGTCGCCCTGGTCGGCCCGTCCGGCTGCGGCAAATCGACCCTGCTGCGCATCGCCGCCGGGCTGGAGAAGCCCGATGCCGGGCGCGTGCTGCTGGGCGGGCAGGATGTCACCGCCATGCGCGCCGCCGAGCGGGACATGGCGATGGTGTTCCAGTCCTACGCGCTGTACCCGCATCTCACGGCGCGGCAGAACATGGCGCTGCCGCTGGCCATGCGCCGGCTGACGGGCTTCGAGCGGCTGCCGCTGCTCGGCCGGCTGGCGCGCGGCACCGGCGCCCGCCGCCGGGCCATCGCGGCCGAGGTGGCC
>CAMFLK010000319.1 GCA_945957135.1 uncultured Rhodospirillales bacterium
GCGCAGGGCCGCGCGCAGAGCCGGCAGGGCGGCGAACCCCGCCCCTTCGGCGAGCAGGTTGGCGGCGAGCGAGGTCAGCAGCGCCGTCTTGCCGGCGCGGGCAAGGCCCGTGACGCCGATGCGCAGCGTGCGGCGGACGGGCAGCAGCCCGCCCGCCGCCGTGATGGGATTCAGGCGCGTTGGATCAGCTCGATCTTGTAGCCGTCCGGGTCCTCGACGAAGGCGATGATGGTGGTGCCGAACTTCACCGGGCCGGCCTCGCGGGTGATCTTGGCGCCGCGCGCCCGCAGCTGCTCGCACAGCGCCGCGACATCCGGCGCGCTGAAGGCGAGATGGCCGAAGGCGGAGCCGATCTCGTAGCTCTCGACGCCATAGTTATACGTCAGCTCCAGCTCGGTCGCGTCGGGGTCGTCGCCGAAAGCGAGGAAGGCCAGCGTGTATTTGCCGTCCGGCACGTCGTTGCGCCGCCGCTCCTTCATGCCGAACAGCTCGGTGTAGAATTTCACGCTGCGATCGAGGTCGCCGACGCGCAGCATGGTGTGCAGATAGCGGGCGGTCATGGCTGGGTCTCCTTCGGAAACGGGTGGTCGGGGTCGAAGCCGAGCAGGAACAGCCGCGCCGCGTCGGCGGCGGCGATCGTCTGGTCCCGCTCGGCGAGAAGGGTACCGCCGGCCTCGAATGCAATCCCCCGCAGCCCCGCGGCGGCGGCGTTGCGCACGGTCTGCGGGCCGACCGTTGGCAGGTCGGCGCGGCGTTCCTGGCCGGGCTTGACCAGCTTGACCAGCACCCCGCCCGGGCCGGGGCGGGCCAGCGCGCCGGCCCGGGCGAGCATGGCATCCGTGCCCTCCACCGCCTCCACGCAGAGCACCAGCCCATCCTGCACCACGCAGCCCTGGCCGACATCGGCGACGCCGAGCGCACGGGCCACGGCGATGCCGCGGGTGATGTCGGCCATCGCCTGGGCATCCGGCGCCGCCCGGCTCAGCAGGCCGCGCGGACCCAGCGCCTCGGTCAGCACCTCATGCGCCCCCAGCACCCGGAACCCGTGTTCGCCGAGCGTGGCGACGATGTGCTTCAGCAACCCGTCATCGCCGGCGATGGCCAGGCGCCCGGCGCGGGCCAGCAGGCGCACCGCCGTGGCATCGGGGCGCATCTCCAGCATCGAGGGCCGGCGCACGCTGCCCACCAGCACGATGTCGCGCACGTTGCGTCCGCGCAGCAGTTCCAGGATGCGGCCGGCCGCGCCCACCCGCGCCACCTCATGCGGGTATTGCGCGAGGAATTGCGGATCGGCGTGGCCTTCCAGGCCGATGACGAACACCTCCCGCCCCGCCGCGCGGGCGGCGGCGGCGACGCGCGCGGGAAACCCGCCGCCGCCGGCGAGAATGCCGAGCGCCCCGCGCTCCGTCATCGTTAGAGGAGGTCAGTCATCGTCATCGTCCTGCGCGGACAGCACGGCGCGGATCAGGCCGCGCGGCCCGGCATGGTCGATGAACTGCAGGATTTCCGCGACGATCGGGTCGTCGCCATACAGCGCCCGCGTCTCGGCCAGCCGGTCGGCGAACACGCCCTCGCCCAGGAAGATGCCGCGCACCGCCGCACGGATGCGGTGGATCGCCGCGCGGTCGAAGCCGCGCCGGCGCAGGCCGATGATGTTGATGCCGGCGAGCCCGCCCTTGCGCTGGCCCATCACGCTGCCGAACGGGATCACGTCGCCCGCCGCCCCGGCCATGCCGCCGATCATCGCCCCCCGGCCGACGCGCACGAACTGATGGATCGCCGAGGCGCCGCCGATGATCGCGCCGTCGCCGATCACCACATGCCCGCCCATCACCGCGTTGTTGGCGACGATGACGTTGTTGCCCAGCTGGCAGTCATGCGCGACATGCGCGGTGGCCATCAGCATGCAATCGGCCCCCACCCGCGTGACGCCCACCCCGTTGGGCGTGCCGCGATGGATGGTGACATGCTCGCGCACCTGGGTGCGCGGGCCGATCTCGCAGCCCGTCGGCTCGCCTTTATACTTCAGGTCCTGCGGCGCCATGCCCACGGTGCAGAAGGGAAACAGCACCACGCCGGCGCCCAGCCGCGTGCGCCCTTCCACCACCACCTGGCTGATGAGATGGGCGCCGTCCTCGATGACCACATCGGCGCCGACCTGGCACCACGGCCCGATGCGCACGCCGGTTCCGATCGTGGCGCCATGGGCCACGATCGCCGTGGGATGGATGAAGCTCAAACGATGCCGCTCCCCTGGAAGCTTCGGCGGGGTTCCGCCGGTTGTACCGCGCCGTCAGGCCGCGCCCGGCGGGGCGGCGTTCGGCCGGTCGACGATCATGGCGGCGTAGGTTGCCTCGGCCACCGACACCCCGTCCACCCGCGCCACCGCGCTGAACTTCCACACATTGCCGCGCCGACGCTCGCGCATGATGTGGATGCGCAGCTGGTCGCCCGGCACCACCGGGCGGCGGAACTTGGCGTTCTCGATCGTCATGAAATAGACGAGCTGGCCGGCCGCGTCCGGGCCGAGCGAGGCCACCACCAGGGCGGCCGCGGTCTGCGCCATGCTCTCGATGATCAGCACGCCGGGCATCACCGGCTTGCCGGGAAAATGGCCCTGGAAGAACGGCTCGTTGGCGGTGACGTTCTTGATGCCCACCGCCGAGCGGTCGCGCACCATGTCCTCCACCCGGTCGATCATCAGCATCGGGTAGCGGTGCGGCAGGGCATTCAGGATGCCCGCCATGTCGAGCGTGCCCATCATATCCGCGGGATCGATGGTCGCCGTATCGGCTTCGTGGGCCTGTTGGGTGGTTCCGTCCATCGCGCTCAGTCCGGGTCAGCCTGCCGTTCCGGCCCCGTGCCGGACGCGCTTGCGTTGGGGCGATCCGCCGGGCGGGCCTTGCCGAGGCGCTTCAGCATCGCGATCTGGCGGAAGGTCTCGCGCACCGGCTGGGCGGGACTGCCGATCCAGTCCGCCCCCGCGGGCACGTCGGTCATCACCCCGGCCTGGGCGCCGATACGGGATTTTGCGCCGACGCGGAAATGCCCGGCAATGCCGGCCTGCGCGGCTATGACCACGAAATCCTCCAGTGTGACGGAGCCGGATAGGCCCGCCTGCGCGACGATGACGCAGCACCGCCCCATGCGGACGTTGTGCCCGATCTGGACCATGTTGTCGAGGCGGGAGCCGGCACCGATCACCGTGTCCTGGGCCGATCCGCGATCGATCGCGGTGTTGGCGCCCACTTCCACGTCGTCGCCGATGATCACCCGGCCGAGCTGCGGCACGGTGACGAAGCCTTGCGGCCCCGTGGCGAAACCGAACCCATCCTGGCCGATCCGCGCCCCCGGATAGATATACACCCGCGCGCCCAGCAGCGCGTGGCTGATGCTGGCATTCGCCCCCACCCGGCAATCAGCCCCCATCACCACCCCGTCGCCGATCACCGCTCCGGGGGCGAGCCGGCAGCGCGGGCCGATCTCCGCCCGCGCGCCGATGGCGCAGAACGGGCCGATCTCCGCGCTGGCATCCACCACCGCCTCGGGATGCACGAAGGCCATCGGGTGGATGCCGGGGCTGGCCGGGGGCGCGGGGTGGAACAGGGCCGCCACCCGCGCCCAGCCGAGATAGGGCTCCGGCGTGGGCAGGGCGCGCGTACCCGCCGGCACGCGCGCGGCGAGGTCGGGGTGCAGGATCACCGCCCCCGCCTTTGTCTCGGCCAGTGCCGGCAGGTAGCGCCGGTTGTCGAGAAAGCTCACCTCGCGCGACGTCGCGGTCTGCAACGGCGCGACGCCGGTGAAAACCTCCCCCTCCGGCAGGGCGGCCAGCGCCTCCGCCGCCATGCCGGCCGCGCGCGCCACCGCCGCGATTCCGTGCGGGCCGCTGCGGGCGAAGAAACGCGCGTCACCCGTGATCGGGGGCGCCGCCATGGTCAGGGCTTGGCGGGCGGGCTGGCCGGCGCCGCGGCCGGAGTGGCCGGTGCCGGCGCGCCCGGAGCCGGCGTGTTGGGCTGGTTGGCCAGTGGCGAGACGCCATCCGGCGTGATGGTGACGGAGGGCAGGACCTTGTTGATCTGCTCCGCCACCTGCTCGGTGATGTCGAACTCGTTGATGTTCAGCGCCACCTGCTGGCGGTGCAGCACCAGGTTCATTCCCCGGCTCTCCGCCACCTGGCGCAGCACGGCGATCAGCGAGGACTGGATCTGGTTCAGCGCCACCTGCGCCGCTTCCTGGATGATGCGGTTGCGGTCGCGGAAGGTCTTCTGGGCCTTGGTGATGCGTTCCTGCAGCTCGCGCTCGCGCCCGCGCATCTGGTCGGCGGAGAGCTTGGCGCGGTCGTTGGCCATGGCCTGCTGCATGTCGCGCCAGACGGCCTGCTCCTTCTGCGCGTCCTCGTTCAGCTTCTCGCGCCGCTCGCTGATCACCCGGTCCACCTGCTGGGCGGCGGTGGATGCGCGCATCACCTCGGGCAGGCCGATCACGCCGATCACCGCGGCGGGGGGTGGGGTGCCCTTGGGCAGGGCCGGCAGCTCCGGCACCGGCGGCATGGGGATGGGGGGTATCTGGTCC
>CAMFLK010000320.1 GCA_945957135.1 uncultured Rhodospirillales bacterium
CGCATGCGGCGCGCCGCGATCTCGGCGGCCTTGCCGAAGCCGACGATTCCGGGGACGTTCTCAGTGCCGGCGCGGCGCGCCCGCTCCTGCTTTCCCCCGGCGATCAAAGGCGTAAGTTTCACGCCGCGGCGGACATAGAGCGCGCCGATCCCCTTGGGGCCGTGGAGCTTGTGCGCCGAGAGCGACAGAAGGTCGATCGCGCCGCCGGCGAGCGCGATCGGGGCGCGGCCGGCGGCCTGGACGGCGTCGGTGTGAAAGACCGCGCCGACCGCCTTGGCCTCTTCGGCGAGCGCCTCGACCGGAAAGACAATTCCGGTCTCGTTGTTCGCCCACATGATCGAGACCAGCGCCACGCGCTCGCTGAGCGCGGCGCGATAGCGCTCGCGGTCGAGGCAGCCGCAGGGCAGCACCGGCACGACATGCGCCTTGATCCGGCCTTCGCTTTCGAGCCGCTTCACCAGCGTCAGGATCGCCGGATGCTCGACGGCGGAGACGACGATCTCGTTGCGGCCGGGGTTGGCGGCGAGGCCGGCGTGGATCGCGGTGTTGTCGCCCTCCGTGCCGCCGGAGGTGAACACCAGCCCCGCCGCGCCGAACCGCGCCATCACGCGCGCCCGCGCATCCTCCAGCACCCGCCGCGCCGCCCGCCCGGCGGCATGGACGGAGGAGGGGTTGCCGGCCTGCCGGAACGCCGCCGCCATCGCCCGCGCGGCTTCCGGCCGCGGCGCCTCGCTGGCATTGGCGTCAAGGTAGAGCGGCGCGTCGAGATGGACCGGTGCCGCGCTCATCCAGCCGGGCTCCCATCCCTGTCATGCAAAAACATGAAGCCCATGCGTCATTTCCATTATGAAAGCGAAGCCGGCGGACCTATAGTCGCCCCGTTCCGGGCAACGGGGCCGGCACACGGCTCGGCCCGGATCGGTTCCCACGTCTGACCAGGTTTCGGGTCTGAACAAATCGGAGGAGCGCAGACGGTTCACGCCCGCCTTTACCATGAAAGGCGGCGGCGGAGAGGGTGTTCGGCGACGTCAGGACGACAGCAAGCCAAGCGAATGGGACCCTAAGCAATCCGGACGGAAACGGTCAAGATTGGCCGTGCCCGGGTTCGGTCCTCGCCCAGCCGTCCTGACTTGCGGGAACAGGGGCACGATCCCCATATGCGGTGCCGGCAAGGCCCCGTGGGATCGGTTTCGTTCCATCGCCGGGCGGTCAGTGTATAGCAAGCCATGGTCCCAGCGGCCGTGGCGAACAGGAAAAGCGGATTTCGGATCATCATGCCTGAAGTCATGTTCGCCGGCCCGGATGGCCGGTTGGAGGGTCGTTACCACCACTCCAAGGAGACCGGCGCGCCGTTGGCGCTGATCCTGCACCCGCACCCGCTGCACGGCGGCACGATGAACAACCGCATCGCCTATACGATGTACCAGTCGTTCCAGGCGCTCGGCTTCTCCGTCATGCGCTTCAACTTCCGGGGCGTGGGCCGCAGCCAGGGCCGCTACGACGGCGGCATCGGCGAGATCAGCGACGCCGCGGCGGCGCTCGATTGGATGCAGGCGGTGAACCCGAATTCCGGCGGGCTGTGGATCGCCGGCTATTCGTTCGGCGCCTTCGTGGGCATGCAGCTGCTGATGCGCCGGCCGGAAATCTCCGGCTGGGTGAGCGTGGCGCCGCCGGCCAACCACTACGATTTCGGCTTCCTCGCCCCCTGCCCCTGCGGCGGGCTGATGCTGCACGGCGACACGGACGAGCTGGTGCCGGAACCCGCGGTGCGCAAGCTGGTGGACAAGCTGAACACCCAGAAGAACGTGCAGGTCGATTACCGCGTGTTCGGCGGCGCCGACCACGTCTTCGCCACCCACGCCGACGCGGTGGCGGACGCGGTGGACGACTACGTGAAGCGCACCATGGCCCGCAAGACGATGGCGCTGGCCGCGGACTGATCCGCGGTTTCTGGGCTGGGTCTTTAAAAAACCTCCGGGGCGATGCCTCGGAGGTTTTTTGCTGGGTCCGGTCCTGGACGAGGGTGGCGCCGTGCTCGGCGGCGTCAAGGCGCGCTGCGCTCAAGAGCCTTGACCCCGCCTGCGCGCGGCGCCTTCGGATGCTCAGGCCGGGGCAGGAAAGCGGCCCTTTCAGCCGAACAGGAAAGCCGGAAAAGGCTCACTTGCTGTCCTTCTTCGCATGTCCCGCAGGCTTTGCCTGCGTGGCACTCGCTTCGTTGCGGGGGACGGGGTCAAGGGCGAAGAGCGAAGCGTCCCTTGACGCCGGCCACTGCAACGCAAGCACAATTATCCAAGCAAAGGAGCGTTCACCCCACCCGGAGCAACCGGGGCCCCTCGCTGCGCAGCCAGGCCATCGCCGCGTCCATGTGCGGCGTCAGTTCCGCCACCAGCTGCCAGAACCGCGCGCCGTGATTCATGTGCCGCAGATGCGCCACCTCATGCGCCGCCACGTAGTCCTGCACGAAGCGCGGCGCCATCACCAGCCGCCAGCTGAAGGCCAGCGACCGGTCCGCGGCACAACTGCCCCAGCGGCTGCGCGTGTCCTTCACCGAAATGCGCGCCGGGCGCAGCCCGGCCGCGGCAGCCTTTTCCATCGCCAGGGCGGACAGGCGCCGCCGCGCCTCCGCCCGCATGAAATCGATCACCCGGCGCGGCAGGAACTCCGCCGCACCCGACACCATGATCGCCTGGCCGGCCACCCACACCCCGGCCCGTGCATTGGGCACATGCACCACGCGATGATCCTGCCCATGCAACGGCACCATCGCCCCCGGCGCGATCGTCACCGCATCGGGCAAGGCCGCCAGCCGCTCGCTCACCCAGCCGGCATGGTTCATCAGCAAGGCGAGCCCGGCGGTGCGCCCGGCCCGCGGCGGCAAGGTCACCACCACCGAGCCCTCGCGCGGGTCGATGCGCAGGCTCACCCGGCGCGCGCGCTTGCTGCGCCGCCACTCCACGGTGGCCGGCCCCCCGGGGAGTCGAAAGATTTCCGACTGGCCTGACTCCATGAGACGAATGATGTCGATTCCCGCGCGACTCGGCAACATCATGATGCGATTTCGCCCCATCGCGATGTGATGTAAACGCTCGACACATGCGCTTCTCCTCCGGCCCGCCGCCGCGCGACAACTACCACCACGGCAATCTGCGCGAGAGCCTGATCGCCGCGGCCCTCGCGCTGATCGCCGAACGCGGCCCGGCCGGCTTCTCGGTGGCCGAGGCGGCGCGCGCCGCCGGCGTCAGCCCCGCCGCGCCCTACCGCCATTTCCGCGACCGCAACGCCCTGGTCGCCGAAATCGCCCGGCAAGGCTTCGAACGCTTCGCCGACCAGCTCGACCGCGCCTGGAACCAGGGACGGCCAGACCCGGTGCGCGCCATCGAAGCCTGCGGCCGCGCCTACCTCGCCTTCGCCCGCCAGGAACCCGCCGCCTACGCCGCCATGTTCGAACCCGGCTTCCCCATTGAGGACGACGCCGCCCTGCTCGCCGCCTCCGAACGCGCCTTCGGCGTGATCCGCACCGCCGCCGAAGCCGCCTGCGCCACCCACCGCACCGGCGGCATGCGCCCACCGGCACTGATGGTGGCCCTGCATCTCTGGGCGCTGGCCCACGGCATCGCCTCCCTCTTCGTCAGCCGCGCCGACGCCAGCCGCCGCAAGATCCCCATGGAACCGGAAGACCTGCTGGAAGCGGGGATGCTCATCTACATGCAGTCCCTTGGGTTAGTCCCAACCTGATCACAAACCGTGTGACGCGCCACGGGGTGCTTGACTCCGGGGCGCAGCGGCCCCATCAATGTAAATGTAATTTACATTCACATGGAGGCTCCGCCGTGCCCGTCTCCGCCTTCCTCAACGACATCCCCCGCCCGGCCTGGATCGCGGTGATGGTCCTGGCCTTCATCTGGCACTGGCCGATCGGGCTCGCCGTGCTCGCCTACCTCATCGGCAGCCGCCGCCTCGGCCGCTGCGGCCCCGGCCGCTGGTACAACACGAACCAGCAGCAAGGCCCGTGGCAGGCACCATGGGGGCAGAAACCCTGGGGCAACTGGTGCGGCGGCAACACCCAAGCCCCCCGCCCCAGCGGCAACAAAGCCTTCGACGACTACCGCGCCGAAACCCTCCGCCGCCTGGAAGACGAACAGAAGGAATTCGTCGAATACCTGGAACGCCTGCGCCAGGCGAAAGACAAAGCCGAATTCGACCAGTTCATGGCCGAACGCCGCCGCCCCGCGCCGCCGCCGATGGACCCGAACTGAACCCACCACCCAATGACGGGGCGAGGGGAGCAATCCCCTCGCCCTTTTTATTTTGCATTTACCGGAAGGGAGGAAGAAAAGAAGCGCTTCTTTCTTGAAAGAAAGAAGCAAAGAACTTTTTATCCATTGGGACCGTGCGTCGGCGCCATTGTGCCAACATCCCTTTTGTGTTGGCCGTGCTTGACACGCGACCCCCTTGTCGCGGCAGCCGGGACACGCGGCCAGCGGGCGGGATCAGCCCCAGGATGTTCTTCAAAAATTTTTTGAAAAAATGTATTTTACCCCTTGCGGCGG
>CAMFLK010000321.1 GCA_945957135.1 uncultured Rhodospirillales bacterium
GCCGAGGAGGTGTGGGCGGCCGGGGAGGACGGGCGCGCGCCGCGCGTCCGCGCGCGGACGCGGCGTGCCGGCCCGGCCGCGCCCCGCCGGCGGCCTCAGACCCGGACGGAAGCCGGGCGCCGGGTGATCCGCATGCGGCCGGTGAACTGGTCGGTCATTCCACGGCGGATCGGGACCGACGGCAAGCGGCGGACGATCACCGTGCCGCGCCGCGGCGAATGGTCGGGATGATCAGCGCTGGCCCTGAACCCCGCGCCTGTCCCGCAACACCAGCCGGCTGACCGCGATTTTTTTACCTTGGGTCATTCCCGAGGCGATGCCGCATGTACAACGCCCCAATCCCCAAATATCAAAAGTTTTTTGCTTCTTTTTTCAAAAAAGAAGCGATTTTTTCCTTGTTTTCTTAAATAAAAAACGACCGGGAGCTTCTGCCCCCGGCCGCTTTCCCGACCTCAGCGCGGCAGCAGTTTCTGCACTTCGCTCGCCATCGTCTTCAGCGTGTCTTCCGGTGTGGTCTTCTGTTCCACCAGCAGCGCGAGGTTGTCCACGATGGTCTGGGTCACTTTCACGCCGTTGTTGCCGGGGAAGGAGTACCAGGGGATCATCAGGTTCATCTGGTTCAGCCCGGCGCGGAACAGCGGGTTCTCGTCGTAGAACCTGGCGAGGTAGCGCGGGTCTTTCGGGGCCAGTTCGTTGTTCGGCACGTAGCCGGTGCCGGGCACCACCACCGAGGCGCCGTAGGGGCCAGAGGCGAATTTGATGAATTCGTACACCGCCGGCTGTTTCGCCTTATCGGTGGTGAACATCACCGCGGCATTGCCGCCGGTGGGCAGGCGGCCGCGTTCGGCGTCGATCACCGGCATCGGGCCGGTGCGCAGCTCGAACTTGTTGCCCACGCCGTTGATGGTCTGGCGCAGCGCGCCGGTGGTCCAGAAGGCGAGGCCGATCTTGCCGGCGGTGAAGCCCTGCTGGGCCGCGTCCGACGACAGGGCGGGCATGCGGCCTTCCTTCACCATGCGGTCGAGCAGGCGGACGGAGGCGAGGCCTTCCGGCCCGTCGAAGGCCACCTTCTTCTGGTCGGGGCTCAGCATGGTGCCGCCATGGCCGAACAGCAGGGCGGAGAACATCCAGTCGTCGCCCTGCCAGCGGTAGGACATGCCGATGGTGCCGTCGCCCAGCGCCTGGATCTTCGCGGCGAGTTTCAGCGTGCCGTCCCAATCGGTGGGCATGTGGTCGGGGTCCCCACCCGCGCGGCGGACGAGGTCGGCGTTGTAGTAGGCGATGGGGTTGGAGGTGGCGAAGGCCAGGCCCATCTGCTTGCCGCCGAAGCGGGCGAGGTTCAGCAGCCGTTCGGAGAAGCCTTCGTTGGCGAAGTTGGCGTCGGCCTTGATGAAGGGGGTGAGGTCGGTGCCGATATTGCGCTCGGCCAGCACGCGCAGGCGGTTGAGGCCGATGAACGACACGTCCGGCATTTCCGCCGTGCCGGCCTGGCGCAGCATGAGCTGCAGCCCTTCCTCGTAGGTGGGCGAGGGCGAGGCGAAGACGATCTTCACGTCCGGGTGCTGGCGCATGTATTCGCCGCTGATCTGGTCCATCACCGACTTGAAGAAGGCGGGCATCGGGTAGTGGACCAGGATGGTGGTCTCCGCCCGCGCCGGAGCGGCGAAGGCGGCCACGGCCGCGACGGCCATGGCGAGAATGCGTTTCATCGATCGACTCCTCATTTGAGCCCGGTCATCGTCATGCCTTCGATGAACAGGCGCTGGGCGAACAGGAAGAACAGGATCAGCGGTGCCGTGATCACCACGGTGGCGGCCATCAGCGCGCCGTAGTCGTCGCCCACCTCGGCGGCGCGGAAGAACAGCAGGCCGAGCGGCGGGGTGGCGAGCTGGGTGCGGGAGATGGCGATCAGCGGCCAGTAGAGGTCGTTCCAATGCGCGACCACCGAGAAGATCGCGAAGGCCGAGGCGGCCGGCCAGGCGTTGGGCAGGACGATGCGCCAGACGATCGCCGCTTCCGACAGCCCGTCGCTGCGCGCGGCGAGGATGAGGTCGTCGGGGATGGCGCGGATGAACTGGCGGAACAGGAAGATGGCGAAGACCGACAGGGTGAAGGGGATCACCAGCACGGCCAGCGTGTTGAGCAGCCCGGCCCAGCGCGCGGCGGCGTAGAGCGGGATGGAGATGGCGTGGATCGGCACCAGCAGGCCGAGCAGCACGAGGGCGAACAGCGCCTCGCGCCCGCGGAAGCGCAGCTTGGCCAGGGCGTAGGCGGCCGGCAGGGCGAAGACGATCTGGAAGACCAGGATCGACCCGCAGACGATCACGCCGTTGAGCAGGATGCGGCCCATGGGGATGCGGGTGAGCGCCTTGGTGTAGTTCTCCACTGCCGCCCAGTGCGCGGGCCACAGCGACAGCCCGGCCGAGAACACCTCGGCCTGCGGCTTGAGCGAGGCGGAGAGCATGAACACGAAGGGGAACAGGATCAGGGCGGCGGCGAGGCCGAGCACGGCGAGGCGGGCCGGGGCACTCATGGCTCCTTCGCCTGGATGATTGTGCTTGCGTTGCGGGCGACGGCGTCAAGGGACGCTTCGCTCTTCGCCCTTGACCCCGTCCCCCGCAACGAAGCCAGGGCCAATATGCGAAGAACGGAAGGAAGTGAGCCTTTTCGTTTCTTTGTTCGGCTGGAAGGGGCCGTTTCTTCGTCCCGGCCGTCCACCCGAAAGGCGTCGCGCGCAGGGGTCGTCAAGGGCTTGAGCGAAGCGTCCCTTGACGACCCCGAGCACGGCGCCACCCTCGCCAGTCCGGGCACGAACGCCGTGGCACTCACGTGTAGTGCACCCGCTTGTCCAGCACCCGCGTCTGCACCAGCAGCAGCACCAGCAGCACGGCGATGAACACCACCGCCATCGCCGAGGCGGCGCCGATATGCAGATAGACGAAGCCCTCCTGGTAGATCATCCACAGCAGCGTGTCCGACGCGCGGGCCGGGCCGCCCTGGGTCAGCGTCGCCACCGTCTCGAACACCTTCACGGCGTTGATCATCGAGATGGTCACCACGAACAGCGTGGTCGGGCCGAGCATCGGCCAGGTGACGAGGCGGAAGCGCTCCCAGGCACTGCGCACCCCGTCCATCTCCGCCGCCGCGTAGAGCGTGCGGTCGATGCCCGCCAGCCCGGCCAGGAACAGCACCATGTTGAAGCCCAGCGCCTGCCACACGCCGATCACCGCCAGCGCCGCCAGCACGTTGTCCGAACTGCCCAGCCAGTTCACCGCCCCCAGCCCCAGCAGGCGCAGCAGCAGGTTGATCGGGCCGAATTGCGGGTGCATCAGGTACTGCCACACGCTGGCCATCGCCACGATCAGCGACACCACCGGCAGGAAGAACACCGAGCGGAAGAAGGCGCGCCCGGCCGCCCCCGCCTCGATCAGCATCGCGAGCAGCAGGCCGAGCAGCACGGAGGCGGGTGCCACCATGGCGACATACAGCGCGGTGTTGCGGAAGGCGCCGAGGAAGGCGCGGTCGGTCAGCAGGTCGCGGTAGCTGTCCAGGCCGAGGAACCGCACCTCGGAGGCGCCGAGTTCGGCATCGGTCAGCGACAGGGCGAACACCGCCAGCGTCGGGATCACCAGCAGCGCCAGCATCAGCAGGGCGGTGGGCGCGCACAGCCGCCAGGCGGCGCCCTCCTCACCCGGCATGGGCAGGCTCGCGCGCCGGCAGGGCGGCATCCGGCAGGCGGGCGCCATCGCCGTCGAACAGGTGCAGCGCGGCGGGCGCGGCGCTGGCGAACAGCGTCTCGCCCTCCACGGCCCCCCGCAGGGCCTGGGCCGCCTCCGGCGCCATGCGGGCGATCAGCCGGCCCTCCACCCCATCGGCCGTGCCATGCACCAGCGCCTCGGCGCCAAGGAACTCCACACGCTGCAACCGCACCGGCACGGCGCACGGCCCCGGCACGGCCGACAGGCGCAGCGCCTCCGGCCGCACCCCCAGCGTCACCGCCCCGTCCACCGGCAGCCCGGCCGCGAAGCCGTGGCCGCCGACCCGCGCCACCCCGCCGGAAACCTCCGCCGCCAGCAGGTTGATGCGCGGGCTGCCGATGAAGGTGGCGACATCGACATGGGCGGGCCGCGCATAGACCTCGCCGGGCGGGGCGAATTGCAGCACCCGGCCGGCGAGCATCACCGCCACCCGGTCCGCCATGCCCAGCGCCTCCTCCTGGTCGTGGGTGACGTAGAGGGTGACGACGCCGGCGCGGCGGTGCAGTTCGACGATCTCGGCGCGCATGTGCACGCGCAGCGCGGCATCGAGATTGGACAGCGGCTCGTCCATCAGGAAGGCGCGGGGGTGGCGCACCAGGGCGCGGCCAAGGGCAACGCGCTGGCGCTGGCCGCCGGACATCTGCGCCGGCTTGCGATCGAGCAGCGGCGCGATGCGCAACGCCTCCGCCGCCTGGGCC
>CAMFLK010000322.1 GCA_945957135.1 uncultured Rhodospirillales bacterium
CTGGCGCTGTCAAGGCCCTTGAGCGAAGCGTGCCTTGACAGCGCCAGACGCAACGAAAGCACAATAACGCGTGCGAAGAAGGAGCCCGCCCCCAGAGGGCAGCGGCACGTTTGGGTGGGCAACCGCCAGCGCGCGGGTTACAACCATGACAAAACAGGGAGACTGAACATGGGATTCCGGGCCGCTCTGCTCGCCACCGTGATTGCCTGCGCCGCCGCGCCGCTCGCCCAGGCCGCGCCGAAGACCGATCTCGTGGTGGGCATGTCCGCCCAGGACGTGGGCAAGCTCGACCCGCATCTCGCCGTCTCCACCATCGACCGCGCCGTGGTGGCCTGGATGTTCAACGCGCTGGTGCGCTTCAAGCCCGGCAGCATGGACCCCGCGGACATCGAGCCCGATCTGGCCACCAGCTGGGAATACAACGCGGACAAGACCGTGTGGACCTTCCACCTGCGGCCCAACGTGAAGTTCCACGGCAATTACGGCACGCTCACCGCCGATGACGTGGTGTTCAGCCTGCTCAAATCCGCCGACCCGAAGCGCTCCGCCGCCTCCGGCGATTTCGCCGCCTTCGACAAGGTGGAGGCGGTCGATCCGCTCACCGTGCGCGTCACGCTCAAGCAGACCATCCCCAGCCTGCTCGGCGTGCTGACCAATTACGGCGGCGGCTTCATCGTCTCCAAGAAGGCGGTGGAGGCGCTGGGCGACAAGTTCGCCGCCAACCCGATCGGCACCGGCCCCTTCGCCTTCTCCGCCATCGTGCCCAACCAGGCGCTGGAGCTGGTCGCCAACAAGGACTACTTCCGCGGCGCGCCGAAGATCGAAAAGATCAGCTACCGCTTCCTGCCCTCCAACGCCTCGCGCGACCTCGCCTTCCAGAACGGCGAGCTCGACCTCGAATACGGCATGCAGGATCAGACCTGGATCGACCGCACCCGCAAGATTCCCCACGCGGTGGTCGATGTGTTCATGCCCGCCGAACTCGCCGCCCTGCACCTGAACATGTCGCAGAAGCCGCTCGACGACGTGCGCGTGCGCCAGGCCATCGCCTACGCCATCAACCGCAAGGAATTGCTGAAATGGCAGGGCGCGGACGTGTCGCTGGAGCCGCAGAGCATCATCCCCACGGGCAATCTCGGCTACACCGCCGATAACGGCCTGCCGCAATACGACCCGGCCAAGGCCAAGGCGCTGCTGGCCGAGGCCGGCTTCCCCAACGGCTTCACGCTGAAGGTGATCCACACCCAGCTGCCGAGCATGCTGGCGCAGATGCAGGTGGTGCAGGCCCAGCTGAAGCGCGTGGGCATCCTGCTCGACCTCCAGGTGGTGGAACACGCCACCTTCCACCAGATGATCCGCAAGGACCTCTCGCCCATCGTGTTCTACGCCGCCGCGCGCTTCCCCGTCGCGGACACCTACCTCTCGCAATTCTACCTCTCGCGCAGCACCGTCAACACGCCCACCGCCGTGGTGAATTTCAGCCATTGCAACGCGGCCGATGCGGAGATCGACGCCGCGCGCACCGAGCCGGACGACAAGAAGCAGATCGCGCTGTGGCAGACCGCGCAACGCAAGATCATCGCCCAGGTCTGCGCCGTGCCGCTGATCGAGACGCTTCAGGCCTGGGTGCGCAAAGACAATCTGGAATACGGCTACGAGCTGAAAGGCTCGCTGTCGCTGGGCCCGCTGATCACCGAGGCTACCCACTTCAAGTGATCGGCTATGTGATCCGCCGGCTGATCGCGGCGATCCCCACGCTGCTGGCGGTGCTGACGCTGGTCTTCGTGCTGGTGCGCATCGTGCCCGGCGATCCCGCCATCGCCATCCTCGGCGACCGCGCGACGCCGGACGCGGTGGCGGCGTTGCAGGCCAAGCTGGGGCTGGACCAGCCGATCTGGCGGCAATACCTGGCCTTCATCGGCCAGTTCCTCAGCGGCAATTTCGGCCGGTCCATGGTGACGGACCGGCCGATCCTGGGCGACATCGCCGCGGTGCTGCCGCACACGATCGACCTCACCCTCGCCGCCATGATCATCGGCACGGCGGTGGGCATTCCCGCCGGCGTGGTGGCCGCGCTCTACCGCAACGGCTGGATCGACGTGGCGGCGCGGCTGCTGTCGCTGGTCGGCCTGTCCTTCCCGGTGTTCGTCTCCGGCATCTTCCTGCTGCTGGCCTTCGCGCTGCACTGGCACATCTTTCCCGTCATCGGCAACGCCGACCTCGCCGACCCGTGGGACCGGCTGGTGAAGCTGGTGCTGCCCGCCGCCACGCTCGGCCTGGTGATGGCCGCCTACATCACGCGGGTGACGCGCAGCGCGATGTTGCAGGTGCTGGGCGAGGACTACATGCGCACCGCGCGCGCCAAGGGCATGCCGTGGCGGCGCGTGGTGTGGCGGCACGGGCTGCGCAACGCCGGCCTGCCGGTGGTGACGGTGGTGGGGCTGTACGTGGGCATCCTGATCGGCAATTCCGTGCTGACCGAAATCGTGTTCAACCGGCCGGGCCTGGGCAAGATCATCGTCACCGCGCTCAACCAGCGCGACTACACCATGTTGCAGGGGCTGATGGTGATCTACTGCTTCCTCATCGTGGTGGTGAACCTTCTGACCGATCTGGCCTACGGATTCATCGACCCGCGGGTGAAGCAGGCATGAAGGCCCTTCTTCGCAATCCCACCACGCTGGCCGGGGCGGTGATGTGCCTGATCGTGCTGGCCGCCGCGCTGCTGGCGCCGTGGATCAGCCCGTACGATCCGCTCGACCAGAACATCATCGACCGGTTGCAGCCCCCGGGCGGGGATTATCTTTTCGGCACCGACATCTACGGCCGCGACGTGCTCAGCCGCATACTCTGGGGCGCGCGCATCTCGCTGCTGGTCTCCGTCGCCTCGATCGGCGTGGCCATCCTGGTGGGCGGCACCATCGGCATGGTCGCCGGCTATGTCGGCGGACGCATCGACCTGTTCATCATGCAGGTGATGGACATCATGCTGTCCTTCCCCAGCCTGATCCTCGGCCTGATTGTGGTGGCGCTGCTGGGGCCGGACCTCATCAACCTCATCATCGCCATCGCGCTCACCGCCATCGCCCCCTTCGCGCGCATCGCCCGCGCGCCGGTGCTGTCGCTGAAGGAACGCGCCTTCATCGAGGCCGGCCGCGCCCTCGGCTTCTCCCACGCGCGGGTGGTGTTCGTGCACATCCTGCCGAACATCCTGTCCGAAATTCTCGTGATGGGCAGCCTGTGGATGGCCACCGCCGTGCGCACGGAAGCCTCGCTGTCGTTCATCGGCCTGGGCGTGAAACCGCCGACGCCGACCTGGGGCGGCATGATGCGCGACGGGTTCGAGGCGATCCTGGACGCGCCGTGGCTGTCGATCTTTCCCGGCCTCGCCATCCTGCTGCTGGTGCTGGGCCTGAACATGGTGGGCGACGGGCTGCGCGACGCGACCGACCCCAAGCTGTCGGGCACGTCATGACGGCCCTGCTCGAGGTTGCCGGCCTGCGCAAGCACTTCACCGCGCGCAAGGGCTTCCCCCGCCCGGTGACCACCGTGGTGCGCGCGGTGGACGGGATCGACTTCCAGGTGGGCAAGGGCGAGGCGTTCGGGCTGGTCGGCGAATCCGGCTGCGGCAAATCCACCGCCGCCCGCGCCGTGCTGCGGCTGATCGAACCCGATGCCGGCACCATCCGCTTCGACGGCGCCGAAATCGCCACCGCACGCGGCCGCGCCCTGACCGCGCTGCGCCGGCGCATGCAGATCGTGGTCCAGGACCCCTACTCCTCCCTCAACCCCCGCCGCAGCATCGGCGCCACGCTGGCCGAACCGCTGCGCGTGCATGGCATGGCCAGCGGCCGCGCCGCACTCGACCGCGCCGCCGCCCTGCTGGAGGAAGTCGGGCTGCCCGGCACGGCCATCCGGCGCTACCCGCACGAATTCTCCGGCGGCCAGCGCCAGCGCATCGGCATCGCCCGCGCCCTGGCCCTGCAACCGGACCTGATCGTGGCGGACGAACCCGTCTCGGCGCTGGACGTCTCCGTGCAGGCCCAGGTGCTGCTGCTGCTCAAGGAACTCCAGAAACGCCGCGGCCTGGCCTTCGTCTTCGTCAGCCACGACCTCGCGGTGATCCGCTGGTTCTGCACCCGCGTCGCCGTGATGTATCTCGGCCGCATCGTGGAACAAGGCCCCGTCGCCGCCGTGTTCGCCACCCCACGCCACCCCTACACACGCATGCTGCGCGACGCCTCCCCCGAACCCGACCCCGCCAGCCGCGGCATCCTGCCCCGCGTGACCGGCGAAATCCCCTCCGCCGCCAACCCACCCCCCGGCTGCCACTTCCACCCCCGCTGCAACCGAGCCACCGACCTGTGCCGCACGGACTATCCCGCATGGCAAGACAGCAGCGGACACGGGTTCGCGTGCCATCATCCGGTGGGGTGAAGGAAGTAGGTTCGAG
>CAMFLK010000323.1 GCA_945957135.1 uncultured Rhodospirillales bacterium
CACCCTAGAGTTCGTCGGCAGCGTCAGATGTGTATAAGAGACAGGTACAGCAGCGCCGCCCGCGCCCGGCGCCAGGGCGGCGGATGGCGCAGGCAGGCGGCGCACAGCCCGTGCGCACCCCCCTCGGCCGCATGCGCGAACGGCAGGCCGCAGCGGTCGCAGCACGGCGCGGTGACGAAATTCGTGTGCCGGAAACAGGAAACGCAGAACCGCCCGGGCGCATCCACCACCGCGTCGCAGGTCAGGCAATGCGGCGGCAGCAGCAGATCGAGCGCCACCCGTCCGGCCTGGCGCAAGCCCGCAGCGATGTCGGTGGCGCCCATGCGTCCTCCTCTGGCCCCGCCCAGGCTACGCCCCGCGCCCCGCGCGCGGCAACGGCACTTGGCAGACAGGCCCGGCCGGCGCACACCCCTGCCCATGGACGCCATGCAGGTCTTCGATCGCCGTGCCGTGCGCCACCACCGCGACCGCGCGGCGGCCACCGTCGCGCGCGTGCAGCCCGTGCTGCGCGAAGCCGCCGACCGCCTGCTCGACCGGCTGGACGACATCACCCGCCCCTTCACCCAGGCGCTGGACATCGGCGGCCGCGGCGTCACCGCCCCCCTGCTGCGCGCCCGCGGCCTGCACGTGGTCAGCTGCGACCTCTCCCCCCGCATGGCCGCCCTGTCCGGCCCCCCCGGCTTGGCTGCCCCCCTCTGCGTGGTCGCCGACGAGGAAACGCTGCCCTTCGCCCCCGCCAGCTTCGACCTGATCGTCGCCAACCTCTGCCTGCACTGGGTCAACGACCTGCCCGGCGCGCTCATCCAGCTCCGCCACGCGCTCCGCCCCGACGGATTGCTGCTCGCCAGCCTGCCCGCCCTCGGCACGCTCGACACGCTGCGCGCCCGCCTCGCCGAAACCGAAGCGGACCTGCGCGGCGGCATCGCCCCCCGCGTCTCCCCCTATCCCGACCTGCGCGACTGCGCCGCCCTGCTGCAACGCGCCGGCTTCGCCCTGCCCGTCGCCGACGCCGAAGACCTCACGCTGCGCTACACCACCCCGCTCGCCCTCCTCGCCGACCTGCGCGCCGCCGGCGAAACCAACGCCCTGATCGAACGCGCCCGCACCCCCCCGCCGCGCACCCTGTTCCCCGCCGCCCTCGCCAGCCTGCCTACCCCGGACGGCCACACCGACGCCCGCCTGCGCCTGGCCATCCTCACCGGCTGGGCCCCCCACGCGGACCAGCCCAAGCCGGCGGCGCGCGGCAGCGGGCAGGTGCGGCTGGCGGATTTTCTGGAGTAGGGAAGGGAAGGCGGCCGGTTCATCCAAGCTTCATTGGGATGCGAACAGGTCGTCGCGCTACATCGCGCGACAGGCGATCACGGAGACCCGTCATGCTCGGTCGGCGCGCGCTTGTGGCTGCCCTGCCCGCGCTGGCGGCACGGCGTGGTTTCGCCCAGCCCGTCGCGGCGGGCCGCGCGCTGTTCACGCTCGGCGTCGCCTCCGGCGATCCGACACCCGACGGCATCGTCCTCTGGACCCGGCTCGCCCCCGATCCCATGCACGAGGATCCCGCCCTGCCCGGCGGCATGACGCCGGACCCCGTGCCGGTGGAATGGGTGCTGGCGAACGACGACCGCCTCACCGACGTGGTCGCCCGGGGTGTCGCGATCGCGCATCCGGCGCTCTCCCACGCCGTGCATGTCGATGTCGGCGGCCTCGCGCCCGACCGCTGGTATTTCTACGCCTTCCGCGCGCTCGGGCAGCAAAGCCCGATCGGGCGCACCCGCACCATGCCCGCCGCCGGCACGCCGCTGAACGCCGCGCGCTTCGCCATCGTGAGCTGCCAGAACTGGGAACTTGGCTACTTCAATGCCTATCGCGGCCTGGCTGACGACGACCGCCTCAACCTGATCCTGCAGATCGGCGACTACATCTACGACGTCCACCAGGGCGACGGCCCCCGCCAGCACGAGCAACGCGCCCGCCCGTCCACCCTCGCGGAATGGCGCCGCCGCTACACGCTCTACAAGACCGACCCCGACCTGCAGGCCGCCCACGCCGCCGCCCCCTTCCTCGTCGCCCCCGACAACCACGACGCCGCCGACGACAACGACGAAAGCCCCGCCGGCCTCGCCAGCCGCGCCGCCGCCTACCAGGCCTGGTACGAGAACATCCCCACCCGCCAGGCCTTCACCCCCGGCAGCCCGACCCTCGCGCTGCTGCGCGGGCTCGAATTCGGCACGCTCGTCCGCATGTCGATCCCCGACACGCGGCAGTTCCGCGCCAATCAGAACCTCTGCCAGAGCAAGGACACCTCGTTCGGCTTCGGCGTCTATCAGGCGCCGTGCCCGCCCGGGCAGGACGCGGCGCGCTCGATGCTCGGCCGCCCCCAGGAAGCCTGGCTGCTGTCCCGCCTGGGCGCCTCCCCCGCGCTGTGGAACGTGCTGACCTCGACCGTCTATTTCGGCCCGTTCGACGTGTGGCGCGGCACGGAGCGCGCGAACTACGCCTATTCCTGGGACGGGTTTCCCGCCAACCGCGAGCGTGTCCTGGCGCGCATCGCCGAAAGCGGGCTCGCCAACCCGATCGTGCTCTCCGCCGACGTGCATTCCAACTGGGCCAAGGACATCCACCGCACCGGGCTGGCCGAGGGTCCGATCGTCGCGACCGAGTTCGTCGGCACCTCCGTCAGCGCGCTGTGGCCCGAACCGCTCGCGAAACCGATGCTCGACAGCATGGCCCGCAATCCGCAGGTCCGCTATTTCGACCATACGAGGCGGGGCTACCTTCTGTGTGATGTGGATCGGACGCAATGGTTGACGCGGATGATGACGACGAACGCGCTGGATCGGGCCGCGCCGGTGGTGCAGACGACGGGTTTCGCGGTGGCGCCGGGCCGGCCCGGCGTGCAACGGGCCTGAGCGAAGCCACCACGGCGCTCGCGGCGCGGCTGCGGGCGCTGGTGGCGGATCGCTACGCCACCACCGACGGTTCGCACGACCTCGCCCATCTCGACCGCGTCTGGGCCTCCGCGCAGGCGATCGCGGCGGAGGTGCCGTGCGACGCGGACGTGCTCGCCGCCGCATGCTGGCTCCACGACTGCATCGCCGTGGAAAAGAACTCGCCGGACCGTGCCCGCGCCTCGCGCCTCGCCGCCGACGAGGCGGCCCGCGTGCTGACCGCGTGGAACTGGCCGCCAGCGCGCGTCGCCGCGGTCCATCACGCCATCGTCGCGCACAGCTTCGCCGCCGGCGTGCCCCCCGAAACGGCCGAGGCCGCGGTGCTGCGGGACGCGGACCGGCTCGACGCGCTGGGCGCGATCGGCATCGCCCGCACATTCTACGTGGCCGGGCGGATGGGCGCGCGCCTCTACGATCCGACGGACCCGCCGGCGATCGCGCGGGAGCTGGACGACGCGTCCTTCGCGCTCGACCATTTCTCGACCAAGCTCTTCCGGTTGGCCGACGGCATGCTCACCGCGCCGGGCCGCGGCGAAGCGGAGCGGCGCGCGGCCTTCATGCGCGACTTCGTGGCGCGACTTCTGGCCGAGGCGGGATGAACGCGGTGCCTCGCCCGCCGGCCAGACGACCGCGGTCGTTCTGGAATTCCCACTTGTGGCACGCTATATGACCATCCACATGGTCAGGAGAGTTCCATGGATGCGGTCAATCTGGCGGAGGCCAAAGCCCATCTGAGCGAACTGGTGGATCGCGTCGAAGCCGGCGCGTCGATTGATATCACGCGTCGCGGCAAGCCGGTTGCACGCCTCACCGCCGTGGTCACTCCACGCAAGCCGATCGACGCAACTCTTCTCGCCGCGCTGACGGCCACCATGCCGGTGCAGACCCAAACCGCGGCCGACCTTGTCCGTCAGATGCGGGACGGCGATCGCTACTGATGCTCTATCTCGACACGTCGCTGATCGTCGCGGCGCTGTCCAGCGAAGCGATGACGCCGCGCGTTCAGGCCTGGCTGGCGGCGCAGGACGCCACGCAACTCGCGATCAGCGACTGGACCGTCACGGAGGTGTCCTCCGCCCTGGCGATCAAGCTGCGGACGGGACAGATCGCCCTCGATCATCGCGCCGCCTGCCTCGCCATGTTCAACAAGCTGGCCGCCGAGAGTTTTTCCGTGCTCGGGGTGACGCGCAGCCAGTTCCGCACGGCCGCGAAATTCGCCGACCAGCACAGGCTTGGCCTCCGCGCCGCCGACGCGCTGCACCTCGCCATCGCCTCGGAGCACGGCGCCACCATGCACACGCTCGACCAGCGGCTCGCCAAGGCCGGTCCGGCGCTCGGCGTGCCGACGCATCTGCTGTCTGGTTGAGGGTCGTCTTATACCAACGGCCATGAAGAATGACCGTTGGTATGAGTCTTTGTTTGGCGCGCCGCCGCCGGCCAACCCGGCGCGCGATACCAACGCCCCTTCGTGATGGAAGAGTCATCACTTCGT
>CAMFLK010000324.1 GCA_945957135.1 uncultured Rhodospirillales bacterium
GCGCCGTGCTGCGGATCGCCGAATGGTCGGGATGACCCCGGCCAGACCCGAACCCGCGCCCGCCCCAATCGAAATTTTTTACCTTGGGTCATTCCCGAGGCGATACCGCGTGTACGGAACGCAACCCGACCCCGGTCAAGCCGGTGATGGGGGGCGCGGCGGCCGTGACGCCGCCTCCGCCGGCGCGAAAACGAGTAGAAGTTTTTTGCTTCTTTTTTTCAAAAAAGAAGCGCTTCCTTCCCCTTCCTCACCTTCCCTTCAAAGAAACACGCTCCGCGGCATATAGAAGCTCACCACCCAGTTCGGCTGATCGACGATTTCGCTGATGCGCAGGTCGCCGCAGACGCTGCACAGCATGTAGGCGTCCACGGCTGGCATGCCGTGGCGGGTGGTCAGCAGGTCGATCATGCCGCGCACGGCGTCACGGGCGCCGGTCATCAGGTCGGGGCCGATGCCGGTGGTCACGTCGTAGCCGGCGCTGTCGATATGGCGGGTGGGGGCTGTGGGCAGCACGGCGCGGGGGAAGGCGAGGTTGGCGGCTTTGATCAGGTCGAAGCGCAGGGTGACGGTCATCGGGCTTTCGATGGCGGTGCCGCAGACTTCGCCGTCGCCCTGGGCGGCGTGGGTGTCGCCGACCGAGAACAGCGCGCCGGGCACGGCGACGGGCAGGAGCAGCTGGCTGCCGGTGGCGAGGTCGCGCATGTCGAGATTGCCGCCCACCCGGCGGGGCGGCACCACGCTGTGCGGGCCGGGTTCGGCGGGGGCCAGGCCGATGGTGCCGGCGAAGGGTTTCAGCGGGATGCGGGCGAAGCGGCCGAAGGCGGCGGGCGTGGCCAGCGCGGTGTCGTAGGACCACAGGTGCAGCGCGGGGTCGGGGAACGCGTCCGCGAGCAGGCCGAAGCCGGGGATGTTGGCGGTCCAGCCCCAGCCGGAGGGGGCGAAGTGTTCGATGGTGACGGCCAGCGCGTCGCCGGGTTCGGCGCCGTCGATATGGACCGGGCCGGTGACGGGGTTGACGCGGCTGAAATCGAGCGCCGCGAGATCGGCCAGGGTGGCGCTGGGGGAGAGCTGGCCGCCGGAGGAATCCACCGTCTCGAAGGTGACGGTCTCGCCCGGCGCGATGGTGTGGACCGGCGCGAAATCGCGGTTCCAGCCGTGGTGGTGATGGTGGCGATGGATGGTGTGGGTGTGGGGGTCCATGACCTGCCTGCCAGCGGTGGTGTGGGGGGATGCTATACCGGCGCCATGCGATTCCATGCCGATCTGCACGTCCATTCCCGTTTCTCCCGCGCCACCAGCCGCGACCTCGATCTGGAGCATCTGTTCTGGTGGGCGGCGCGCAAGGGGGTGCGGGTGGTGGGCACCGGGGATTGCGTGCATCCCGGCTGGCTCGCGGAAATCCGTGACCGGCTGGTGCCGGAGGGCAACGGGCTGTTCCGCCTGCGCCCGGAGATCGAGCAGGCGCAATGGGCCACCCTGCCCGCTTCGTGCCGGCGGCCGGTGTCGTTCATGCTCTCCACCGAGATTTCCACCATCTACAAGAAGGGGGACAAGACAAGGAAGATTCATCACCTGATCTACTGCGCCGATCTCGCCGCGGTGGACCGGCTGGCGGCGCGGCTGGCGCGGATCGGCAACATCGCCTCGGACGGGCGGCCGATATTGGGGCTGGATTCGCGGGACCTGCTGGAGATCGCGCTGGAATCGGGGCCGGATTCGTATCTGGTGCCGGCGCATATCTGGACGCCGTGGTTCGCCGCGCTGGGGTCGCAATCCGGGTTCGATTCCATCGAGGAATGCTACGGCGATCTCGCCGGGCACATCTTCGCGGTGGAGACCGGGCTGTCCTCGGACCCCGCGATGAACTGGCTGGTGTCGTCGCTGGACCGGTTTCGGCTGACCTCGAACTCCGACGCGCATTCGCCGGGCAAGCTGGGGCGGGAGGCGACGCGCTTCGCCTGCGCGCCGGACTATGCCGCGATCCGCCGGGCGCTGGAGAGCGGGGACGGGTATGTCGGCACCGTCGAGTTCTTTCCGGAGGAGGGCAAGTATCACATGGACGGGCACCGCGCCTGCGGCGTGCGGCTCGATCCGCGGGAGACCGTCGCCGCCGGCGGGCTCTGCCCGGTGTGCGGGCGGACGGTGACGGTGGGGGTGGCGCATCGGGTGGAGAGTCTGGCGGATCGCGACGCGGTCGTCGTGCCGCCGGCGACGGCCGGGGCGGTGGCGAGCCTGGTGCCGCTGCCGGAGATGCTGTCGGAGATCGTGGGCAGCGGGGTGGCCTCCAAGGCGGCGGTGCAGGCGTACGACCGGACGGTGGCGGCCCTCGGGCCGGAGCTGCCGATGCTGGAGGCGCTGCCGGTGGAGGAGGTCAGCCGGGTGCACCCGCTGCTCGGCGAGGCGGTGACGCGGCTGCGGGCCGGCACGGTGATCCGCGAGGCGGGGTATGACGGCGAATACGGGGTGATCCGGCTGTTCGCGGAGGGCGAGCTGGACCGGCTGTCCGGCGCCGCACGGCTGTTCGACGGGCCGGTGCAGCGGGCCGGCCGGCCGCGCAAGGTGCGGGCGGAGGCGGTGGAGGCGGCGGAAGAGCCCAGCCCCCTGCGCGCTCGCCCCGCTTCCGGCCAGGCCGGGCTGCTGGCGGGGCTGGACGCGGAGCAGGCGCGCGCGGCGGCGGCGGACGGCCCGCTGGTGGTGATCGCCGGGCCGGGCGCCGGCAAGACGCGCATGCTGACCCATCGGCTGGCCCATCTGGTGCGCGAACGCGGCGTGGCCGCCGGGAGCTGCCTCGCCGTGACCTTCACGCGCAAGGCGACGGAGGAGTTGCGGGCGCGGCTGGCCGGGCTGGGGGCGGCGGGGGTCGCGGTGCATAGCTTCCACTCGCTCGGCCTCGCCATCCTGCGCGCCGAGGGCGAGCAGGCCCGCATCGCCGGCGAGGTGGAGCGCGCGGCGGCGCTGGCCGGGGCGATGGGCGTGACCGGCGGCCGGGCGGCGCGGCTGGTGCGGGCGGTCTCGGTGCTCAAGCGCACGGGCGGGGTGGGCAACGCGGAGGAGGAGGCGGCGCGGGCGGCGCTCGGAAAATTGGCGCAAGCGGGCGGCTGGATGGATTTCGACGATCTCGTGGGGCGGGCGGCCGCGTTGCTGGAGACGCGGGCGGATCTGCGGGCGGCGTGGCAGGCCCGCTTCACCCATGTCGTCGCGGACGAGTTCCAGGATGTGGACGAGGCGCAGTACCGGCTGCTGCGCCTGGTGGCCGGGCGGGCCGATCTCTGCGTGATCGGCGATCCCGATCAGGCGATCTACGGGTTTCGCGGGGCGGATGCCGCGTGCTTCGCGCGGTTCGCCCAGGATTTTCCCACGGCGGCCACGCTGCGCCTGTCCGCCAATTACCGCTCCAGCGGCACCATCGTCACCGCCGCCGCCGGGTTGGTCGGGGCATCCGTGGCCGGCATCACCCGGCCGATGGGCGAGCGCATCCTGCTGCATGTGGCGGCGGACGAGGCGCGGGAGGCAAGTTTCGTCGCGGCGACCATCGAGGATGTGCTGGGCGGGCACGACCTGCTCGCCGCCAACCGCCGCACCGGCCGGCCCGGTGCCGCGCTGGGCTTCGCGGATTGCGCGGTGCTGTATCGCACGGACGCCCAGGCCGCCGCCCTGCGCGTGGCGTTCGACCGGGCGGGCATTCCGTTCATGAAAAGCTCCCCGGCGCCGATCGCCGGCCATCCCGGCGTGGTGGCGATCCTCGCCGCGCTGGACGCGCCGCCATCGCCGGAACGGATCGCCGAAGCGGCCGAGATCGCGCGGCGCGACGGGACGGAAGATGCCGCCGCGCTCGCCGAAGCGAAGGGCTGGCTCACCGCCCTGGCCGAGGGGCCGGGCTTCGCGGAGGCCGTCGCCCTGTCCACCGAGGCCGATTTCCGCGACGCCAGGGCCGACAGGGTGTCGCTGCTGACCATGCATGCGGCGAAGGGGCTGGAATTCGCGGTGGTGTTCGTGGTCGGGATGGAGGCCGGGCTGATGCCCTTCGCCTGGCCGGACGCGCCGGAGGACGCGGCGCGGGAAGCGGAGGAACGGCGGCTGTTCTACGTCGCGATGACGCGCGCGAAGGACCGGCTGTTCCTCATCCGCGCGGCGGAGCGGTCCGGGCGCGGCCGGCTGCCGCCCTCGCCTTTCCTCGCCGCCATTCCCGCCGCGCTGACCGCCACCGAGGCCGGGCCGCGGGCGAAGGCGCGGCAGTTCAGCCTGTTCTGAAGGAGGACTTCATGGAGCTGGAAGGGCCGAACCCTGGCCTTGTCGTCATCACCGGGGCCGCGCGCGGCATCGGCGCCGCCGTGGCGGTGGCACTCGCCGCGCTGGGCCGGCCGGTGCTGGTGAACTACGCCGCCGACCACGCCGCCGCCGGCCGGCTCGCGGCGC
>CAMFLK010000325.1 GCA_945957135.1 uncultured Rhodospirillales bacterium
GCTGGAGCGGCTGCGCTTCGTCTCGATCAGCGCGGGCAACCTCGACGAGTTCTAGTCCGTCCGCGTCGCCGGCCTGGTCGGCCAGGCCAAGGCGGGCGTCGCCGAGCCCTCGCCGGACGGACGCAGCCCGGCCGAGCAGCTCGCCGACGTGCAGGCCCACGCCGCCAGCCTGATGGCCGCGCAGCAGCGCGTCTGGGCCGCCCTGCAGAGCGATCTCGCCCAGGCCGGCATCCTGGTCGCCGACCCGCTGGGCCTGTCCGGGGCCGACCTGCAATGGCTGGAGACGTGGTTCATGGACCGCGTCTTCCCCGTGCTCACGCCGCTGGCCATCGACCCCGCCCACCCCTTCCCCTTCATCCCCAACATGGGGCTGGTGATGGCGCTGGGCCTGATGCGCGACGAGGACGGGATGGCGATGCGCGCCCTGATCCCGCTGCCCGGCCAGGTGGAGCGCTTCATCCGCCTGCCCGGGGCCGAGCCGGGCAGCGGCGAGCCGGCCCGCTTCCTGCTGCTGGAAGACCTCGTCTTCCTGTTCCTCGACCGGCTGTTCCCCGGCTTCCGCCAGACCGGCCGCGGCATGTTCCGCCTGATCCGCGACACCGACGTGGAGTTCGAGGAGGAGGCCGAGGACCTCGTGCGCTCCTACGAGACCGCGCTGAAGCGCCGCCGCCGCGGCGTGGCCATCCACATCACCGTGAACGCCGCCATGCCCGCCAAGCTGCGCGAACTGGTGCTGGACGCGCTGGCCTCGCCCGGCGAGGACGTGCTGGTGCAGGACGGGCTGCTCGGCCTGGTCGATCTCAAGCAGCTGATCGTGGACGACCGGCGCGACCTGCAATTCCCGCCCTACACGCCGCGCTTCCCCGAGCGCATCCGCGATTTCGCCGGCGACTGCTTCGCGGCCATCCGCGCCAAGGACATCATCGTCCACCACCCGTTCGAGAGTTTCGACGTGGTGGTGCAGTTCCTCCGCCAGGCCGCCGGCGACCCCGCGGTGGTGGCGGTGAAGCAGACGCTGTACCGCACCAGCCGCGACTCCCCCATCGTCAAGGCGCTGATCGAGGCGGCCGAGGCCGGCAAATCCGTCACCGCCATGGTGGAGCTGCGCGCCCGCTTCGACGAGGAGGCGAACATCCGCCTCGCCCGCACGCTGGAAGCGGCCGGCGTGCAGGTGGTGTACGGCTTCACCGAGCTGAAGACCCACGCCAAGCTGTCGCTGGTGGTGCGGCGCGAGGGCGGGGCGATCCGCAGCTACGCCCATTTCGGCACCGGCAACTACCACCCGATCACCGCGCGCATCTACACCGACCTCTCCTTCTTCACCTGCGACCCCGACCTGACGCGCGACGCGGCGCGGCTGTTCAACTTCATGACCGGCTACGCCCGGCCGGAGCGGATGGACGCGATCGGCTTCAGCCCGCTGACCACCCGCACCATGCTGGAGGAACTGATCGACCGGGAGATCGCCTTCGCCCGCGCGGGCCAGCCGGCGACGATCTGGCTGAAGGTGAACTCGCTGGTCGATGAGCGGATGATCGGCAAGCTCTACGAGGCCAGCAACGCCGGGGTGAAGGTGATGGGCGTGGTGCGCGGCATCTGCTGCCTGCGCCCGGGCGTTCCCGGCATGTCCGAGAACATCCGCATCAAGTCCATCGTCGGGCGGTTCCTGGAGCACAGCCGCATCATCTGCTTCGGCAACGGCCACGCCCTGCCCAACCGCCACGCCAAGGTGTTCATCTCCTCGGCCGACTGGATGGCGCGCAACCTGGATTGGCGGGTGGAGACGCTGGTGCCGATCCACAACCCCACCGTCCATGCCCAGGTGCTCGACCAGATCATGATGGTGAACCTGAAGGACACGATGCAGTCCTGGGAGCTGGCGGCGGACGGCGAATGGCGCCGCGTGGTGGCCGCCCCGCGCAAGCGCTTCTCCGCGCACGAGTATTTCATGACCAACCCCTCGCTGTCCGGCCGCGGTTCGGCGCTGCACGGCCCGCTGATGCCCGCGGCCGCGCCGCAGCGCCGGCAGGACCGCGTGACCCAGGACTGAACGATTTGCCCCTTTCCCCATCCCGCCCACACCTGCCCCGCTCCGCCGTCATCGATCTCGGCTCCAACTCCGTGCGCCTGGTGGTGTTCGAGGGCCATGCCCGCAACCCCGTGGCGATCTTCAACGAGAAGGCGGTGCTGCGGCTGGGGCGGGGGCTGCAGAGCACCGGCCAGCTCAACCACGAGGGCGTGGCCCAGGCGCTGACGGTGATGCACCGCTACGCCGCCATCGCCCATTCGATGGGGGCGACGCCGTTCGAGGTGCTGGCCACCGCCGCGGTGCGCGACGCCAGCAACGGGCCCGATTTCGTGCGCGAACTCGCCCGCCGCATGCCGGATGCCAGCTTCCGCGTGCTCTCCGGCGAGGAGGAGGCGGACATGTCCGCCGCCGGCCTGCTGTGCGGCATTCCCGCCGCCGACGGCATCCTCGCCGATATCGGCGGCGGCTCGCTGGAGATGGTGCGCCTCGCGACCGGAAAGCGGATGGAGGCGGCGACCCTGCGCCTGGGCGTGCTGCGCCTGGCCGAACGCGCCGATGGCGACCCGGTGCGCGCGCGCGCCATCGCCGAGGCCGATCTCGGGACGGTGAAATGGCTGGGCTACGGCGCCGAGCGCGACCTCTATCTGGTCGGTGGCGCGTGGCGGGCCCTGGCGCGCATCCACATCGCCCAGACCAACTACCCGCTCAGCATCGTGCACCACTACACGATCAGCCGCGAGGAGGCGCGCGACCTCGCCGGCGTGATCGCCTCCGCCTCCCGCCGGCAGCTCGACCGCACGCCGGGCGTGCCACGCCGCCGCAGCGACGACCTGCCCTACGCCGCCGTGGTGCTGCGCCGGGTGCTGCGCGCCGTCTCTCCCCGCCGCGTGGTGTTCAGCGCCAACGGGCTGCGCGAGGGCTGGTACATGCAGCGCATGAGCGCCGAGGGCACGGATGTCGATCCGATGCTCGCCGCCGGGCGCGACTACGCCGCGCGCTTCGCCCGCGACCCCGCCCTGCCCCCTGCCCTGCTCGCCTGGACCGACGCGCTGTTCCCCGGCGCGCGCCCGGAATTCCGCCGCCTGCGCGAAACCGCCTGCTGGATGTCCGACACCGGCAGCTACGACCACCCGGACTACCGCGCCGAGCAGGCCTATCTGCGCATCCTGCGCCAGCCCGGCGTGGGGCTGGACCACCACGCCCGCGCCTTCCTCGCCCTGGTCACCGCCATCCGCTACGACGCCGAGCCCGACGCGCCCTTCACCGCCACCTCGCACAGCCTGCTCTGCGCCGAGACCATCCAGCACGCCACCACGCTGGGCATCGCGCTGCGCCTCGCCTACACCCTCTCCGCCGGCACCCCCGACCTGCTCGCCGCCACCCGCCTGGAAACCGGCCGCACCCTCACCCTGCACCTCGCCGAAGGCAGCGGCGTGTTCGCCGGCGAAAGCGTCACCCGCCGGCTGGAACGCCTGGCCCAGGCGCTGGGGCTGGACGCGACGACGGAGCTGGCGAAGGCGGCGTGAGGATCAGGCGGCCGCCGGCTCGCCGCGCAGCACGCCGCGGGAGAGGAAGATGTCGGTGATCCGCTCCTCGAGCTCCAGGAACACGGGGTGGCGCCGCGCGGCGAGGCCGCGGGGGCGGGGCAGGTCGATCTCCAGCACCTGATCGACGCGGCCGGGGCGCGGGGACATCACCACCACGCGGTCGGCCAGCAGCACCGCCTCGTCCACGCTGTGGGTGACGAACAGCACCGTCATGCGCCGGCGCAGCCACAAGGCTTCGAGATCGAGGCGCATCTGCTCGCGGGTCAGCGCGTCCAGCGCGCCGAACGGCTCGTCCATCAGCAGCAGGCCGGGGTCGTGCACCAGCGAGCGGGCGATGGCGACGCGCTGGCGCATGCCGCCGCTGAGCTGGTGCGGGTAGGCGCCAGCGAAGTCGCGCAGGCCGACCTGGTCCAGCAGCTCCAGCGCCCGCGCGCGATAGGCATCGGGGCGCAGGCCGCGCATCTCCACCTGGAACAGCACGTTGCGCAGGGCCGTGCGCCATTCCAGCAGCACCGGCTGCTGGAACACGATGCCCAGCTCGGTCAGCGGCGCGCGCACCGGCCGGCCGTTCACCGCGATGTCGCCCTCGGTGACGCCGATCAGGCCCGAGATCATGCGCAGCAGCGTGCTCTTGCCGCAGCCGGAGGGGCCGACGATGGCGATGAACTCGCCGTCGGCGATGCTGAGATCGACCGGCGACACCGCCTGCAACGTGCCGAACCGCCGCCCCGCGCCGCGCAGTTCGACCGTCATGGCAGGGCTCCTCGATGCGCGGTGAAGGCTGTCTCTTATACACATCTCCGAGCCCACGAGACGGACTCCTATC
>CAMFLK010000326.1 GCA_945957135.1 uncultured Rhodospirillales bacterium
CCGCCATCGGGGTTGGCGTCCAGCTCGCCGGTGGGCGGCACGCCGCGCCAGACCAGCCGGGCCAGCGCGTCGGCCCAGTCGAGCCCGCTCACGAAATGCATGTCCGCCAGGCGCTTGGCCGCGAAATTCATCTCGCGCTGGCGCAGCGCGCGTTCGCCGACATCATAGACCAGCACGGGCGGAAGGCCGGGCGCGCCGTGGGGAATGAAGGGGATGCGGCTGTCCAGCGTACGCTCGCCGCCCTCGCTTGGCTGCCAGCCGGGGTGGAAAGCGGGCGGGCGCGGTGCGGCCGGCGCGGCGTCCATGGCGGTTCCTCCTATGCCCGCGGCAGCGTCGTCCATCGCCCCCGGCTTGGCAACCTCGCCGCCCCCGCCCAAAGTCGCGGCTCCCTTCCGGTGAGAGCCATGCGTTACGACGGACCGATCATCGACGCCCATCACCATCTCTGGGATGCAAGCCTCGGCCGCCATCCCTGGATGACCGACCCGGACAGCCCGGTGAAGGCGCTGGGCGCGTTCATGACCCAGGACTATCTGATGGCCGACTATCTCGCCGATATCGGCAAACAGCCCGTCACCGGCTCGGTGTTCATCGAGACGGGGTGGGACCGCGTCCGCCCGGTGGACGAGGAGCTGCGCTGGCTGGACAGCCTGGCCTGCCCCGGCGCGATCGCCGCACGCCGCATCGCCTGGGCGCCGCTGGCCTCGGCGCAGGCCGAGGCGGCGCTGGATATCCTGGCCGCGCATCGAGGCGTGGTCGGCGTGCGCGAGACCATCCGCTGGCACCCCGATCCCGCGAAGCGCTGGGCGGAGGAAGGGCTGATGGACGCACCCGCCTGGCGGCACGGCGCGAAGGCGTTGATACCGCGCGGGCTGCTCCTGGAAGTGCTGATGAACCCGTATCAATGCCCGGACGTCGCGCGCCTCGCCGCCGATCTGCCCGGCCTGACCATCGTGGTGAATCACTGCGCCTCGCCGCTCGACCGCGACGAAGCAAGCGTCGCGCGCTGGCGCGACGGGCTGAAGCTGATGGCGGCGCAGGCCAACATTCGCATCAAGCTCTCGAATTTTCCGGCCTATGGCGTGGACAAATCGCCGGCCGCGCTGCGCGGCACGGTGATGACCATCCTCGACGCGTTCACCCCTTCCCGCGCGATGTTCGGCACGGACTATCCGGTGGGCCGGCGCGCCATGCCCTATCAGGAGATCTGCGAGAATTTCCGCGACATCGCCGCGGCGTTCTCCGCCGCCGAGCAGCGGGCGCTGTTCCACGACAACGCCGCCCGCCTCTACCGTTTCGATTCGATCTGAACGGCATGATCGATTTCTGTCCCAACGCGCCGATGGCCCTCGACACGGGCATGGCGACGCTGCCCGGCGTCCCGGTGTTCTGGAACCCCAACCGTGGCTGACCCGCGCGACGCCGCATTGGCCGAGGCGGCGCGCCATTGGGAGTCCGGCGAATTCCTCGCCGCCCTCGCCCGTCGCGTCGCGCGGCACACGGAAAGCCCGGTGCCCGCCAGCGCCGGCGAGATGATCCCCTATCTGCGCGAGGAGATGGCGCCCTATCTCGCCGGGCTGGGATTTTCCCACCGCATCGTCAGCAACGATCCGCGCGGGCATTTCCTGATCGGCACGCGCCATGAGGGCGACGGGCTGCCCACCGTGCTGATCTACGGCCATGGCGACGTGGTGCCGGGCATGGACGGGGCGTGGAGCGAAGGGCGCGATCCCTGGACGATCACGCCCGCCGGCGATCGGCTCTACGGGCGCGGCATGGCGGACAACAAGGGGCAGCACAGCGTCAATCTCGCCGCCCTCGAATGCCTGCTGCGCGCGCGCGGGAGATTGGGCTTCAACGCGAAAATCCTTCTGGAAATGGGCGAGGAACTCGGCTCCCCCGGCCTGCGCGCGATCTGCCGCGAGGAACGCGCGGCGCTGGCGGCGGATGTGCTGATCGCCTCGGACGGGCCGCGGCTGAGCCCCGAGCGACCCACCGTTTTCCTCGGCTCGCGCGGCGCCGTGCGGCTGCGGCTGGTGGCGCATCTGCGCGAGGGCGCACACCATTCCGGCAATTGGGGCGGGCTGATCAGCAACGCCGCGACGGTGCTGGCCCACGCGCTGGCGACGCTGTCGGACGCGCACGGCAAGCTGCTGGTGGACGGGCTGCGGCCCACCGCCATTCCCACGGAGGTGCGCGCGGCGCTGGCGGATGTGCAAGTCTCCGGCGGGGCCGGGGCGCCCGCCGTGGAAGCGGATTGGGGCGAGCCCGGCCTGACGCCGGCGGAACGGGTTTTCGCCTGGAACACGCTGGAGATTCTCGCCTTCTCCGCCGGCAATATCAGTCGCCCCGCCGCGGCCATCCCCGGCACCGCGGAGGCGAGCGTGATGCTGCGCTTCGTGGTGGGGCTCGACTGGCACGACGTGGAATCCATCCTGCAGCGCCATCTCGACGCGCATGGCTTCCCGATGGTGAAGGTGACGGTGATGGATGGCGGCAACGCCACGCGCACCGGCGGCGACGATCCCTGGGTGCGGCGCACCCTCGCCTCCGTGCAGCGCACCACCGGCAAGAAGCCGGCCCTGCTGCCCAATTTCGGCGGCACGCTGCCCAACGACGTGTTCGTGGAGGAGCTGGGCCTGCCGACGGTATGGCTGCCGCACTCCTATCCCGGCTGCCAGCAGCACGCGCCGGACGAGCACAATCTCGCCCCCGTGCTGCGCGAGGGGTTGCAGATGATGACCGGGCTGTTCTGGGATATCGGCGCGGCGACCTAGATACCCACGAGCATCCGGGGCTTGGAGCCGTCGCTGTAGCGCGACAGGCGGAAATCATGCGGATCGACCACCGGTGTGGTGCCGGTGGCGAGATCGGCGGCCAGCCGCCCGGCGCCCGGGCCGATGCCGAAGCCATGGCCGGAGAAGCCGGTGGCGACGATCAGGCCGGGCACGGCATCGACCGGTGAGATCACCGGCACGGCATCCGGCGTCACGTCGATCATCCCCGCCCATTCCTGCTCCACCCGCGCCTGGGCGAAGACGGGAAACACCCGCACCAGCTCGGTCATCGCCTGGCGAAGGAAGGCGCGGTCGGGCGCGGGGTCGAGCACGCGCGTCTTCTCATAGGGCGAAACCTGGTCGAACGGCACCGGCCGGGCCTCCGCCATTTCCTGCGTGAAGCGGGAATCGAGGCGCAGCTTCAGCGATTTCCACTCGCTGCCCAGCGCCGGCAGGAAGTGGTTGAAGAAGCGGATGCTGTCCGGCACCAGCGGCACCACGTTCACGTGGCCGTTGGCGATGTTGTAGCCGCCGTCGAGCCGTTTGCGGAACGCCGCGCCACCGAACCACAACGAGGTGTCCGGCCCGCCTTCCAGCGGCGCGGTGCGCATCACGCTGGCCCGCACCTTCAGCTGCGGCAGCGTGACGCCGAGATCGCGCAGGAAGCGGCGCGACCAGGCGCCGCCGGCCAGGACAACCGTGGAGGTGCGGATGCGCCCGCGCTCGGTCACCACCGCCGCCACCCGCCCGCCCGCGCGATCGAGCCCGCGCACCGCGCAGCCGGTGAGCACCGCCGCGCCCATGCGCTGCGCCGCGCGGGCGATGGCCGGGGCGGCCTTCTGCGGCTCCGCCCGGCCGTCGGTGGCGCAATACATCGCCGCCTTCCAGCGTGCCGCGCCGCCGGGCAGGTAGCGATCGATCTCGCTGCCGGAAATCATGCGCGCGTCGATCTGGTAGGGCCGGGCCTGCTCCAGCCAGGCTTCGCTGCGGGCGATATCGGCGTCGGTTTCCGCGCCCCAGGCAATTCCGCAGGTACGGAAGCCGGTCTCCTCGCCCACCGTCGCGTTCATGCCCTCCCATTGCCGCAGCGCCTCGATCACCAGGGGAATCTCACGCGGATCGCGCCGGCCCTTGCGCACCCAGCCCCAGTTGCGGCTCGACTGTTCGCCCGCGATGTGCCCCTTCTCGCACAGCGCCACCTTCAGCCCGCGCTGGGCCAGATGCAGCGCCGCGGTGGTGCCGATGATGCCGCCACCGATGACGACGGCATCCGCCTCCGGCGGCATGTCGGGCGTGGGGATGACCGGATCGATCTGAGGACCCATCGAGGGAAACACCTGTGTTGAAGGAGAACGGCCCATTTCGTCAGGCGCCGAATGCCGTGAGGTGGCAGGCGGCCTGATGCGCGGGGCCGCGCGGCGTGAGCACCGGGCGTTCAACCCGGCAGCGGGCGATGGCGTGGAGGCAGCGGGTATGGAACGGGCAGCCGGACGGGATGGCCAGCGGGCTCGGCAACTCGCCGCGGGCGCCGGGTGCGGACGTGCGGCGAGCGGGATCGAGATCGGGCGCGGCATCGAGCAGGGCGCGCGTGTAGGGATGGCACGGGGC
>CAMFLK010000327.1 GCA_945957135.1 uncultured Rhodospirillales bacterium
GTTCAGGACGCAACTCTGCGAAAACCTCGCGCAGTCCCTGAACCTCATACACCCAACCCACACTCCCTCCGCAGATGGCGAAGGGGTGCTACAGAAACTCGTCCAGGCCCTCCTGCGGGCCTACATGCTCTGGCTGGTCACCCGGCTCGACATCCTCTTCCACCGCTGGAAGACCGGCACGCTGCCGCCGCCCCCTGTCGCGCCCGTCCGTCGCGCCAAGCGCAATTCCCCGCGCCGGCCCCGCCGCCGCAACTGGCTGGCCGAGCTGATCGACCAGGCCTGCGAGGGCCGCACGCCCGTCATGCCCGAGGTGGAGCAACCGGTGGAGCGCAAGATGCCGCTCCCCGGGATCGCCCCCTCACGCCCCGCGATCATCTTGAATTGGGAACGCCCACAACCCCACCCGCGCCGGATCGTCAGGGCGCGCTGGTGGGAAGACCCTGGCTGGGCCTGACCCCGAAACCCCCGATTTCTCAAAACCTTGGGTGATTCCCGAGGCGATGCCGCATGTACAAACCAAACGAGCAGAAGTTTTTTGGTTCTTTCTTTCAAGAAAGAAGCGCTTCCTTCCCTTCCCTTCCCTTCCCTTCCCTTCCCTTCCTTACGCCCTTTCTTCCAGCTCCCGCACCGCATTCGCCACGGCGTGCGGTGATTCGCGTGGCAGGAAATGGCCCGCGATGGGGACGATTTCGCGGCGGTAGGGGCCGGTGAAGAAGTGCGCGTGGTCGGCGGAGTTGTCTGGCGGGTCCACGCCGTCGGCTTCGCCGTGCAGGGCGATGGTGGGGACGGGGATGGGGGGTGTGGTGGCGAGGCGTTGTTCGATGGGTTCCAGGGCGGGGTCCCCCGGGGTGGCGGCGTAGCGGTGGCGGTAGGAGTGGATCACCACCTCCACGAAGTCCGGGTTGTCCCAGCTGGCGGCGGTTGTGGCGAAGGTGGGGTCGTCGAAGTTCCAGTTGGGCGACCACAGGCGCCAGAGCATGCGGCAGATGTCGCGCCGGTTGGCGGCGAGGCCGGCGCGGCCGCGTTCGGTGTTGAAATACCATTGGTACCAGTTGCGCAGCTCGGTGGCGGCGCTGCCGGGCCGGGCGTTCCCGGCGATGTCCTGGATGTTGTAGCCGGTGATGGAGACCAGGCCGCGCACCCGGTCCGGCCACAGCGCGGCGACGATGCAGGCGGCGCGGCCGCCCCAGTCGTACCCGGCGAGCATGACCTGGCGGAGGTTCAGCCCGTCCATCAGCGCCAGCAGGTCGTTGCCCAGCGCCGCCTGTTGGCCGGAGCGGGGGGTGGCGGGGTCGCGGAAGCGGGTGGGGCCGTAGCCGCGCAGATAGGGAACGATGATGCGGTGGCGGGGCAGCAGCGGGATCACGCCGTCCCAGGTGCGGACGTCGTCGGGGAAGCCGTGCAGCAGGATGAGGGGCGGCCCGTCCGCCGGCCCGTGTTCCTCGTAATGGAGGTCGAGGGTGGCGGTGCGCAGGCTGTTGGGGGGCATCAGCCGGCGGTCTTGGCGAGCTGGGCGCGGATGGCGTCGAGCAGGGTCTGGACGTTGTTGCCGTGGCTGGCGAGGAACGAGGCGTAGTCGCTGCGCTGGGTCAGCCGCAGGCTGGTGCCTTCGGCGATCAGATCGACCAGCTTGGGCTGGCCGCCGATATTGGCCACCACCCAGTCCACCTTGGACGGCGCGTTGTTGGGGCGGCTGACCACGGTGGAGACCAGCACGTCCTCCTCCCGCGCGCGGGTGGCGCCCATGGTGAAGGACACGCCGGAATACTCGCCCACCTTGCCGGCCACGGAGTTGAGCAGCACGGTGTGGAACAGCTTCACGTAGTCCTGCTGCTGGGCGGGGGTCGCGGTGCGCCAGAAGCGGCCGAGGCAGAACCGGGCGACGCCGTCCACATCCACCTTGGTGTCGATGATGCGGGCGATCGCCGCGCGCTTGTCCGCCGCCGCGCCGCCGCCGTTCACGACGGCGAGGATGTCCTTCAGCAGGGCGGAGACGAAGGCCGTGGCGACGTCCGGCGCCTGGGCCTGGGCGCGAGCGGCAAGGGCGACGAGGCCGGCGCTCATCAGGCAAAGCCGGGGCAGCAGGGAGCGGCGAGCAAGCATGGGGTCTGGGTCCAGTCTGCGGAATTACGGAGCCGCGGCAGCGGGGGCCTGCGGGCGGGGGAACCAGGCGGGGATGGTGGGCGGCCGCGTGTCGCGGTTGTCCGCCTCCTTCGACTGGCGGTTCTGCCGGGCCAGGCTGCGGATGGTGGCGTAGGGATCGAGCGCCTGTTCCTTCACCCGGTCCAGCGTGTCCAGCACCTCGGAGCGCTTGTCGAGGGCGGTGAGGCCCAGGCGGGTGTAGCCGACGATGGTCATGGCCTGGCCGCGGGCGATCCAGGTGGTGGGGTTGATGGCGGCGTCCACCGCGAAGCCCGTGGAGTCGCGCGGGTTGGTGGGGCCGAGGATGGGCAGGAACAGGTACGGCCCCTCGGAGATGCCCCAGGTGTCCATGGTCAGGCCGAAATCGGTCTCGTGGTAGGGCCAGCCCCAGTCGGTCGCCACGTCGAAGATGCCGCCGACGCCCACGGTGCTGTTGACCACGAAGCGCATCAGCGAATCGCCGGCCCGGCGCGGCTGGCCCTGCAGCACGTCGTTGGCGAAGGTGACGGGGCCGAGCGCGTTGACCAGCACGTTGTGGGTGCGGTTGCGGATTTCCTGGGGCAGCAGCCAGACATAGGCCTTGGCGGCGGGGCGGAAGAACACCGTGTCGAACACGTCGTTCACCGCGTAGAGGGCGCGGTTGGTGGGTTCCAGCGGGTCGTTGGCCTCCTTGAACTCGGCCAGCGCGTCGGGGTCGTCGGCCGGCGGCGGGGTGGCGCAGCCCGGCAGGGCGAGCCCGGCCGCCAGGAGCAGAAAGGCCGGCAGAAGGCGGGAAAGCGGCGATGCGGGCATCGGCGTCCTCGAATGGGATCAGGCACAGATGGCGACGTGGACGCGGGAAGGAAACCGGCCCGGCTGGGCGTTTCTATCATCCTGTGGTTGCTGTGCAACGCACCATGGCGGGATGGGGTTGCGCGGGCGGGCGATCCGGCGGTTTAACGGCGGTCATGAACGCGCCCTCCTCGCCCCCCGTTTCCACCCAGGCCACGCTCGAGCGCTGGCTCACCGGCCCCCGCGTGGGCGCCCTGCCGATGCGCGGCGCCGGCCAGACGCCGCCCGCCCTGTCGTTCGAGTTCTTTCCGCCGAAGACGGATGTGCTGGAGACCCAGCTCTGGGCCTGCATCCGCCGGCTGGAGCCGCTGGCCCCGCGCTTCGTCTCCGTCACCTACGGCGCCGGCGGGTCCACCCAGTCGCGCACCCATTCGACGGTGGCGCGCATCGTCACCGAGACCACGCTGACCCCCGCCGCCCACCTCACCTGCGTCGGCGCGACGCGGGCGGAGGTGGACGCGGTGGCGCGGCAGTATTGGGAGGCGGGCGTGCGCCACATCGTGGCCCTGCGCGGCGACGTGCCCGGCGGCGGGGCCTATGCGCCGCATCCCGAGGGCTATGCCTATGCCGCCGACCTCGTCGCCGGGCTGAAGCGGGTGGCGGATTTCGAGATATCGGTGGCCGCCTATCCCGAGACGCATCCCACCGCGGCCAGCCCGCTCGCCGATCTCGACAACCTCAAGCGCAAGCTCGATGCCGGGGCGACGCGGGCGATCACCAATTTCTTCTTCGACAACGCGAGCTTCCTGCGCTTCCTCGACCTCGCGCTGGCCGCCGGCATCACCGCGCCGATCGTGCCGGGGATCATGCCCGTCTCGAATTTCACGCAATTGCAGAAATTCGCCGCGATGTCCGGGGTGACGGTGCCGCCCTGGCTGGGCGAGCTGTTCGACGGCATCGCCGACGACATGGAGACGCGGCGCATGGTGGCCGCCGTGGCCGCGGCCGAGCAGGTGCGCATGCTGCAGGCCAACGGCATCGACGAGTTCCATTTCTACACGCTGAACCGGCCCGACCTGACCTACGCGATCGCCCATATCCTCGGGGTACGCCCGAAGAAATAGGGCGCGATCAGGACGTCCTGCGCCAGCGCACCAGCGCCATCGCCGCCACCGCCGTCGCCAGGATCAGCAGCCCGCCGGGCTCCGGCACGTTCACCGGCGGGGTGCCGGGGTCGGACGGATGGTGGGTGCCGGGCGTGCCGGGGGGTGGCGAGGAAGGCCCGCCCGGCGGGCTGGAGCCGCCGCCACCGGGCTGGGTGGCGCGCCACAGCGCATAGCCCCCACCGGCCGCGGCCATGGCTCCGCCGAGGGCGGCGCCCGCCGCCGCCACACCGCCCGCCCCGGCCACGGGCAGGGGGATGCCGGGGGCGAGCAGCTTGCCGGCGGAGGCGCCGGGGGGCGCAG
>CAMFLK010000328.1 GCA_945957135.1 uncultured Rhodospirillales bacterium
CTTCTCGATGGAAAAATCCCCGCCTAACGGGTCACTTCTCGGCGGAAATCAACAATGCCGGTTCAGGTCGGCCTGCAGCTCCTCGTCGGGATGCAACAGAACCCGTTTGCCAGTGTCGGGGTCTACAATATCCATGGCGCTCCCACCAGCTGAGCTGAAAAGGCATTACCCAGCTATATCGCCGATAATTTCGCGTTGTCGTCAGGATTGGGGATGGCCGGAGTTGTCAGTTGACTCCACGCACTATGTTCCTCTTTTGTTCCTTTTTCAAGGAGCGACGGCCATGGCAGCTGAAGCACTGCAGGACACCACTTTGGCGACCGAACTCGACGCCGAGATAGAGGACCTGGTTGAGCAACACGGCGGCTGGCGACCTGCCATGCGCTCTTTACTGCTGACGCAGGAGGAATTGCTGCGCCAGGCCGATCGCGCGACCTCACGCGGCTATCTGCGCGGGCTGTTCTCTGAAGGGGCCCGGCCGGGCGCCGAATCCAGTGAGGCATGAGTTGTCCACCCGATTCCTGCACGACCCTGGAACACTGGCCCTGGATCGTTGTGCGGTTTCGCTGCAGGCGCTGCCGACGCTTCGCGGACGGCCGCCTTGCCAGGCTGGCTGAAAAGTTCGGCTCGACGGAAACCATAGGCGCCCTGGTCGAGCGGTTCACGGCAACCTGCCCGGGCCGCTGGCTCCGGCGTCCGGACGGGCGGCGCGTCCTTGCGGATGACATGTTCTGCGGCGGCTATTGCCCAGACCTGGGCAGCACCAGGCCTCCGGACCTGCCGCCGACCATGATGGCGTTCACCTTGATTGAAGGGGGCAAGGACGACATGCTCCCGGCCGAGCCTGGGCACCAGGAGCGTCGGCGCCGAGTAGGCGGAGATTAGCGGCCATGTGCGGCAGATACAGCCAAGCCTACACCTGGGAGCAGATTCACGCTTTCAGCCAGCCTTTGACGGTCCCCGCCAACCACGGCGAGCTGCGGCCGCGCTACAACATCGCCCCGACGACAACGGTGGATATCATCGTGCGCTCGGAAGATGGCGGGAGGGAGCTGCGGCGAGCCAGGTGGGGCCTGATACCTGGTTGGTGGAACAAGCCCCAAAAGGAAATGAAGCTGGCCACCTTCAACGCCCGGGTGGAAACCGTCGATACCTCTGGCATGTTCAAGGGCGCGTTCCGGAACCGGCGCTGCATCATCCCGGCGTCGGGGTTTTTCGAATGGACCGGCGAGAAAGGCGACAAGACCCCGCATTATTTCAGCGCGGCGGATGGCCAGCTGCTGGCGTTCGCGGGCCTATGGGACAGCTGGAAGGACCGGGACACCGGCGAGGAAATCGTCAGCTGCACCATCATCGTGCGCGAGGCCGACGCCTGGTCCGCGCAATTTCACGATCGCATGCCCTGCATGCTGCACCCCAAGGATTTTGACGACTGGCTGGACGGCAAGGCCGGAAAAGACCTTCTCATGCGACCGCCTCGGCCGCTGCAGGAATGGATTGTCTCGAAGCAGGTGAACCGGACAGGTGTGGGCGATGATGATCCGGCCACGGTCGAACCCGTCAGCGAATAGACCTCCCTTCGGCAATAAGATTACCCTATGGTAGTTTCCCAGCCTCATGACGGGGGGTGAACTCATGCCATCTCTGAAGGCGACTGCGCTTGTTTTCCTCTTGGCTGCCTCATCCGCGAGCGCTGATGATAGTACATTACCGATACTTCCAGGCGTTGACCCCGAAGTAATTCTAATATGCATGAAAGATGGAAAACCAGGATATGGCTGTGGGTTCGGCTGCGCCAACAACATGGGTGTAGTAGGAAAAACAACGACTTCCGGATTTGCTATTCAAAAGGCTATTCGTGTTGAAATGTACATGAAATCCTCCCCGGGACGGACAGATAAGCATATTTGGGTCGCCTATCGCTATATTCCTTTCGACGATAATTCGGCGCGCGGAGAGTACACGGGGTATGCTCTTGTTGCCTCTACATTTACATGCCAGTGGGAGGGCGCCGTGTATGGGGCCAACAAAACCTCTGCAAAATGGAAAGTTGAGAAATTTAACCAATAATCGACTGGATTCCTGCACTCCGGGCTGGATTTCAAGGCAATCAGCAGTCGCCTTTCGATGGGTTGCCCTGCAACCCTGACTAGGCCAGCGCCAATGAGCGGGGGACGGCGGGTCAAGGGGTTGGTGCGGGCGCACAAGCGCAGCGCGGAGCCTCGGCCCCTTGACGCGCCAGGGGGCGGTAGCCCCTTCTTCTCGATGCTCTGGCCGCTATGCCGCAAATATGGCGCCGGGCCGAGCCGGGACGCGCACCGCTACCCCCCAGCCCGCCGTTCCGGCTCGTTTACAACGCCAGGGATATGGTCGCCCGCAGGGCCTCCTGGAACGGCTCGCGCATGTCCACGGTGATCCCGGCCGACAGGGGCGCCACATAGACCGCGCCGCTTTTCATGCGTCTGGTCCGGCAATGCTTCAGCTCGGGCAGGCGGAACCAGGTCGCCCGATCGCCGCCGCCCGGATCAAGGCAGGCGAAGAACGTCGATATGCGGAACAGGTCGTCAAAGGCGGTCAGCTTCTCGACCTCGTCCACGTCGAACAGCAGGCAGCCCTCGTAAATGGTCTTGGATTTCACGTCGAAGGCCATGTTTCCGACGAAGGGCAGGCCGACCAGGTAATCGGGCCGCTTCAGCTTCCCCCGGAAGCCCTCCGGCACGCTTTCGATGTCCTGGGTGGCGTAGACGTATGGAACCCCGGAATAGTCCAGCCAGCGCTTAAAGTCCGCCTCGGCGGCGGCTCCGCGCTTGGCGTGTTCGGGATTGATGCGGGGCATGCCGGGAAGGCTGACAGGGGCCACGGCTGATGCCAACGCCCGCGGCTGAATCGGCCGCGGGGGGTGTGGCCGCGGTGACTTACTCGGACAGGTCCGGCAGCGCGTCTGCGCTCATCATCGCGTCAAGGTCAGCCATAGCCTCGTCGATCGGCCGCGCCTCGGAAGGGTTGGCACGGTGACGGTCCAGCGTCGGGCCGACCACATCCACCAGCCAGCGCTCCACCACGGGGTCGTGCTCCTGCAGCTTCCTGGCCTTCGCCTCGCTCAAAATGCCCTGCAGATCGAACGGCACAGGCGGGCCGCTATCCAGCCCCTCCTGGACCGCATCGCGGAGCGCCTGCAGGGCTTCGGAGTGCTCTTTGCTCATATCGCGACCATCCCCCGGAGCTGTTGCTGCAAAGGCTGCTCGTTTCCCCGGAAACTGGCAATCATCGCCTGCAGAAATGGCTCCGGTTCGAGCGCGTCAATGTTGAGGGGATGCCCGGCCGCGTCGCTCAAAATCGCCATGAAGGCGAGCTGCGTGCGGCCATTGCCATCCCGAAAGGGGTGGATGGCGTTCAGTTCGGCCAGGAAATGCGCCGCCTGGGCGGCATAGTCGGCCGCTGAAAGGCCGCGCAGGTAGGAAGCCTGGCGCAATTCCCCGAAAACGCGGCGCATTTCGCCGGGGATGTACTCGGGATAGGCAAACATGCTGCCGCCCTTGCCTATCCGCACTGTCCGGAACTGCCCGGCCCACCGGTACACATCCCCAAAAATATGCCGGTGGATCGCGCAATAGTGGGCGACGCTGTACCGGCCGGAGGGCAATGGCTCCGCAAACCGCTGCGCCGTCGCATCGGCCTCGTATTCGTCCAGTCCGTCCTGATTCCGGATGCCCAGCCGGTTCTTGAGAACGGCCGTGCCCTTGTAGCTGTAGGGGTCGTCAGTAACGTCGTACACGCCGCCTAAGCTTTCTTGGCGTGCTTCTCCTGGATGGCCTTGCGCCGCTGCTGGGGCGACAAGCCGTCTTTCTCGAACTTGGCAAACATCTTCGCGCTGGAAGCCTTCAGCCGCACGCCTTCAACCGCGCTGATCTTGGCAAATCCTGACAAGCCAAGCACCAGGCCCGCCTTGAGCGTTTTGGGAGGGGTACGACCGTTTTTCATAGCTTCACGATACCATAGGGGGCGATTCTGACCAGAAAAATCGCACTGTGATGCAACCCGGCGGGTGCCTGCCGGAGCCGCCAGGCGCTGGGAGGGCGTCGGATTCCGATGCCGATCATGCTACGGTCGGGCCGAGGGCTCGCAACCTGGTGCATCAGGCCGAGCGGCGACGAGTCCGGGCTAAAGTAGAAATAAGCCCGGGCTCCCTCACCAGGACCGCGCCGCCCTGGCGGCGTCGATCGGCCGGGAACCGGCCCTTCTCCGGCGTAGCGAACGCGCCGGTCGTGTCCCATAGCGTGGTGTAGCTGCGGGTGGTCATCGGCGATTGCCGGTT
>CAMFLK010000329.1 GCA_945957135.1 uncultured Rhodospirillales bacterium
AGAAGCTGAACGCCATGTTCCAGGCCTGGCTGGTGAAGATGGCGAAGATCGCCGCCAGCTCCAGGCCCATCACCCGGCCAGGGAACAGCCCCATGAAGAACGCCACGGTGAAGGACAGGAAGCCCAGCACCGGCACCGATTGCAGGATGTCCAGCATCGGCACGAGGATCAGCCCGGCGCGCCGGCTCTTCGCCGCCAGCGGCGCGAAGGTGAAGGTGAACAGGATGGAGGCCAGCAGGGCGGCGAACATGCGCATGGTGGTGCGCAGCGCGTAGCCGGGCAGGGCCGAGGGGTCGAGCCGGATCGGCTCTACATCCAGCGCCTCGATCGGCACGAAGGTGCCGCGCGCGCCCTGGGAGACGGCGACCAGCAGGCCGAACACGAACAACAGGGCCGCGATGTCCCACGCATTCGGCAGGCGCCGCCCGGTGGCGACGGCAGGAGGGGAGATGCGTGCCATCGGCAATTCCGGAAGCAGGGCGAGGACGAACTGCCGGGGTGTTAGCCCAGGTCCGGGGGGCTGTCACCCTTTGCCATCATGGCGTTTCGATGACGGGGCGTGCGGCGCCTAGCGGCGGGCACGAAATGTGCGGTGACAGGCGAGACAAGCGCGGTCCATCGCCTGGATCTGGGCGGAAACCGCCTCGAAATCGCCGCCCTTGGCGACCTCGGCGAGCTTCTGCGCCTCGGTGACCAGCGCGTCGGCGGCGCGGCGGAAGCCGGCGCTGTCCGACCACACGGCCGGCGTGGCCCGGCTGTCCTTGTCGCTGCCCGGCGGGAACTGGTCGGGAAACTGGCGCATCCAGCGGGCGATGGCGCGGGCGCCGCGCTCCACGGCCCGCAGGTCGCCCTTGGCCTTCACCACCGCGACCATCCCATCTTCGATCGCATCGACCAGATCCTGCCCGGCCTGGCGGGTCTCCACCGGGCTGGGGGCGTCGGCGCCACGGGCCAGCGAGGGAGCGGCCAGGGGCGCGAGCAGCAGCAGGGCGGCCAGCCAGCGGATTCGCGCCATGGGTGTCTCCTCCGTGTTACGCGATGATATCAACATCCCAAGTGATGACTCTTCCATCACGCAGGGGCGATTGGTATCGCGCGCCGGGTTGGCGGGCGGCGGCGCGCTGAACAAAGACTCATGCCAACGATCATTCTTCATGACCGTTGGCATGATGTGGGCGGCGGCGGCACGCTGTCGAGCACAGTTTCCATGCCGCACGGATCGCGCCATATGTCGGCCGATTTCGCGTGAAGGACCGCCCATGCCCGACATCCACACCGTCTGCGTCTTCTGCGGCGCCCAGCCCGGCAACGACCCCGCCTGCCGCCAGGGCGCGCAGGCGCTGGGCCGCAGCCTCGCCGAGGCGGGCATGCGCCTGGTCTATGGCGGCGGACGCGTCGGGCTGATGGGGGCGGTGGCCGATGCCGCCATCGCCGCCGGCGGGCGCGTCACCGGCGTGATCCCGGAATTCCTCACCCGCTGGGAGGTGGCGCATGACGGGGTGGAGGAGCTGGTGGTGACCGACAGCATGCACAGCCGCAAGCGCCACATGTTCGACCTGTCGGACGCCTTCGTCACTCTGCCCGGCGGGCTGGGCACGCTGGACGAGACGTTCGAGATCATCACCTGGCGCCAGCTCAAGCTGCACGACAAGCCGATCCTGATCTGCGACATCAACGGCTCCGCCCGCCCGCTGCTGGCGACACTGGAGGCGACGATCGAGATGGGTTTCGCCCGTTCCGAGATTCGCGGGCTGTACGAGGTGGTGGCGGGCGTGCCGGCGCTGATGGACCGGCTGCGTGAGCTTTCCACCGCCAAGGGCGGGGCCTCCGCCCTGCTGTAGTCCCCTGCGCGCCGGGTTGGCCGGCGGCGGCGCGCCAAGCATCAGTACTCGCGCAGCAGCGACCACATGGCGGCGGATTTGTACTGGCCGCCGACATACAGCCGGTCGCGCAGCAGCCCCTCGCGCTGGAAGCCCAGCCGTTCGGCGAGGCGGGCGGAGCGGTGATTGTCCGGCTCGATCTCCGCCTCGATGCGATGCGTGTCGAGCGCTTCGAAACAATGGCCGACCAGCGCCCCCATCGCCTCCGCCATCACCCCCCGCCCCTGTGCCGCGGGCACCAGAATCCACCCCACCGCGAGGCGGCGCGCCCAGGGCTGGCGCGCGTGGTAGTTCACCATGCCGAGCAGCTGGCCGCTCTCCCCGTCGCACACCGCCCAGGCCGCGTGAAACGCCGGATTGGCGCCGGTGGACATCCGGATGCGCCGCTCGGTCTCCGCGACATCGGGGCTGGGCGGCGCGTCCCAGAACCGCATCGTCGCGGCGTCGCCATAGGCCGCATGGAATTGCGGCGCGTCCTCGACGGCCAGCGGACGCAGCCGCAGCCGCGCGGTCTCCAGCGTGGGAATGACGATGGCGGTCTCGGACATGGCTGGCGCGTTCCCCTGCGGTGGCTGCGCGACACCACCCCGGCTTGCCCAACCCGCGCCACACCGCTATATCGCGCCCCTCGGTCGGAGTGTAGCTCAGCCTGGTAGAGCACTGTGTTCGGGACGCAGGGGCCGGAGGTTCGAATCCTCTCACTCCGACCAGCTACCCAAGCCGCGCGAAGCGCAGCATGCGCGAGCGGTTGGTCACCAGGGTCAGCTCATCGCCTTGGAAATGCACCGCGAAGCGGGAGCGCCAGGGGCCTTCGCCGCGGCTGGCGAGCGCCAGATGCGGGGCGAGCGGCTGCAAGGGCAGCGATTCCTCCAGCGGCCCCGCGCCCATTTCCAGCATCGCCACCCCGTCGCGCAGCACGATGGAGAAGCCGGCGCGTTCGCTGGTGCAGATCCAGCTTCCCTGCCAGCCCTCCTGCGCCGCGCCCATCGCGGCCGGCGCCAGGTTGCGCCGGACATGGCCGACCGAGGCGTCCAGCGCGCCGTTCGCCCAGGCCAGCCGGATGGGCATGTGGGCGGACCGGCCGGCGACGCCGTCCGGCGCGAGGTACAGCGTGTCCGCCCCGCCCAGCCAGGTGGCGATGCCGTTGTCCAGTTGCAGCCAGAACGGGCCGTCCGGGCTGACGTAATACCCGTCCGGCGCGTTCCATTTCCCCGCCGCCGGCACGGGCGCCTCCGCCCCGGACAGGGCGCGCATCACCTCGCCGGCCAGGCCGTGCGCCACGGTTTCCTCGCGGTTGCTCAGCACGATCACGCCGCATTCGCCGGCCGGGTCGAGCAGCAGGTGGTTCTTGTAGCCGGGCAGCGAGCCGCCATGGCCGATCATCCGCCGGCCGCCGACATTCTCCCAGGCCAGGCCCAGCGCGTAGTCGCTCACCACGCCGGAGGTCAGGCCGCGCGGCGCGCCGAGCCGCGCCAGCAGGCCGGCGGCCGGGCCGGTGCCGGACAGCAGCGCCATGCCCCAGCGCGCCATGTCCATCGCACTCGCCGCGAGGCCGCCGGAGGCGGAGAAATGCATGCCGTAGCGGCCGCGCTGCCAGCCGCGCGGGCCGGCCCAGTAGCCGGTGGCCAGCCGCGGCACCGGGTCCGTCTCGTCCTCCGGCAGCACGATGCCCAGGCCGAGCGGGGCCAGCAGCCGCTCGGTCAGCGCCGGCCCGTATTCCACCCCGCGCGCCGCCAGCGCCGCCTGGATCAGCCGGTAGCCGGTGTTGGTGTAGGACACTTCGCTGCCCTGCGCGTAGTTCAGCCCGGCGAGCCGGCTGGTGAAGCGGCGCAGCGCGGCGCGCCCCAGCGTCGCCGAGGGCGGCACGCCGAGCAGCCACAGCGTCTCCATCGCGTCCGGCAGCCCGCTCGACATGTCCAGCGCCCGCGCCACCGACACGGCGCCGACCGCCTCGCTGGTGTCCAGATGCTGGCCCAGCGTGTCGTCCAGCCCCACCGGCCCGCCGGTGAGGATGAACGCCGCCAGGAACTGCTTGCTCACCGAGGCCAGCCGGCTGGGCGTGTCCGCCGTGAAGGCGATGTCCTGCTCCAGCGAGGCCTTGCCGCCGGCCGCCTGGAAGCGGATGCCCGCCTTGTCGAAGCCGACGATGGCCCCGCCCGGCCCGTCCCACCCCGAGGTGATCCGTTCCGCCGCCGCCTGCGCGCTCTTCCAGTCCATCCGCCGTCCATCCTGATTCCGTGCGGCGCGGATGATGGGCGATGCGTGGCGCGGGTCAAGGAAGGCCACACGGGCTCCTTCGCTTGATCGATTGTGCTTGCGTCGCGAGGAACGGCGTCAAGGGGCGCTTCGCTCAAGCCCTTGACCCCGTCCCCCGCAACGAAGC
>CAMFLK010000330.1 GCA_945957135.1 uncultured Rhodospirillales bacterium
CGAAGAAGTGGCGCCTGCAAATCCCCAAGCGAAGCTGGAACGGCGGCACCGACGAATGGGAAAAGACGGGATGAACCCGACCGGGATAGGCCCGGCCAAGACGAATTGACCTGATTTTCCCCTTGGGACAAGTTCCCGAGGCGCCGCCGCGTGTACAAGCCAAAACGAATAGAAGTTCTTTGCTTCTTTCTTTCAAGAAAGAAGACGCTTCCTTCCTCCCCCCTCCGCCTGCCGCGAAACAGATTGACACATGCGGTCCGGATGGCCGCATCATGGGGGTGCGCGAAAGCTGGGGGATGTTGGGATGTTGAAACGTCGGGCCTTCATCGCTTCCACGGCGGCTGTTCCGCTCACCGCGTTCATTCCGCCGGCCTGGGCGGCGACGCCGCGGGACACGGTGGTGTTCGCCTCGCAGATCGACGACATCGTCACCTGCGATCCCGGTGAGGCGTATGAGATCACCGCCCAGATATTCCTCTCCAGCGTCTATGACCGGCTGATGCGTTACGAGGCGGAGGACATGACCAAGCTGGTCGGCGGCGTGGCCGAGAGCTGGACGGTTTCGCCGGATGCCAAGACCTTCACCTTCAAGCTGCGGCCGAACCAGAAATTCGAGAGTGGCGCGCCGGTGACGGCCGAGGACATGGCGTTCTCGCTGCAGCGTGTCGTCATCATGAACAAGACGCCGGCCTTCCTGTTCACCCAGCTGGGTTGGAACAAGGACAATGCGCGCAGCCTGATCAAGGCGCTCGATCCGCAGACGCTGGAATTCAAGGTCACCGAGGATTTCGCGCCGACGCTGGTGCTGAACCTGATGGCCACGGTGGCGGCTTCGGTGGTGGAGAAGAAGGTGGCCATGGCCAACGAGGCCAATGGCGATCTCGGCAATGCCTGGCTGAAGACGCGCTCGGCGACCTCCGGCCCGTACAAGCTGCTGTCGTGGAAGGCGAACGAGGCGGTGACGATGGAGGCCAATCCCGGCTACCATCTCGGCGCGCCCAAGACGCGGCGCGTGGTGCTGCGCCACGTGCCGGAGCCGGCTTCGCAGATGTTGCAGCTGGAGAAAGGCGATATCGACATCGCCTTGAGCCTGCAGCCCGACCAGTTCAAGTCGCTGGCGGGGAACAAGGACGTGCGCGCGGAGTCGTTCCCCTATTCCGGCACCTGGTATATCGGCCTGAACATGGGCGACGAGCGCCTGAAGAATGTGAAGGTGCGGCAGGCGCTGAAATATCTCGTCGATTATCACGGCATGGCCAACACCTTCCTCAAGGGCCGTTTCAACGTCCACCAGACCTTCCTGCCGCTGGGCCTGTTCAGCGCCATTTCCTACGACCCCTACAAGTTCGATCCCGCCAAGGCGAAGGCGCTGCTGGCCGAGGCGGGCTATCCCAACGGGTTCGAGCTGCGGCTGAGCTCGGCGAACATCTCGCCGCAGATCGACATCGCGCAGTCCGTGCAGCAGACGATGGGGCAGGGCGGCATCAAGGTGAACATCTTCGCCGCGGACCAGAAGCAGATCGTCAGCGAGTTCCGTGCCCGCAAGCATTCGGCGACGGTGATCAGCTGGACGCCGGATTATCTCGACCCGCACACCAACGCTTCAACCTTCGCCTTCAACGACAATGACGGCGACGACGCGCCGCACCCGCTCGCCTGGCGCTGCCACTACTTCGACCCCGCGGTGAACGCGCGCACCATGGCGGCGGTGAAGGAGATCGATCCGGAAAAGCGCAAGGCGATGTATGCGGAGTTGCAGAAGATCGTGACGGATGAGGGGCCGTACATCCTGATGTTCCAGCCGGCCAACCAGGTGGCGGCGCGCGCGAACGTGACGGGCTACAGCCCGGGGATCGTCGAGGACCTCTACTTCTTCCGCACCATCACGAAGTCGTAAGGCGGCTCCTTCGCTTTTTCGATTGTGCTTGCGTTGGTTCGGGCGCTGTCAAGGCGCGCTTCGCTCAAGAGCCTTGACAGCGCCCGAACCAACGAAGCGAGTGCCGGCATGCGAAGTAATACCAACGGCCCGAAGTGATGACTCTTTCATCACGGAGGGGCGTTGGTATCGCGCGCCGGGTTGGCCGGCGGCGGCGCGCCGAACAAAGACTCATACCAACGGTCATTCTTCATGACCGTTGGTATAAGGGAAGAAGTGAGCCTTCACCCGTTTCCTTGGTTGGCTGAAAAGGGCCGTTTCCTCGGCTCGGCCTGAGCATCGCAAGGCGCCGCGCGCAGATGCCGTCAAGGGACTTGAGCGAAGCGACCCTTGACGGCAGCGAGCACGGCGCCATCCTCGAACAAGGCGGGGCCTTCACGCATAGGCGGAGGCATCGAACCCGTCGGGCAGCACGCCGCGCGGCGTGGCCATGTCGTAGGGCCCGCGTGGCAGGTATTGGCCGCTGCCGGGTTCGGCCTGCACCTTGCCGTCGCGCATCACCACCTCGCCGCGCCGCAGCGTGGCCACCGGCCAGCCGGTGATTTCCATGCCCTCGAACGGCGTGTAGTCGATGGCGTGCTGCATGTGGGCGTTGGTCAGCGTGGTCTTCTTCGCGGGGTCCCACAGCACGAGGTCGGCGTCGAAGCCGGGGGCGATGCTGCCCTTCTTCGGATACAGGCCGAACAGCTTGGCGGGGTTGGTGGCGGTGACGCGCACGAAGGTGTTGAGGTCGATATTGCCCTTCGCCACGCCCTCGCTGAACAGCACCGGCAGGCGGGCGGCGAGGCCGGGCACGCCGTTGGGAATGTCGCGGAACGGCGCGTCCGTGCCGTTCACCGGCTTGCCCTTGGGGTGCCCGTAGCTCCAGCCGCTATGGTCGGAGGAAATCACATCCAGCGTGCCGCTGCGGATTTCCCGCCACAGCTTGGCGTGATCGGCCTGGGTGCGCGGCGACGGGCTGCACATGAACTTGGCTCCCTCGAATCCCGGCCGGTCCATGTCCTCGGCGGCGAGCACGAAATATTGGGTGCAGGTCTCGCCCCATACTTTCAGCCCGCGCGCCCGGGCGCGGGCGATCTCCTCGGCGACCTCGGCGCAGGAGACGTGGAACACCTGGATGGGCTGGTCCACCATCTCCGCCAGCGCGATGGCGCGGTGGGTGGCCTCGCGCTCGATCATCGCCGGGCGCGACCAGGCGTGGTATTTCGGCGCGGTGAGCCCGGCCTTCAGCAGCGCCTCGGTGCGCCAGTTGATGGCCTCGTAGTTCTCGCAATGCACCGTCACCATCGCGCCGTTGCGCCGGGCCGCGGCGAGCACGCGCAGGAAGGCGCGGTCGTCCAGGTGCAGCGGGTCGTAGGTGAGGAACACCTTCAGGCTGCGCACGCCTTCCGACACGACCTGGGGAATTTCCTTCCACACCACCTCGTCCGTCGCGTCGGTGATGATCTGGTGGAAGCCGTAATCGACCATCGCCTTGGCCGCCCGCTGGCGATATTCGGCGAGTGGGGCGAGGATGCCGGCGCCCTTGAACTGGGTGGAGAAGCTGATGACGGAGGTGGTGCCGCCGGCCAGGCAGGCGGTGCTGCCGGTGGTCCAGCTTTCCTCGTCCGCCCCGCCGCCGCGCTGCAACTGTTCGATATGGCAATGCGTGTCCACCCCGCCCGGCAGCACCAGCAGGCCGTCGGCGTCGATCCGCGTGGCGCCGGCCAGCCCGGTACCGATGGCGGCGATGCGGCCGCCGCTGACCGCGACATCCGCGCGGATCGTGTCCGTGCCCGTCACCACCGTGCCGCCGCGCACCACCAGCTCGTATTCGGACATCTTGCCATCCTGCCCCGACATGCCAGCCTGTAGTGCAGACGATTTGCCGCACTGCCGCAAGGAGCGTTCATGCGCCTGACCCATCCCTCGATCCACGCGGTCGGAAAGCCGGTGCGGTTCCGCTTCGAGGGGCGGGAGATCGCGGCGCTGGAGGGCGAGACCGTCGCGGCCGCGCTGTCCGCGGCGGGCATCCTGACCTTCCGCCACACGGCGAGCGGGGCGCCGCGCGGGCTGCATTGCGGCATGGGCGCCTGCTTCGACTGCGTGGTGACGGTCGATGGCCGCATCGGGCAGCGCGCCTGCATGACCCCGGTGGCCGCGGGCATGGCCGTCACTGGCGCCATGCCGGCGGACCTGACCACGCAGGACGCGGCGCCGCCGCAACAGGAACGACACTGCGACGTGCTGGTGGTGGGCGGCGGGGTCGCCGGCCTGGCTGCCGCCGCCGTCGCCGCCCAAGCGGGCGCCGCGGTGGTGCTGCTGGA
>CAMFLK010000331.1 GCA_945957135.1 uncultured Rhodospirillales bacterium
AGATGCAGGCGCCGAACCCGCCCCCCGCCCCTCGGCCGATGCCACAACCCATGCCGCAATCCGCGCCGCGCCCGGCCCCGCAAGCCCTGCCGGTGCCCCAACAACCCGCGCCCCAGCAGCCCGCGCCCCGGCCGATGCCGCAACCCCAGCCGCGCCCGGCGCCGCAGATGCAGCAGGCCCCGCCACCGCGCATCAGCGCGCCTCCGCCGCAGCCCCAACCCCCGCCGCGCGCCATGCCGCAGCCCGTCCCGCATATCCAGCCGCCGCCCCAGCCGCGCCCGGCCCCGCCCCCGCCGCAATCGCACGCCCCGCGCCAATGCCCGCCGGGCCATCCGGGCTGCTGACCGTGCTATGACCGGCTGATGGACAACCGCGCCTGGCTCGCGCGGCGGCGCTGGATCGATCTGGTCCTGGTGCCCGCCGCCATCGTGATCGTGCTGTGGGAGGATGTGATCTGGGCCGGCGCCCGGTCCGTCCTGCGCGGGCTGCGCGCCTTCGCCCCGATCCGCGCCGTGGAGCGCGGGCTGGGCAGGCTGCCGGGCTATGCCGCGCTGCCGATGTTCCTGGTGCCGGAAATCCTCGGCCGGGTCGGCGAGCTGTGGGCCATCGCCCTGCTGGTGCGCGGCCATGTCCATTCCGGCGTGACCGTCTATGTGCTGGTCCGCCTGCTCTCCGCCCTGCTCGCCGTGTTCATCTACCACGCCTGCGAAGCCGCGCTGATGCGCATCGCCTGGTTCGCCCGGGTGGTGGGATGGGTGCGCGCCGCCCGCGCCTGGTCGCTGGTGCGCGTCGCCCCGATCCGCGCGCGGATGCGCACCTTCGTCGCCGCCACGCCGGGGCGCGTCGCCCGGCGGCTCGCCTCCTGGCGGATCTGGCTGGGAAGGAAGCTGAGCCGCCTGCTGGGTCAGATCTCGTAGGCGAGCGGCAGGCCGGGCACATCCCACTCCATCGCCACCAGCTGCCCGATGCCGGACAGCGTGACATAGGCCGTCTTCAGATCGGCGCCGCCGAAGCAGATATTGGTAGTGTGCCGGTCGGGGAATTTCACCACGCGGCGCACCTGCCCGTCCGGCGCGATCACCGTCACCGCCCCGGTCACCAGCGTCGCCACGCAGATATTGCCGTCGCGATCCACCGCCAGACTGTCGAAGCGCTGGAACCCGCCCAGCCCGCAGATCAGCCGCCCGCCATGCGGCGAGGGATGCGGCTGCTTGCGCGCCACGCCGGGCGCGTCGAGGTCGAACCCCCACAGCCGCCCGGTCTCGGTCTCCGCCACATACACCGTCTTGCCATCCGGCGAGAGCCCGATGCCGTTGGGCGTCAGCACCGGATAGGCCAGCTCCGTGATGAAGCCGCCATCGGCATGGGCGTAGTACACCCCGCCCCAATCCCGGTCGCGCGCCCGCACCTTGCCGAGATCGGTGAAGTAGAACCCGCCCCGGTCGTCGAACACGATGTCGTTCGGCCCGCGCAGCTTGTGCCCGCCACAGGCATCGTAGAGCACCGAGACCGCCCCGGTCGTCGCGTCCACCCGCTCGATGCGCCCGGAGACGTAATCCGCCGGCTGGGCCAGCGGGCGCAGCACGCCCTCCTGCTCCAGCCAGGTGAAGCCGCCGTTGTTGCAGACATAGAACGCGCCGTCCGGCCCCACCGCCATGCCGTTCGGCCCGCCGCCCGGGCTCGCCAGCACCCGCACCGCGCCATCCGGCGCCACCACGCTGACCGTGCCGCGTTCGATCTCCACCAGCGCCACCGAGCCGTCCTTCAGCCACACCGGCCCTTCCGGAAAGCGCAGCCCCGTCGCCATCACCCGCATCGCATGTCCCCCCTTGCCGGGCGAGCCTAGAGCGTGATGACGTTTGGCGGAATCGCCAAAAAGTCTGAATCACGCGACCCACTCCATCAACGGCATCGGGTTTGGTATAGCCAGCACGCATGCTGCACCGCGATGCAGACCGTGCTATAGAAAGACCCGCCATCCCGTTGAAAATCCGCCGATGGCGTTTGCGAACGAGGCTGCTGCCATGCGCTCCCCCATCCTTCTGCTCGCCCTCACCCTGCTGCTGCCGGCCCAGGCCCGGGCGGCCGGGGCGGTGCTGGTGATGAACTCGTCGGCCGCCTCGCTCAGCGTGGTGGACATGGCCACCCAGAAGGAAATCCGCCGCATCCCCGTGCTGCGCGAACCCCACCACTGGACCATGGAACCCGACGGCGCCGCCCTGCTGGTGGGCGACACGGTGGGCAATGAAATCCTGTTCCTCGACCCCGTCACCTTCGAGCTGAAACGCCGGCTGCCGATCTCCGACCCCTACCAGCTCGGCTTCTCGCCCGACCGCAAATACCTCGTGGTCAACGGCATCGCCCGCAACCAGATCGACGTGTACGACGCGAAGACCTACACGCTGGTCAAGCGCTTCCCCGCCTCCACCATGCCCAGCCATCTCGACTTCACGCCCGATGGCGGAACCGTCTTCGTCACGCTGCAAGGCACCGGCAAGGTCACGGCGATCGACCTGCGCAAGATGGAGGTGATCTGGACCGCCCCCACCGGCAAGGCCCCCGCCGGGGTGATGCTGCAGAACGGCAAGCTGCTGGTCGCCAACATGGGCGAGGACAACGTCTCGATCCTCGACCCCGCCACCGGCAAGCTGCTCGGCCGCATCACCACCGGCAAGGGCGCCCACCAGCTGTTCCGCTCGCCGGACGGCAAGCTGATCTACGTGAACAACCGCATCGACAGCACCTCCGTCGCGCTCGACGCCACCACCCTCGCCGCCAAACGCACCTACAAGCTGCCCGGCGGGCCGGACGACATGGAATTCGCGCCGGACGGTCATATCTGGTTCACCATGCGCTTCGCCCACAAGCTCGCGGTGCTCGACCCCGCCACCGGCACCTTCACCACCATCGACGTCGGCCGCTCGCCGCACGGCATCTTCCTCAACCCCAAGGCGGTGGCGAGCAAATGATCCCGATCCTCGACAGCGCCGCGGGCTGGCTGCAGGAAACCGTCCTCTACCCGCTGCTCTACGCGCTGGACCTGATGCAGTGGGAAGACGTCAGCTTCGGCTGGGCGCTGTTCGCCGTGTACGGCCTGGTGCAGGTGATCGTCACCTTCGCCGTGTGCCTGCCGCTGGAACGCTGGCGGCCGGTGGAAACCTGGCCGGACCAGCGCGCCGTGCTGGTCGATGTGCTCTACACCCTCATCTCGCGCGTCGGCCTGCTGCCGCTGATCACCTTCGTGCTGTTCTACAAGTTGCAGGTGGCGCTGGACGGATTCCTCACCGACCACGGCTGGGTGCCGCCCACGCTGGAACGCATCTTCCCCTTCCTGCTCGGCATGCCCGTGCTCACCTTCTTCCTCTACGCGGTGATCCTGGATTTCTCCGACTACTGGCGCCACCGCCTGAGCCACGTGTTCAACTGGTGGTACTCGTTGCACGCCGTCCACCACGCCCAGCGGCAAATGACCTTCTGGTCCGACGACCGCAACCACCTGCTGGACGACATCATCGGCTTCATCTGGTTCACCGCCGTCGCCCTGCTGATCGGCATCCCGCCCATGCAGTTCCCGCTGCTGGTGCTGCTGCTGCGCTTCCTGGAAAGCCTGAGCCACGCCAACACCCGCCTGTCCTTCGGCTGGCTGGGCGAACGCCTGCTGATCTCCCCCCGCTTCCACCGCGCCCACCACGGCGTCACCGCCGCCGGCCTCGACAGCGTGAACTACGGTGCCATCTTCCCCTGGTGGGACATGCTCTTCCGCACCGCCGACTTCTCCGCCGAATACGTGCAAACCGGCGACCCCACCGCCGAAGAAGCCCTCGCCACCGGCTCCTACGCCGCCCAACAATGGGTCGCCCTGCGACGCATGGTCCGCGACATCTTTGGGCGCGGGGGGAAGGAAGAGAGGAAGAAAGCGGTTCTTTTTTGAAAAAAAGAACCAAAAAACTTTTTCTCGTTTGGCTTGTACATGCGGCATCGCCTCGGGAATCACCCAAGGTTTTGAAAATTCGGGGATTTTAGGGGTCAGGCCCAGCCAGGGTCTTCCCACCAGCGCGCGCGGACGATCCGGCGCGGGCGGGGCTGAGGCCGCTTCCAGGTGAGGATGGGCGCGGGGCGGGAGGGGGCCATTTCGGGGAGCGGCATCGCACGCTCCACCGGGACCTCGGCCTCGGGCATGACGGAGGCTTGGCCTTCGCAGGCCTGGTCGATCAGCTCGGCCAGCCAGTTTTTCCGGCGA
>CAMFLK010000332.1 GCA_945957135.1 uncultured Rhodospirillales bacterium
CGCGAACACCACGCCGGCAGCCACCCCGCCGCGCCGCCATCCCCGCCGGGCCGGCCGGGCCGTGATGGCGGCGGGCAGCGCCAGCACCGGCGCGGAGTCGCGCACCAGCACGAATGCGGCCGGCTTCGGCGGCGCGACCAGCGCCAAGGAGGGCGGCAAGGGCGGGGGCGCGGCGACCGGCACGACCACCTCCGGCGGCACCGTCGCCTCGAAACGCTGCGGCCTCGTCAGGGCGCGGAACTGGGCGATCGGCAGATCCGGCACCGGGGCCAGGGAGAACACCGCGTCCTCGATCACCTCGCCGGTCAGCCTGCCGTTGCCGCGGCAGAAATTGAGCGGCCCCGCCGCGTCCAGGATGCGTTCGATCTCGCCGGGCAGGCCGTTGGCGTGGCGCAGCAGCTCGGCCATGCCGTCCTCGGTGATGCCGGGCGCGCCGGCCAGCCGGAACGCCACGTAGTCCCGCGCCTCCGCCCCGGCCAGCGGCGCCAGCGCGACATGGACGCCGACCGGCGGCAGGCCCGGGCTGTCCCCGCGCGTCCAGAACTCACCCCGCCCGGCCAGCAGAAGCTGAACGCGCGGCAGGGCGGCGATGCGCAGCAGATGGTCCAGCACGGAGGCGGCCAAATCCTGCGCGTCGTCCACCACCAGCAGCACGCCCGGCCGGTCCGGCATGGTCGTGGGCAAAGTCCACGGTTCCGCCAGCCGCATCACGCAGACCGGCGAGTCCGCGAAAGCCGCCGTCACCGCTTCCAGCACCGCCGACTTGCCCATCCCCTCCGGCCCGGACAGGGCGAGCACGGCGGCACCGTCGCCGACGCCGCGAACCAGGGTGGCGACAGCCTCCCCCCGGCTCCCGCCCGTGAAGACAGGGCGGCCGTCAGGGTGGGTCTCGCTTGCGGCGGCCGGCCCGTTCTGCATGAATGTCAAGCGCTCCAGCAGCGTCGGCTGGATCAAAAAACCGAGAGCAATGCACGGGAATTGACAATTCCGTGACGGCGACGTTCACGGCGGACAGGCCCCGCTGTCAAATACAAAAGCCGGTTGTGTTACAGTTTGTGGTCAGCCTACCCCAATTCGGGGACGGCGAAGGGCTGCGCCTCCTCCAGCACCCGCGCCGCGCGCAGCACCAGGTCGTCGCGATACTGCGCGGCGGCGATCTGCACGGCGCGCGGCAGGCCGTTCTGGGCGAACCCCATGGGCACGGAAATCGCCGGCTGGCGGGTGAGGTTGAAGGCGAAGGTCCAGGGCGCCCAGTTGCTCCACAGCGCCTCGACGGGATTGACCGTCGGCGCGTCGGCCAGCGGCGGCGGGTTGGGCACGGTGGGGCACAGCACCAGGTCGAACCGCCGGTGGAAGCGCGCCATGGCGTGGGCGGCGGCGATGCGCATGGCCTCCGCCTCCATGAACTCCACCGCGGTCATGCCGCCATTGGCGGCGGCCACTTCGGCCAGCCCCTTGTCCAGCATGTGGCGCCGCGTCTCGGGGTGGGAGTGGACCAGCCGGGTCAGCGCCACGCCCCACACGCGGGAGAAAATCTCGCGGGTGTCTGGCAGGCCGGGATCGGCCTCCTCCACCTCGGCCCCGGCATCCACCAGGAACTGCGCGGCCTGCTCCACCGCGGCGATGCCCTCCCAATCCACCGCCGCCTCGAAGCCCGGGCGGCGCAGCACGGCGACGCGCATGCCCGCCACCCCGTCCTCGATGCCGTCGCGCCAGTCGCGCGGGTCGTCGGGCAGGCAGAACGGGTCGCGGATATCCGCCCGCGCCAGGGCACCCAGCATCAGCGCCGCGTCGCGCACCGTCCGCGTCATCGGCCCCAGCACGGCCACGGCGGCGAAGGCGCCCAGCGGCCATTGCGGCACAAGGCCGAAGCTCGGCTTCAGCCCCACCACGCCGGACCACGCGGCGGGAATGCGGATCGAGCCGCCGGCATCCGTGCCGATATGCAGCGGCCCGAACCCCGCCGCCGCCGCCGCCCCCGCGCCGGAGGACGAGCCGCCCGGCGTGTGATGCAGGTTCCAAGGGTTGCGGGTGATGCCGTGCAGCGGGCAGTCGCCCGGCGACTTCCAGCCGAATTCCGTGGTGGTGGTCTTGCCGATGATCACCGCCCCCGCCTGCCGCAGCCCCATCACGCTCGGCGCGTCCTCTGCGGCCGGCGTCGCGTCGGTCAGCCGGCTGCCGCGCCGTGTCGGCAGGCCGGCGACGTCCACCAGATCCTTCACCGTGCAGGGCACGCCATCCAGCGCCCCGATCGGCCGGCCCGCCCGCCAGCGCGCCTCGCTGGCCCCCGCCTCCGCCAATGCCGCGGGATTCATCACCGCGAAGGCGTTGATCGAGGGGTTGAGCCGGGCCACCCGCTCGGTCACCGCCTGAAGCGCCTCCAGCGGGCTCAGCGTGCAGGCGGCGAAATGGCCGAGCATCTCCTCGGCGGTCATCAGGGCGGGGTCGGTGGCGGTCATGAACTCTTCCGGGATGGCGGGACAGGGTGAAGCCGGGCAGCATAGGCGCGCACAGCGACGAGAAAACCCCCGATGAGCGAACACCCCCAACACCCGGCCGGCGAGCCATGGGAATGGCCCGAAGCCGTGTGGCGCGGCATCGTCGGGCGCGCCCGCGCCGGGCGCAGCCTGGCGCCGGCCACCTGGCCGGGCGAGGCACGCTGCGCCGTGGCGCTGAGCTTCGACGCCGACCACGAAACCATCCCGCTGCGTGACAGCGACGAAAGCCCGATGCGCCTCAGCCAGGGCCAGTACGGCAGCCGCCGGGGCATGCCGCGCATCCGCGCCCTGCTGGAACGCGAACGCATCCCCGCCAGCTTCTTCTACCCCGCCGTCTCCGCCCTGCTGCACCCGGACGAAGTGCGCGGCGTGGCCGGCGAAGGCCACGAGATCGGCATCCACTCCTGGATCCACGAACGCAACACCACCCTCACCTACGAGGTGGAACGCGACCTCACGCTGCGCGCCATGGAAGTGCTGGACCAGCTCACCGGCCAGCCGCCGGTGGGCATCCGCACCGCGAGCTGGGACTTCTCCCCCAACACGCTGACCGTCATCCGCGAGATCGGCCTGCTCTACGACAGCTCGCTGATGGCCGACGACGAACCCTACGAGCTGCTGGAAGACGACGAACCCACCGGCATCGTCGAACTGCCCCCCGAATGGATCCGCGACGACGCCCCCTATCTCAGCATGCAGCGCTTCGCCGGCGTGCGGCCCTACACGCCCCCCTCCGGCGTGGAGGAAGTGTTCCGCGCCGAATTCGACATGGCCTGGCAGGAACGCGGCCTGTTCCTGCTGACCATGCACCCCCACCATATCGGCCACCGCAGCCGCATCACCATCCTCGACCGGCTGATCCAGCACATGAAGGCGCGCGGCAATATCTGGTTCGCCACCCACGCCGACGTCGCCCGCTGGTGCCTGCGCGGCACCGAATGACGGCGCGCTGGCTGCGCTGGGCCCGCGAGAACCCGCTGTGGTCCCGCCTGCTGCTCCGCCTGCTCGCCACCCTGGCCATCGGCACCGCCCTGGTGCCGCCCCTGCAAGCCACCTGCATCGTGCTCGACCTTCCTGCCAACGCCGGCGCCATTCTCGGCGTGCTCGCCGCCGTGCTGCTCGGACGACCCGTCGGCGCGCGGGTGGCGGATCGGTTGGGGGTGCCTCGGATCGAGTAAGGGAGGGGAAGGCGAAAGGAAGGAAGCGGTTCTTTTTTGAAAAAAAGAACCAAAAAACTTTGACTCGTTTGGCTTGTACATGCGGCATCGCCTCGGGAATCACCCAAGGTTTTGGAAAATATAGGGTTTTCGGGGTCAGGCCCAGCCAGGGTCTTCCCACCAGCGCGCGCGGACGATCCGGCGCGGGCGGGGCTGAGGCCGCTTCCAGGTGAGGACCGGCGCGGGGCGGGAGGGGGCCATTTCGGGGAGCGGCATCGCACGCTCCGTCGGGGCCTCGGCCTCGGGCATGACCGGGGCTTGGCCTTCGCAGGCCTGGTCGATCAGCTCGGCCAGCCAGTTTTTCCGGCGAGGACGGCGGTGATGGGTGCGCTTCGCGCGGTGGAGGGGCGCCACCGGCGGAGGTGGCAGCGTGCCGGTCTTCCAGCGGTGGAACAGGATGTCGAGTTTGGTGACCAGCCAGAGCATGTAGGCGTGGACCAGGGCGCGCACGAGCCGCTTCAACACCCCTTCGCCATTTTCGGAGGGGTTTGCCGGAACTCGTATGTGCTCCAGG
>CAMFLK010000333.1 GCA_945957135.1 uncultured Rhodospirillales bacterium
GCGGTGCGGCGCAGGCGGGCGAGGGCGGCGCGATCGCCGCCCGACCCGTCCGGCCGGGGCCGCAGCGCGCGCCACCAGGCGGTGGCGGCGTCGCCCGGCCTGGCCCCTGCCTCGCTCATGCGCGTTTTCCTTTCTTGGTCGTGGCTTTCTCCGGCAGTTCCAGACGCAGAGCGGAGAACAGCTCGGTCCCCTGCTTGCCGTAGCCGTGCAGCGCGAAGCTCAGCCGGCGCGCGGCGGCGGCGATGCGGCCGGGATGGCCCTCGCCGGACGCGTCGATCGGCGCGGCCTCGGCGAACAGGCGGCGCGCGGTGGCGGCGAGGACGCGCTGCCAGGCCGCGCGGATGTCCGCCACGTCCTGGCCGCCCGCCAGCGCCGCCGCCTGGACGAAGAAATCGTCGGCGGTCTCCACCCAGAACCGCTCGCGCAGGGCGGAGAGCATCGCGGCATCGGCGTCCACCTTGGCGCCCGGCGCGAACAGCGCGTCCTTCACCGCGTTGCGCAGCATCTGCGCGACCAGCCGGCTGGCCTCCACCAGCCTGCCCGTCTCCTCGTCCACCTCCCCGGCGGCCTTGGGATCGGCCGGCTCGTGGACGGGGATTTCGCTTTCGGTGAAGCCGCGGGCCTTCATGTTGTCCATGTCGAACCCGCCGGCCAGCAGCCGCCACGGGCGCGGTTGCAGCCTGTCCTCGCCATCCGGCAGGCGAATGGTGCGGAACGTCTCGACGGCAGGGGCCACCCGCATGGTCTGCGGCGGGTTGCGCGACAGCAGCCCCTGCCAGTGCTGATAGCCGATGCCGCCGGGCTGGGGGTGGAGATACAGCAGTTCGGCGCCCGCCTTCATGCGGTAGCAGGGCGACAGGTTGTGGATGCCGCCCCAGGTTTCATAGTTGGTGCCCCAGGGCCGCTGCCGCCATCCGCGCACCACATGCTCGTCCGCCCAGCCCGTCAGGTCGCAGGGCGCGCCGGCCGCGTTCGCCACGATGTCGAGCCGGATGCGGCGCGGCATGCCCCAGAACGCCTGCAACGGATGCACGTCGGCCGGCGTGGTGGCGCGGCCGCCCTTGTCCGAAACGCGGGTGGGAACCAGCCAGGGGAAGACGCGCTTCAGCTCGGCGGCGGCCGGGGTGGGGCCGGCGGGCACGTTGGCCCATAGCATGTGCCACAGCGTGGCCGGCCCCGCGCGCGGCGGCGGCGGGATCACCAGCGTGGTCAGCGGCCCGCCGCCGCGCAGGCTGGTGCGGTTGCCGGCGCCGCCGGAGGGCGCGTAGGTCTGCAGGGTGAACAGCGCCATCGCCGCCGCCGCCCGGCTCAGCGTCTCGGCCCGGCCACGGCGGACCAGCAGGTCGGTGTTCTTCTTCACCGTGGCCTCGCCGGGCGCCTCGATCAGCAGCGTTTCCACGCCGCCCGCCTCGCCCGGGATGTCCTCGAAATCCTGCATGAAGCGCGGGCCGTCGCCATCGAGCGTGAAGGCATCGGCCAGTTTCGCGAAGGCGGCGCGCAGCGTGTCCGGCGCGGGCGGGGCGTGGAACCAGTCCTGCCAGGCCACGTCATCCGCCGGCGGGCAGGCGGTGGCGAGCAGGCCGATCAGCAGTTCCAGGCAGGCGAAGCGGAAATCCGGGCGCGGCCAGTCCAGCGCCACCACCGGATCCTCCGCCCCGCCCGCGATGTCGTGCGGGGCGATGCGGTCGGCACGGCCGGACAGGCGGCGCACCGGCAGCCAGGAGTCCCGCAGCAGGTTGAACGGCACGATGTTGCCTCGACGCATTCCTGTGCCGAAATGATCGGCGATGACGTTTCGGATGTAAAGCGGCCCCGGCTACAAAAACGCCAGCCCGTCGCGCGACGTGTAGCGGATGGCGGCCGGCCGCTCGCCATGGCTCAGCACACCCTGCCATCCCTCCGGGCCCGCGGACAGCGCCACGACCGGCATGTCGCGCGACCAGGTATCCCACCCGCCCCTCGCCTTCGCGATCGCGGTGGCGAGGGCGCCGGACGGGGCCGGCACGCCATCCGCCCGCCGGGCCGGCACGGCGATTTCGGACAGCGACCACGCCCGGTCTCCCCCACCCCCGTACCACGGCGTGAGCCGGCCATCCGCCCAGCGCGCCAGCCGCATGGTGATGCCGGGATCGCCGATCCGCGTGGGCGTCCTGATGTCCGAGTCCCAGGCGCCGCTCTGGTTGGAGAAACCGCGCGCCCAGGGCAGCAGGTTCTGGCGGGCGAGGCTGATCTGGGACCGCACCTTTCCCTCCGCGTCCGTCGCCGAACGCTCCAACCCCGCCGGCTCCGGCGCGTCCGGCGCATAGACCGCCTCCACCAGCGCGCGCACCCCGGCGGGCGCCACGATCGCGCCGGCCCCGAACGCCTCGCGGGCCGAGCGCCACAGCACCGCGTGGTTGCGGTACACGAACCCCGTCCGCCGCAGCGCCGGCCCCAGCCAATCCGCCGCCGGCTCCGCCACCGGGTCCGGCGAGACCACCAGCAGGCGCGGCGCCGCCACCACCCGTCCGTCGCGATGGTGCCGCCAGATGCGCCCGGCGCGCTGGATCAGCAAATCGATCGGCGCGAGGTCGGAGACGATCAGGTCGAAATCCAGGTCGAGCGACTGCTCGATCACCTGGGTGGCGACCACCACCCCCGCGCGATCCCGGCTGCGCTTGCCGAACCGGTCGAGCACCGCGCGCTCGATGTCCAGCCGGTCCCCCATGGCGAAGCGGGCATGGAACAGCGTGGCCGGCACCTCGCGCGCGGCCAGGGCGGCATGGGCCTCGGCGGCATCGTCCACCGCGTTGCGGATCCAGGCCACCGCCGCCCCGGCGCGAACCGCGTCATGCACCGCCTCCAGCGCGGCCTCCGCCGACTCGAGCCGCTCGACCATCACGCGCCGCGCCCCATCCGCGCGCGCCGCCACCGGCGCCTCCGCGCAGCCACCCGCATGCACCAGCGTCACCAGCGGATACTCCATACGGTCCGGCACCGGCGCCGCCTCGCCCTCGGTCTGCGCGAAGGCCGCCACCAGCCCGCGCCGCGTGGCGGAGGGCAGCGTGGCCGACAGCACGATCGTGCTGCCGCCCAGCCCGGCCTGGAAGGCGATGAGGCGCTGGAGCTCCTCGCCCATATAGGCGTCGTAGGCATGCGCCTCATCGACGATCAGCACCCGCCGTTGCAGGCCCAGCAGGCGCAGCGGGGCGTGACGGGTGGGCAGCACGGCGAGCAGCGCCTGGTCGATCGTGCCGACGCCGACATGGGCGAGGAAGGCGCGGCGCCGGTCGTCGCTCACCCAGGCGGCGCATTGCGCGGAACCCGGCTCGTCCTCCGGCTCCGCCTTCCGCCCGGGCAGGGCGGCGCCATCGAGGATCGAGGCGGCGAAGCCGGCATGGTCGGCGCGGCGGCCATGCGCCAGCACCAGCGAGGGCGCGGCCCCCTCGGCGAACAGCAGCCGATAGGCGCCGGCCAGCCGGTCGTACATCGCATTCGCCGTCGCCATGGTCGGCAGCGCCACGAACAGCCCGTCGGCCCGCCCCGCCGCCATCAGCCGGTGGGCGAGCAGCAGGGCGGCCTCGGTCTTGCCGCTGCCGGTCTGGTCCTCGATCAGCGCGAGCACCGGGCCTTCGGGCAGTTCCAGCGCCGCGGCATGGGCCTGCATCGGGCTGGGGATGGCCGCGGCGCCCACCAGTTCGGACAGGCCCAGCGCCGGCGCCACGGCCGCGGGCAGCACGCCCGCCTCGGCCACCGCGACCCGGGCGCGCGGCAGGGCGATCGCGTTCCAATAATGCTCCGGCGTGTGGTCGGGGCTTTCATAGGCGAACCAGCGCTGCGACGACCCGATCCAATCCGCCAGCACCGCCAGCCCGGCCAGCCACCACACGAAGGCGGGCGAGGCGGGGCCGACGGCGCCGGGCGACAGCAGCCCGATCACCGCCGCGGCATAGGCCTCCGCCGCCGCGCGACAGGTCGCGCAGACCAGCGTGTCGTCCAGCGGCAGGGGATCGCGCACCGGGCGGCCGTGATGGCCGAACACCGCGCCGAACAGCTCGGCCCGCACCGAGGGCAGCCAGCCCGGCAGCAGCGCCTTGGCGACCGGGCCGAGCACCCCGTTCATCATGGCCAGCCCCACCGCGCCATGGCCGGGATCGACATGGCGGGACAGCTCCCCGAGAAAATCCTTCGGGATTCACACAACTTCTCTGAGTTTCCATCCGCGGAGGATGGATTTG
>CAMFLK010000334.1 GCA_945957135.1 uncultured Rhodospirillales bacterium
GGCGGCGGGGGCGGAGGATCCGGCATGGGTTTCCGGAATCGCCGCACGCACCAGCACGGCGGATTTCACCACCAGCAGGGCGGCGAGGACGGCGATGGTGATCGGCAGCAGCCGGGGCGCGGGCAGGCGCAGGGCCATCTCATTCGCCTTTCATCGTGCCAGCCGCAGGGCCTTCATCTGGTCGCGCTCCGCCGGGCTGCGCAGCGGCGGCTCCGGCTCCGGCGCGAAATCCGCGGGCGGCGGCAAGGCGTCCGGGCCGAACGGGCGGCCGGCGCGCACCAGCCCGTCCAGCCGGTCGGCCAGGCGCTCGCCGCGCTCGTTGAGGAACAGCAGGTCGTCCTTCAGCGCCGCCGCGGCCTCGATCTGCCGCGCCATCTGCCGGCCCGCGCCGTCGGCGGCACTGCGCAGCCGGCCGATGCCGTCCTCCGCCGCGCGGGTGGAGGCGTTGAAGCCGGAGACCAGCTCCTCCAGCATCGCCCGGTCGCGCTTCAGCACACCGAGGGCGCGTTCCAGCCGCAGCGCGTGGAACAGCGTCGCGGCCAGCAGCACCACCAGCACGATTTCCAGCAGGAATTCCATCGCGCCCACCCCGTCGCCGCGTTGCGGCGCCCATTCCGCGCCGTTTTGCGCGGATCATCGTTCAGTCGTGGCCATGCGCGGCAATTCGCGCTCGATGCGCACCGCCACCTGGTTCTTGCGCCGCCCCACCTTGCCCTCGAACAGCGGGGTGGGGCCGCAGCGCAGCTGCACCGTGCCGCCCGGCCCGGCATTGAGCACGATGCGGCTGCCCGGCTTCAGCGCCATCACGTCCGACAGGCGCATCACCTGCTCGTCCAGCACCACGTCGAGATCGACGTCCGTGCTCCACAGCTCCTCGGCCAGATGCGTCTCCCAGATGGAATCGCGGCCGAACTTCTCGCCCATGAACTGCTGCAGCAGCAGCTCGCGCACCGGCTCCAGCGTGGCATAGGGCATCAGCAATTCGAGCCGCCCGCCGCGATCCTCCATGTCCACGCGCAGCCGCGCGAGAATCGCGGCGTTGGACAGGCGCGAGATGGTGGCGAAGCGCGGGTTCACCTCCAGCCGCTCGAAGCGGAAGGTCACCGGACACAGCGGGTCGAAGGCGATCGACAGGTCGGCCAGCACCACCTGGATCAGCCGCTCCACCAGCGTGCGTTCGATGGTGGTGTAGGGCCGTCCCTCGATGCGCATCGCCGCGGTGCCGCGCCGCCCGCCCAGCAGCACGTCCACGATCGAGTAGATCATGGCGCTGTCCACCACCATCAGCCCGTAATTGTCCCACTCCTCCGCCTTGAACACGGCGAGCATGGCGGGCAGCGGAATGGCGTTGAGGTAGTCGCCGAAGCGCAGGCTGAGGATCGTGTCGATGCCGACTTCCACGTTGTCGCTGGTGAAGTTGCGCAGCGAGGTGGACATGATGCGCACCAGCCGGTCGAACACGATCTCCAGCATGGGCAGGCGTTCGTAGCTCACCAGCCCGGAGGAGATGATGCGCTGCATGCCCGAGCGGTGTTCCGCGCCCGCCGGCCCCGCGCCCTCGTAGCCCAGCAGGGAGTCGATCTCCGCCTGGCTCAGCACCCGTTCCGGGGCGGCTTCGGTACTCTCGCTCATTGCACCAGCATGTCCGCGAACAGCACGTCCACGACGCGCGCCGGTGCCACGGCGATGTTGGCGCGGGCGAGCAGTTCCTCGCGCAGCCGGTAGGTGCCGGCGCTGCCGCGCAGTTCCTCCGGCCGCATCTCGCGCAGATAGGTCTGGAACAGGTCGAGCAGCCGCGGCATGGCCGCCTTCACCACCGCCTCGTCCTCCGGCCGCGCGAGTTCCAGGCGCGGTTTCATCTTCACATAGGAGGTGCGCCGCGGCCCGGCATTGAGGTTGGCGACGATCTCCGGCATTTCCAGGAACAGCGGGCCCTTGGCCTCCTTGCCCTCCTTCGTCTCGCCATGCGCGGGTTTGGCCTCGCCATGCCCGGACTTGGCCTCGCCATGCGCGGCCTTGCCCTCCTCCTTTCCCCCCATGCCGAGCAGCGGCGGCAGGATGCCGCCGAACCACAGCCCGGCGAGCAGCGCCGCGACCAGCGCGGGGGCGGCGATCAGGATCAGCTTCTTCTTGCCGCCGCCCGCCTGGGCGGGGGCATCGGCCGTCGCGGCGGCGGCGCTCATGGCATGGCCTGGGAACGGGACATGCGCCCATGCTGCCGGGCAGACGTGAACGAAGTCTTGCGATGGCGGCGTTTCCTGCCGGGCGGCAACCCGCGATGCCCGGCAGGAAACGCCGGGTGCGCGGGGCACGCCGCGAAAAACCCCCCGGTTTTCCTCGCTCTTCGCGCTGGCACGCCGGTCGCAAGGAGCGCGGCATCGGAGGCCCCGCATGCAGAACAGCACCGTCATCGCCCTGTCCCGCCTGGTCGCGCAGCAGCGCGCCATCGACGTCAGCGCCACCAATATCGCCAATGCCGGCACGCCGGGCTACCGGGCCGAGCGGGTGATGTTCAGCGACTGGCTGATGCAGACGCGCGGCACCGGCCTCGCACCGGGCACCCGCACCCTGGTCTTCGCCCAGGACCGCGCCACCTATCGCGACACCCAGCCGGGGCCGCTGACCCACACCGCCAACCCGCTCGACCTCGCCATCGGCAGCGCGGACGGCTTCTTCACCGTGCAGACCCCGCGCGGCGCGCGCCTGACCCGCGCCGGCCATTTCGAGCTGTCATCGACCGGCGCCATCGTGGACAGCCAGGGCGACGCGCTGCTGGACGCCAACGGCCGGCCGCTCCAGGTCGCCGCCGCCGACACGCAGCTCACCATCTCCGCCAACGGCACGCTGGCCAGCGAGAACGGGGTGATCGGGCGCATCGGCGTGGTGAAGCCCGACGACGCCAACAAGCTGAGTGCGGAGGGCGGCCGCCTGCTCTCCGCCGACACGCCGACCACGGCGATCACCGCGCCCAAGGTGATCCAGGGCGCGCTGGAGGGCAGCAACATCCAGCCCACCATCGAGCTCACCCGCATGATGGGCGACATGCGCGAATTCCAGTTCGTGACGCAGCTCGTCCAGGGCGAGGCCGACCGCCAGCAGGCGGCGATCGACAAGATCACCCAGAAGCGCTGAGGAACCCCGCACCATGCGCTCGCTCGACATCGCCGGCACCGGCATGCAGGCCCAGACGACCAACGTCGAGGTCATCTCCAACAACATCGCCAACATGACCACCACCGGCTTCAAGCGCCGGCGCGCCGAGTTCCAGGACCTGATCTACCAGAACCTGCGCCGCGTCGGCTCCAACTCGTCGGACAGCGGCTCGGTGGTGCCGGCCGGCGCCCAGGTCGGCCTGGGCGTGAAGACCGCGGCGATCTATCGCATCAGCGAGCAGGGCAACCTGCAGCAGACCTCCAACAGCCTCGACCTCGCCATCCGCGGCAACGGCTACTTCCAGATCACCCTGCCCAGCGGCGACACCGCCTATACCCGCGACGGCACCTTCTCCCTCTCGCCGGACGGGCAGATCGTCACCTCCGACGGGCTGGTGGTGCAGCCGGGCATCACCGTGCCGTCCAACGCCACCGCCATCACCATCAACGCCGCCGGCCAGGTGCAGGCGACGATCGACGGCCAGACCACGCCGAGCACCGTGGGCACGCTGCAGCTCGCGGTGTTTCCCAACGAGGCCGGGCTGGACGCGCAGGGCGACAACCTGTTCCTGCAATCCGCGGCCAGCGGCAATCCGGTCACCGGCAATCCCGGCTCCACCGGCTTCGGCTCGGTGCTGCAGGGCTTCGTCGAGACCTCCAACGTCAACGTGGTCAGCGAGATCACCAACCTGATCAGCGCCCAGCGCGCCTACGAGATGAACAGCAAGGTCATCACCACCTCGGACCAGATGCTGTCCACGCTGACCAACCTGCGATAGGCCGGCCATGAAACTCCTTGTCGCCCTCGGCGTCTTCGCCATCGCCCTGCCCGCCCATGCCGCCACGCTGCGCCCGTTCGGCACGCTGGCCGGGGGCGTGGTGCGGGTCAGCGACCTGTTCGACGGCGCCGGCGGCATCGCCGACCGCGTGCTCGGCCCCGGCCCCGGCCCGGGCGGACGCATCGTGGTGGAGGCGCCGCAGCTCGCCGCCATCGCCCGCCAGTTCGGCGTGGACTGGCGCCCCGCCTCACCGAGCGACCGCGCGGTGCTGGACCGGCC